>DPIG01000043.1 GCA_003522725.1 Candidatus Omnitrophota bacterium
CATTTCCGAACTGCGCAAAAGCGGTTACGGCTTCAAGGTGTACTTGCGTAACACCCTGATGCAGGGAAAAAGCGCGCCCAAGGACGTCTGCCGCGCGCTCGCCGAACTGCAACGCCTCGACGGGCTGGAGGCGATCATCATTACCCGCGGCGGGGGGTCGCTCGCAGAGTTAAGCTGTTTCGACAGCGCGCTCATCGCCGAAAAAATCGCCGCGTGTCCGCTGCCGGTTTTAAGCGGCATCGGACACGAGATCAATATCACCGTGACCGACCTCGCGGCGCATACCTACGCCAAGACCCCGACAGCCATCGCCCAACACCTCGTTACGCGCGTTGACGAATTCCTGGCAAAACTGAACGAACAGCTGGAGCGCGTCATCCATGAAACGCGGGCGACGCTGACGGACTACAAACAGCGCCTGAAGGATCTGGCCGCCGGTCTTCAGCAAGGGACAACGCTTTTTTTTAAAGGCCACCGGGAACAATTGATCCGTTCAGAGGAAATACTTAAATACAAACCCCTCGTCCTTTTGAGCGGCCGCAGAAACGCGCTGGCCGTTCACGGGACCCGCGTCAAGCGCGGCGCGCGGACGCTTGTTGCCCGGCAACACGACCGCTTGAAGGCCTGCAAAAGAATCATTGAAATCGCGCACCCGGCGAATACAATGAGACGGGGTTTCAGCGTGACCAGGACAAGCACGGGTAAGGTCGTCAAAAGCGTTAGGGACGTGGCATCGCGCGAAGAGATCGCAACCGAACTCGCGGACGGGGCGTTATCCAGCCGCGTTGAGGCGGTCAGGAAAAATTAACAAAACAGACGGAGAAACCAGGTTATGGCCGAGACAAAATATAACAAGGCGATCAAGCGCCTGGAAGAGATCATCGAAAAAATCGAGAACGAGGAGATCGACGTCGACGAGCTCTCCGAAAAGGTCAAAGAGGCCGTCGAACTGATCACCACGTGCAAGGAACGCATCGAAAAAGCCGAAATGGAAGTCAAGCGCGTGGTCGATGATCTGGGGGAAGAAGGGGAGAAGAAGTAGTAGCGGGCACCTGCCCTCGCCGCGCAAGAGGGAAATTTCATCTTTGATGGCCGGGGATTATGTGGTATATTTCATTCAGCGAAAGGGATGGTCATGCACAAAGTAACTCTCCACAGCATTATTGAAAAGGAAAAAGATCTGTATTCCGCTTTGTGTCTGGAGTTGGACGTTGCCTCCCAGGGAAGGACCATCGAAGCGGCCAAGAAAAATCTGAAAGAAGCCGTTGCCGTGTATCTGGAAGACGTTATCCATTCAGGGGAGGTGAAAGATTTTGTTCCACGCCCCGCGCCCCGCGCCGAGTGGATCAAATTTTTCAAAGCTGAAGCCAAAACTTTAGGCAAAAGGTTGAAAAATTTCCCCCTTCACAAACATTTCAAGCTCGAAGACATTGTTTATTCCGCTTCGTAATGACGCTCTCCAGCAAAGATATCAAAAGGGTCCTTGAAAAACATGGTTTTGCCTTGTCACGCCAGAGAGGAAGCCATCAGCAGTTTGTCGGGCTTGTCCATGGCAAAAAGCACAGGGTCACGGTGATCGCCAATCAAAAAAGTTTCGCGCCCGGAACATTGCGGAGCATGATCCGGCAGTCGGGGCTCTCTGAAAACGAATTTGTATCTTGAAAGAAGGCAGGGAAGAANNGGATAGAGCATCTGCCTTCGGAGCAGAGGGTTACAAGTTCGATTCTTGTCAGGCGCATTAACTAAACGTGTAGAAGTCGATCCTTCGACTTCGCTCATAAAAGAGGGACACAGTACTTAATTCCGAAATAAGTATTGTGTCCCCCTAAAAAGAAAGGACAAACATGAGCCTTAACAGCGTCAACATCATGGGGAATCTCACCAGGGATCCGGAATTAAAGTACACGCCGTCGGGAAAAACCGTGTGCAGTCTCTCGCTCGCCAACAACAGGGTGTACACCAAAAACGGCGAGAAGACGACGGAGGTGTCCTATTTCGACGTGGAGGTCTGGGGCGCGGCCGCGGAGAACTGCAACAAATACCTGACCAAAGGCAGCGGCATCATCGTGGAGGGGCGCCTGCGCCAGGACCGCTGGGAAAAAGACGGCAAGACGCAAAGCCGCGTGCGGATCATCGCCAACAATATCCATTTTATGCCCAAAAAAACCGGCGCCTCCCCCTCCTCCGGAGGGCAAAGCGCCCCAGCCGCGGGACAACAACCCGCCCCCGCCGGGGAAGCGGAAGTTTCCCTCAACGCCCAGCCCGCCGACGCCGTGGCGTGGGATGAATAAACGCGGAGTATAAGAGGCATAAGAGGGACACAGTACTTAATTCCGAAATGAGTATTGTGTCCCCCTAAAAAAAGGATCCGATGAAAACGAAAAGCGTTCTCTCCCCAAGCAGTATTTCAAAGCTGGCCGCCAATATCAACAAAGAGCTCAAGAGAATGGAGCTCGATATCAAGGGCAGGGTGACCGTGGGCTACTGGCGCGTCGGGCGCTGGGTCAACCGGGAGATCTTGAAAAACAAAGACCGGGCCCAATACGGCGGTCACGTTTATGAACAGCTTGTTCCTATAGTTTCATTAAGTAAAAGGACGCTGGAACGCGCCGTCCATCTGTACCGGACTTACCCGATTGCGTCAAGGTTGACGCAATTGCCGTGGAGCCATTTCTTGCATTTGATGACGGTTAAAGATGAGAAACAACGCAAACAACTGGAACATCAAGACATCCTCAAGGGATGGAGTGTCGATGAACTTAAGGATAAGATCACGACGGTCCATGCCACCACGGAAGCACGTGACAGCAAAAAAGACGCGGAAAAGGAGATCCCCCAATTAACCGTTGTCCGCGGGCAGGTGAACACCTTCGCGCTGGTTGAGGACGAAGGGGAGAAGGACCTGCTGGTGGACCTGGGGTTCCGGGTACACCGGGGGTTCACGCGGATAAAATCGTTGCGGCTTAAAAAAGACGACTGCGTCCGTGTCCGTAATGACCGCTTTTCCAAAACCGCCTCGCCGTCCAAAAGGGAACAATTGTTCACCTACAAGGCCGTGGTCAAAAAGGTCATCGACGGCGACACCCTGATCGCCCGGGTCCGTCTGAATTTCCGGATGTTCATCACGCAAAAGTTTCGGCTGCGGGGCATCGACTGTCCCGAGATCAATACGCCCGAGGGCAAACGCGCCAAGCGTTTCGTGGAGGAACGGCTAAAGGGGTGCGATCTTATCGTCATCAAGACCCACAAGGACACCACCGACAAATACGAACGCTACCTAACGGATATATTTTATGCTCCGCGGCTTCCACAATCCAGAGAAGCCGCGAGCACCCCGCGAGCCCAGGGAGGGCGAGCAGGGGTT
The DNA here is from genome assembly GCA_003522725.1 of Candidatus Omnitrophota bacterium. GTDB lineage: Bacteria > Omnitrophota > Gorgyraeia > Zapsychrales > Zapsychraceae > UBA10015. Next base: position 3,365 of record DPIG01000043.1, read on the forward strand.
ACCCTGAATTTCAGCGACCCGGCATTGGTCGCCGAAAAAGGGAACTACCTGAACCAGGATCTCCTCGACGCCGGCCGGGCGCGGCTGTGGCCGCCTTCGGCGAGCCTCGCCGGAGGCGGGACGCCGGATACCGCTTCAAAACATTGAATTGTCTTTACAAACCCAAAAGAGTTTTATAAGATAGGCGCGCTAAAGTAAACGATCAATCCCATGCACAATTCTTTTCAGCATATCCGCATGTACATCTTCCGGGGGCTTCTGGCCGTTATCCCCATTTTGCTGTGCCTGCTGGCCGTGCAGCTGCTCTACGTCCTCATCGACAAAAAGATCATCGGGTTTTTAAGCAACTATTGGCAGGTGCGCAAAGTCCCGGGCATGGGCATCCTGCTCCTGCTTCTTTCGCTGTATCTCATCGGGCTGGTCGCGAGCAATATCATCGGCCACCGGTTTCTGCGTCTTCTGGAGGGCATCAGCCAGCGCATCCCGTTCATCAAGACGATCTACGCCGTCGGCAAACAGCTCTCCCAGGGGCTGGCGGTGGGCGAGAAGGGCAAGCAGGCGTTCCAGAAAGCCCTGCTGGTCCGGCTCAACCCCGACGGCCTGTGGGTCCCCGCGTTCGTCATGAGCTCCATCAAGAGCCGGACGACCGGCGAGGACCTCCTGTTCGTCCTTATCCCCACGTCCCCGACGCCCGCGTCCGGGTTCGTTTTCGTCGTCCGCCCTTCCCAGACCTTCGACCCCGGGTGGACGGTGGAAGAATGCCTGAAGGCCGTCGTTTCCGTCGGCATCATCACCCCCGCGGAAAAAGGCATTAATTTATAAAAAGGCGCTCCCAAAAAAACGCGCTGAAAACAAGCCGTTGCTTTTTAAAAAACTTTTAGCTATAATACAAAAAATTTAAAGAACGATACGGGTCTAGGGGGCAACTCTAGAGGATGCTTTGCGATGGTCGGGCCGCCATCTGGTTTGATTCCAGAGGCGGCTTTTTTTATTTTAAAAGGAGGGGGAATGGACCCGGACATCAATTCTATGTTTCATGGATTTATCGCGGCTTCGATCCCTTTAATTATTTTTAGCGCAGTTTTTGTGACGGGGTATGCGGCCAGAAAAATCCTGTTCAAGCGTTTGCTGAATTGGGCCGGGGACACAGCATCTCCCCTGGACGATGTGGTCATTTCGGCAATAAAGGGCCCTTCGCTCATTTGGCTGTTGATGCTGGCAATATATTTTGCCATCAGGATTTCCAGCATTCCGGAAGACATCGCCGATACATTAGGGAAATTCTTATTGATTTCAGGCATCTTTTCGGCGACCATTATCATCAATAATATCGCGGGGAAGGTCATAAAGATATATTCACGGGAGATCGAATCGACCCTCCCGGTCACTTCTTTAACCCAAAATTTTTCCAGAATTCTTATTTTCGGGACCGGAATTCTCATTATCCTCGGCAGTTTGGGGATCACCATCACGCCTATTTTAGCGACTTTGGGCGTCGGCGGACTGGCCGTTGCCCTGGCGCTTCAGGACACGCTTTCCAATTTGTTTTCCGGCTTTCATATCATGATGGCGCGGCAAGTCAAAGTCGGTGATTTTATCAAGCTGGAGTCCGGGGAAGAGGGGTATGTGACCGACATCAACTGGCGGACGACCAGGGTCAAGATGCTCCCCAATAACGAGGTCCTTATCCCCAATTCCCGGCTCGCCCAGGCGGTCATTACCAATTATTGTCTTCCGGACAAAGAGCTGGCGGTTTTGGTCCAGGCGGGGGTACACTATGACAGCGACCTGAAAAAAGTCGAAAAGGTAACCTGTGACGTCGCCAAACAGGTGATGAAACTGGTCCCGGGCGGGGTCCCGGATTTTGAGCCGTTTATCCGTTACCATACTTTCGGAGATTCCAGCATTAACTTCACCGTGATTTTAAGGGCCCGGGAGTTCGTTGATCAGTATCTGATAAAGCATGAATTCATCCAGAGGCTGCATGAACGGTATAAAAAGGAAGGGATCGTGATCCCTTATCCGATCCGCGCCGTTAATTATCAACAGGAAAAGGCGGGAGGATTTCAACGGGCGTGACACGGAAGAATTGACAGCACCGGAAGAAAACCATGACTTCTGAAATTTTATTTTTGGCTCTGGGGTTTATTCTATTAATCGCGGGGGGAGAATCCTTCGTCAAAGGGGCTTCCCGCCTGGCATATACCTTTAAGGTATCTCCCTTAGTTATCGGGCTGACCGTTGTTGCCATCGGGACGAGCGCCCCTGAATTCACGGTTGCCGTCCGCGCGGCTCTCTCGGGGCATATGGACGTATCGTTTGGCAATATAGTGGGAGCTAATATTTTGAATGTCTTCTTTATTCTTGGGATATCGTCTTTGATTAGGCCTTTTCAAACGCCTTTTGCGAAATTCAAAAATGACATGCTTTGGATGCTGGGTTACGTAGC
>DPIG01000085.1 GCA_003522725.1 Candidatus Omnitrophota bacterium
ATCCAGTTTCCCGGCGGGTTTTGCGTCCCCGGCGGGCAGGCGGTGACGGCCGGCGCTGATCAGGGCGTATAATTCTTCGGAGCCGATGCCTTCGGTGATCGCTTTTTTAAGCAACAACGACCGCTGGGCCGCCGGGGCGGTCAACAGCGCCCGGTACTGCGACCAGGACAAGGGCGGATTCTTGGGCAGTTTCGGGAAACACCGGTAGAATTTGAGTATTTTGCGTACCACGTCCAGGCTGGAATCCATGCCCCTTGCGATGCGGACCAGATGAGGCGCTTCAGCATCGGGAGCTTGCGCCAAAAACCGGTGGATGTGCCGGCCGGAGCGCCAGTTGATGATGACTCTTTGCCGGTACACGGCCTCCTGCGCGCGGGCCAGACCCCGCTGAAATTCCCGGCGGATGGCCGCGAAGAGCGCGTCGTAGGATTTCTGCGGAAGGTTATCCGGCATGATTACAGTGTACAAAAAAGATCCCCCGCGGGCAAATGGAAAATCGGAAATCACGTTGTTTGACGCCTTTTTGCTTTCCAACAAACCCGCCGCCCGTTATAATACTTCCCGATGCACTCAATCCACTGGACGCGCAAGACGATCTATACCCTCCTGACGGTCTTCATCCTGTCGTATTTTCTTTATTTCTATATTCAGAACATCTTTTTGCCCGTGCAGTTCAAGCGCTTCGTCATCCTCAAGGCGCAGGAATACCTCCACCGTAACGTTACCATCGACGAGATCCGCTTCAGCCCGTTGAGCGGATTTGTCGTGCGCAACGTGACCGTTTATCAGAAAGACGCCCCCGACCGTGTTTTCCTGCGGGCCGATGAGGTCACCTTCCATGTTCTGCTGGCGCCGGTGTTCCAGAAAAAACTCATCTTGATCCCGTCGATATACGTCAGCGGGCCATTTATACAAATCACGCGCGAAAGTGCCGGTCGGTGGAATTTCTCGGATCTGCTGGCCACGGAAAAATCTCCCGGGAGTTCATGGACCATCGCCCCGCGCAAGATCATCGTCAAAAACGGCGAGATCGCCTACACCGACCAGACCGTGCCGGAGAATTTTCATGAGGTGATCAGCGACATCGACCTTGACGCCCGGGTCTCGCTCAACAAGATCATCCGCTTTGCCTTGCGATGCAAAGTCCCCCGCCGCGAATCTGCCGTCAACATCAAAGGGAATTATTACCTCGAACCGCGCAAGCTTTCCGCCCGCGTCATGGCGCAGCGTATCGCGCTGGCCCAATATCTGTCGTTTGTTTCTTTGCCGGGGGAGATCCATTTTCAAGATGGTATCCTCACCGCGCTGGATGTGAACCTGAATTGGGAACGCGGCGGACTGCAGGCCCAGGGGAGCGTGACCATCGACAAGATGGACGTCGATCTTGCCGACGGGAAAAAAATCATCACATCTCTACAGGCAACCGGCGTTTCCCTGACGCGTCAGGAAGGACGCTGGAGGGCCGGCGGGCGTCTGGAATCCGACTCAACGTTGATCACGCTCGCGCAAGGGCGTTCCTTCGCGGGCAAAATCAGCGCCGAGGTCAGCTCGCTGGATATTTCACCGCGGGGGATCTCCGCCCAGGGCGACCTTGTCCTCAAAGAGGCGCGCGTGGTCACCGGAGAGAACAAAGGTGTCCGCGCGCAAGTTTTCCAGGCCGACAATTTGATCATCCATAACGATGAACGTGGCATCCGCCTGGAAACGGCCCTGGACATCAACGGGCTGGACGCGGCGTTTTCCGCCGACCATAAATTAAGCGGAAACCTGACGACGCAAAAAACAAAACTCGCGTTCGAGAAAGGCAAGTTCGGCGTCTTGAGCGACCTGCAACTATCCGGCGCGCGGCTGGATTTAGGTCAGGGAAGATCCCTGCAGACGGATTTTAAAAGCCGGCAAACACTGGCAACCTGCAGGGAAGGCGGTTGCGAGGTCGAATCCGACCTGGATTTCGGGAACGCTCACCTGCAATTGACGCCGCAGATCGCCCTGGAAGGACACCCCGACGGCGGCCTCACGTATCAATACGACCCCGACGGCACAGACAATAAATATTTCTATTCCGGCGAATTGCACTTGACCGACGCGATCCTTAAGGGCGTCCCCGGCGTTGGACAAATCGAAAAAATACGCGGGACGCTCCAGATCGAAACGAACCGGCTCGCCGGCGATGGATTGACCTTTCAAACGCGGGGGACCGACGTTCAACTCTCCGGCTCCCTGATCAATTTCCTCCGGCCCGTTTTGAATGTCCGGGCGAAAACCGGCAACCTTGACCTGCAAGAATTGTTCGCGGCCTTTCCGGCGCTGGCGGAAAAAACACATGTCCTTCCCTCCGGGACAGCCGTCGTCGAGGCCTCTTACATCGGAGATGCCAAAGATCCCGCGGCCGCGGACGTCCGGTTCAACGCCCAATTCCGCGACGCCGCCCTCGCCGGCCCCAGGCTCCCCGGCGATATCACGGGCATTACCGGGGAGATCGGCTACCAAAAAGACCTGGTCGTCTGGAAAGATCTCCGCGGCCTTTACCAAAAAAACCAATACACGCTCAACGGACAATTCGCCGACTTTTCGCGGCCCACCATGGACATCCAGGTGGCTTCGCGAGACCTGAACGCTTCCGCCCAGCTGAAGATCCTGAACCAGGCCTTTCAGATCGTCTTCCTGACGGGGAAATATTTTAACAGCGGGGCAGATGTCAAAGGCGACGTGCATCTGCTGGAAGGCGGCGAACCGGACATGGACATCCGGGGAACGTTTGCCCTGGACCTCGGGGACCTGGGCGCGTTTTCAGGCGCGCTCAAAGAGCGGATCGCGAAACTCCAGCCCGCCGGCACGTTCGCCGGCGAAGGCCTCTTTAAAGGAAAGCCGAAGCAGTGGCGGGACTGGGACCTGACATTTACCGCCCGTGCGCCGACGGTGTCCTTCGCAGGGTTTCACTTCGATGAGCCGGCCATCGAATACACACAGCGCGACCGGCACGTCAGTAAATGCAACCTCACCGGCCGCGTCTATAACGGCGGCCTTGACCTCATTTCTTCGGTGGACCTGACGCAGGAAGAACCCGCCGCGCAATTGACCGGCTCGCTGGAAGGCTTGGACCTGGCCGTCTTGCGCGAAACCAGCCTCCCTAAAAATAAATTCCTGGCCGGACGCCTTTCCGCGCTGGTTAATTTGAGCGGCAATCCCGCGGACCCCGCGCGATGGAAAGGCGACGGCTCGCTGTCCGTGACCAATGGACACCTCTGGCGCTGGAACATCCTGGAAGGGCTTCCGGAGATACTTTTGATCCCGGAATTCAAGGACGTTGTTTTCACCAACGGGCAGGCGGATTTTACCGTGGCCGACGGGAAGATCACGACCGTCGACGCCGCGATGAACAGCGCCACGATCAGTCTCAAAGGGCAGGGATGGATCGATCTTGACGGGAACATCAACTTCGAGGTCACGCCCACTTTCGCGGAACTGGTCGCCGCCGAATCCGGATCGCTCAAGAAGATCCCTTCGCTTTTACTCTCCGGGGGAGATTACATCACCATCAAACTGACCGGCACCCTGCGCAACCCGCAACACAAAGTCCAGACGCTTCCGTTTAAGGTCCTCGAAAAAACGACCGACGTCCTCAAGGAAGGATTCAAAGAAGGGATCGGGACGATATTGAAGGAAATATTCTGACAGGGTCAAGTAGCAAGGAACAAGGGGCAAGGCTTTTATTCCTTGTTCCCTGACCCATGCCCCTTGCCCTGCATTCTAAGTATTTCTCAAGTACCCTTCTTACTTTCCGAAAGGCCCGCGCGCGGTGACTTATCTCCGCCTTGACGGACGGGTCTAATTCGCCGAAGGTTTTGTTGTAGCGGGGGATGAAAAAAAGCGGGTCGTAGCCGAAGCCGTTACTGCCTTTGCCCTTGAGCGCGATCAAACCCGCGCAGGAGCCGCTGACCACGTCGATCACGCCTTTTCCGTCGACAAGGGCCGCGAAGCAGCGGTAGCGGGCCTGACGTTTTTTAAAAGACACGCCGCGGAGCGACCGCAATAATTTGGCATTATTCTTCTTGTCCGTCGCGCCGCTTCCAGCAAAACGGGCCGAATAAATTCCCGGCTTGTTGCCGAGGGCTTTAACTTCCAGACCGGAATCTTCCCCCAGCGTCAGTTTCCCCGTGTACAAGGCGATGGTGGCCGCTTTTTTGAGCGCGTTCTGGACGAAATTCTTCCCGTCCTCTTCGACTCCGGGCGCGTCCGGATAATCGGACAAAGACGTGATCTTGACGTCGAGACCCTTAAGAAGTTCCCTGATCTCCCGCAGTTTGCCCGCGTTGGTGGTGGCGATGATAAGTTCGTGCATTGGGTGAGTCGTCAGTCATCAGTCGTCAGATTTGTCTGAAGACTGAAGTCTGATGACTGAGGACTAAATAGTTTCCACATGCTTTTTCTGCACTTTAATTAATTCCCGGATTCCCTTCCCCGCCAGATCGAGCAGCTGATCCATTTCCTTTTTGGAAAAAGGTTTCTTCTCGGCGGTGCCCTGCACCTCCACGAATTTCCCCGCGCCGACCATCACCACGTTCATGTCCATGTCCGCGGAAGAATCTTCCCTGTAATCCAGGTCAAGGAGCGGCTGTCCCTTGTGGACGCCGACGCTCACCGCGGCCACGTAATCAGTCAAAGGGACACGGCCGATCAGATTTTGTTTCTTGATTTTCTGCAGCGCCAGGGCCAGGGCGATAAAGCCGCCGGTCACCGAGGCCGTGCGCGTGCCGCCGTCGGCCTGGATGACGTCGCAGTCGATTTTTACCGTGCGCTCGCCCAATTGTTCCACGTCGACCACACCGCGCAGCGACCGGCCGATCAACCGCTGGATTTCCAGCGTCCGCCCGGAGGTGAGCGTTTTCTCCCGCCTCATCCGCGTGTCCGTGGAGCGGGGCAGCATCCCGTATTCAGCGGTCACCCAGCCGGTGCCTTTGCCTTTTAAAAAAGGCGGCACGCTTTCCTCAACGCTCGCCGTGCAGATGACGCGCGTGTGGCCGAATTCGATGAGACATGACCCCTCGGCGTGCTTGACGAAATCTTTGGTCACTTTAATTTTACGTAATTCATTAAACTTGCGGCCGTCGATTCGTGTCATAAAAACCCCTTTCCCTCTTCAATGAGCACGTCCTTGACAATTTGGCCAAATTGTCAAGGGCCAAATTCAGCCCCTGGACTTACGTTCACTTCGTTCCGTAAGTCCAGGCTTCATTTGGTACTCCGCCGCCACTGTCGCCGTGATCCCGCCGCGCGGGTTCACGGCCGCCTCCACCTTTGCCCAGCGGGGATGACAGGCGGCGACAACGTCGTCCAGGATTTTATTGACGAGGTGTTCGTGAAAGATCCCGACCTCGCGGAAGGCCGTGATGTACATCTTGAATGACTTTAACTCCACGCACGTTTTATCAGGCCCGTAGGTCACGTTGACCGTCACAAAATCCGGCAAACCTGTTTTGGGACAAATGCACGTGCATTCCGGGGTGGACAGGTGCACCGCGTAATCCCGGTCCGGGTATTTATTGTCCCAGACCTCGATGGCCGGCATCTTGAGGCCGCGGATATTATTTTGCAGGTCTTCGTAAGATGATTTTTTATTTTTCATAATGGTTTCCTGAATTGATAATGTAGGGGCGGCCCTTGTGGCCGCCCGTCACCTGATTATTCGGGCAGGCACGAGGCCTGCCCCTACAGTTTAACGAATTTTCCACACCTTGTGCATCTGCGACATCACCTTGACGTCGGTCAAATATTGCCGGCAGTAGTCCTGGTAATCCAGGCAGCGGTCCAGGGCGCCGTTTTGCCGCTCGAAATAATTCGGCTGCAAGACCAGGGGGATGTTCGGGTCGACGCCCGCGACCAGCTCCACACAACGCGCGATATCCTCCTGGGCCGTGTCGCTGGAGACGACCACCTTGATGAAGACCTCTTTCTGCCGGGCGATCCGTAAAAACGCCGCGTGTTCTTCCCAGTACGGCCGGCATTTCGTCGAGCTGGGCAACTTGAAATCCATCGCGACAATGTCCACGTCATCGATGATCCCGGCGAGGTTCCGGTCCAGGACCCCGTTGGTGTCCAGATAAGACCTCATCCCCTCTTTCTTCAGCGACGGCAAAAGCGCTTTGATAAAATCCTTCTGCACCAGCGGCTCGCCGCCGGTTAAGCTCACCGAATGGCAGCCCGGCCAAAGGTCTCTGACCTCGGCGAACAGTTCCTCGAGGCCGTACTCCTTGTAATGGCGGGTCGTGTCGCCGATGGCGCCGGGCGTGTCACACCACGCGCAGCGGATGTTACACTCGAAGAACCGCACGAACACCTGCTCGCGGCCGGTGTACTTGCCCTCGCCCTGGATGGAATGGAAGATTTCGGAAATTCGGGCTTTAATCATACTCATCCATTAAGAAGCAAGAAACAAAGAGGCAAGAAGCAAAGAAGAAGCAAAAATATTTCAAAAAAAGAATAACTGATCCGGATTCCTTGTTTTTTTTCCTGCGTCTTTACATCTTGATTCTCTGCATCTTTTTTTATCTTTGCCTCTTGTTTCTTACTTCTCTGCTTCTTTAACGAGCGGATCCGCCGCGCCCGCCTCTTCAAATCCCCGGCGGCGCAGCAAACAACTGTCGCACGTCCCGCAGGGCCGGCGCCCGCCTTTGTAACACGACCACGTCCGGGCGTAGGGGACCTTTAACTTCAGCCCCAGTTTAATGATCTGCGCCTTGGTCTTGCGAAGAAGCGGCGCGTAAATCCTGATTCTCTTTCCCTGAACGCCCGCCTTCAGCCCCCGGTCGAGCGCCTGCTGGAACGCCCGAAAAAATTCCGGCCGGCAATCCGGGTAGCCGGAGTAATCCAGCGCGTTGGCGCCGATGAAAATTGCGCGGGCACCCGCCGCCTCGGCAAAAGAGGCGGCGAAACTCAAAAAAATAATGTTGCGGCCGGGCACGTAGGTGACCGGGATTTCCCCGGGGTCAATTGTTTTTCTGCGCGGCAAGCGGGTTGTCCTCTCCAGCAGGGCCGACCCGCCCCACGGCAGACGGATCGAAACGACCCGGCACGGACACCCGGCCTGCCGGGCAATTGCCGTAGCCTTCTTAAGTTCCACCCGGTGCCTTTGCCCGTAATCGAAAATCAGGCACTGCGGCGCGAACCCTTTGGCCTTCGCGTAGTACAAAACCGTCGCGGAATCCAGCCCGCCGGAGAGGAGAATAACTGCCTTCATAATTTAAGAAGCAAAGAAACAAGATACAAAGAGGCAAAGAAAAAAATAAATCGCAGACATCCGAAACGTGAAATTACCTTGATCATTTCGACCTTTTATTTTTTCTCTGCTTCTTGCTTCCTGTCTCTTGTTTCTCTCCTTCTCTGCCTCTTTACTCGTAATACACCACGCTCGAAGTCTCCGACTCCCACACCTGCACCCTTTTGATCTTCAGCGGAGCGACCACCCCGGCAAAATTTTGGTAAACGTATTTGGCGATGTTTTCGGTCGTCGGGTTGTTCCCCTTGAAATACTCCAGGTCGTTGAGGCACACGTGGTCGACGGGCATCAGGAATTCGTTCAATTGCCTCTTTAAGACCGCGAAATCCGCCACCATGCCGACCGGGTCCAGATCATCACCCGCGATCACGACCTCGATGTGCCAGGTGTGGCCGTGCAGGTCCTTGCACCGGCCCTGGTATCCTCTCAAAAAATGCGCGGAGGCGATGTGACTTTTGACGGAAAGCTCAAACATGATTTCGTCGCTCGTCGCTCGTCGCTCGTATTTCGTAAATCCTGCGCCAGACATCAAACGAGATACGAAATGCGAGATACGAAATACGCGGTCAACTAGATTTTCACTGCCTTGATATTATATCCCAAAAACTCCCTGGCCGTTTTTTCGAACTGCTGCGGCCGGTCGCTGATCAAAAACGCGCGCCGCGCCCGCCCGCCGGAAGTCCGCAGCAGCCGGCGCTCGTGCAGGACGCGCTTGACTTCGGCGGCGACCTCGTGGGCTGAATCGACCAGCGCCACCTTCGCGCCCATCACGTCTTTAAGAACACTTTTCAGCAACGGATAATGCGTGCACCCCAATACCAGCGTGTCGATGCCGGACCGGCGTAACGGCCCCAAATATTCCCGGGCCACGGCGGTGGTCACGGGCTTGCGCAGCCACCCCTCCTCCACCAGCGGGACAAACAAGGGACACGCCTGGCTGGATATTTTGATCGCGCGGTCGCGGCGGGCGATGGCTCGCGCGTAAGAACGGCTGTTGACCGTCGCCGGGGTCGCGATGACCCCGATCTTTTTATTGCGCGTCACCTCCGCGGCCTTGCGCGCGCCGGGGTCGATCACGCCCACGATGGGCAAATGAAAATGTTTCCGCAATATCCCAAGCGCGTAGCTCGAAGACGTGTTGCAGGCCACGACCACCATCTTGACGTTACGCTTCAAAAGAACGCGCATATTTTCGTGCGAAAACCGGATGATGGCCTCCCGGGACTTGGTCCCGTACGGCACGCGCGCGGTGTCCCCGTAGTAGACAATGTGTTCGCGGGGCAGCAGGCGGATCAATTCCTTGACGACGGTCAGCCCGCCAAGGCCGGAATCGAAAACGCCAATAGGATTGTTATTCAAATACATCCACAATGTCCCTCTCCGCTAGGGGCAAGTAGCAAGGGTCATGGGTCAAGGTTTTCTTCCTTGACCCTTATTCCTTGCCCCTTGACCCTGTACTATTTTCTTTCTCACCGTCCATCCCCGTACCCCAGAATCCCCTTCGCCAGCCCCTCGGCGATTCTTTGCCGGTAATCATCGGTTTTGAGCAGCCGCCCTTCTTTGGGGTTGGTCACGAAACCGATCTCCACCAGCACCGCCGGGATCAGCGTGTTGCGCAGAACAAAAAAACGCGACTGCTTCTCCCCGCGGTCCTGCGCCTTGGCCGTTTGGGCCACCCCGTCCACCAGGTTTTCCGCCAGCACCGGGGAAACGCTCTGCTTGTGGGTATAAAGCATATCCTCAATGATATCTTCAAGGCTCAAAGAACCCTTTTTCATGGCCAGATTCTTGAACATCAATTTATGGTTCGCCTGGCGCTGGGCCTCATTTTTCTCCAGCGTTCCTAAATCCTTCAGGCAATACACTTCCGCGCCATGGACGCCGCGCACCGGGCTGGCATTGGCGTGGATGCTGACAAACAGCTCCGCCTTCGACCGGCTGGCGATCGCGGTGCGCTCCGCCAGGGAAATGAATGTATCGTCCTGGCGGGTCATCGTCACCTTGACCCCCGCGGCCTCCAGCAGTTTTTTCAGCCGCCGGGCGACATCCAGGACGACCGTTTTTTCCTGCATGCCCGTGACACCGATCGCGCCCGGGTCCTTGCCGCCGTGGCCGGCGTCGATAACGACCTCGCGCAACTTCCGGAACACGCGCGGACCCCGGGCGGCCCGCATCGCCCGCGAGGGCGCCTTCGCGCTGAAGAGCTTCGGGAACCTGTCCATCACCTTTACCTTGAAATCACGCGGCAGCATCACCGAGCTGTCCTCGATCATCACGGGAGTATTTAACCTGACCTGTTCCTTGCCCAGCAACAAAATATTACTCCCGGCCAAAATACGGACGCTGACACCTTCTATTTTCAGGTCCACCGTCTGGGAAATGTGGTCCCATTGCCAGGGGAGCGAATACCGGTCGCAGAGGTCCTTAAGGTAGATCCGTTTGCGCGAATCCGTCACGCGCCCGCCGGGCGCTGTCGCGCAGCCGCTTGCGAAGAGCGCGAGAGACAAAACAACAAGCCAAATCAGTTTTAGTCGTAAGTCGTAAGTTGTAAGTCGTAAGTTAAAGACTTTATAAAATTTTCTCGGCAAAAAACTATAAAATATTTCTTTGAATCTCATCGCAGTTGTCATAAATTTTGATACATTTTACTTTTCTTTTATTTGCTTACCACTTACGACTTACGACTGATTACTTACCACTATTCTTTCACAATCACCTTCGGCGTCAAAAAGACGATGATCTCCGTTTCCCGCAAGCGTTGGCCCTGCATCCGGAACGCGAAACCCAGCAACGGCAGATCGCCGAGCAAGGGGATCTTGCGCGTTGCCTCGACCTGCACACTTTTAAATAAACCGCCGACAACGATCGTAGCGCCCTCCTGGAGCTTGAGCGTTAACTCTTTTTTCTCCCCGGCGGGCTCGCCGAGCACCTGCGGCTGGATGTTCAACATAATTTGCTCGTCGCCGCCCAGGCTCGAACCAACGCCGTAAAGCACCGCCGCTCTCGCGGACATTCCCTCCTGCGGCTCTTGCGGCTCAAAATCCGCCAGCAAGTCTTGCGCCCGGATCAGGATCTCATTAGGACCTTCATCGCCCGCCGTCATCTTCAAATTCGATACCGTGTTAAGCATCCCGACGGTGTCCAGGGCATCCAGGAGGACAATATAATCCTCTTCGGAAACCGTGCCCGCGCCCAGGATACCGGTCCCCGGCCCCTCAAACCCCGTAAAGGGAAGGCTCTGATAATCGGAAACGATCGCCTCCCAGTCAACCCCCTGCCGGTTCTCATCGTTAAGGATGATCTGGAGGATCTTGACCTCAAGAAGGACCTCCCTGGCAGGCTTGTCCAGCTCTTCAATGTGCCTGGCGATCTCGCCAAGGCGTTGCGGCGTATCTTCGACGGTCAAACCCGTTTCGCGGCCGCCAAATTCGATCCTCCCCACGTTCCGGGTCAAAAATTCCTGAACGCGCGGGGCCAGGTCCCTGGCTTTGACATGACGCAACTCGAATATCCGGGACTCCACGGGGACATCGATCTCCCGGACAAGATCGCTCATCGACGCGAGTTGCCGCGGAGCGTCGATCAAAATGAACGATTTTGTGCCTTCGCTGTAAATGACCTTGCCGGCCTCGCCTTTCATTTTCTCCAAAAGCGCGCTTACCTTTTCGGCCCGCGCGTGGGCCAGCGGGATGATCTTCGTCTGAACCTTCTGGCTGAACGGATAACCGAAACGGCTCTCAAAACTCCGCGCCGTCATCACATGCACAACCGTGTTTTGTTCACCGGCCGGTTCGCCGGCAGATGAACCCGCCGGTGAAGCATCCCGGCTGTAGGCCAGGTTATTGGTCTCCAGGACGATCCGCAGGGCGTCAAAGACATCGACGTTTTTCAGATAAATGGTCACCCGCGCGCTGATGTCCTCGTCGGTGACGATCTCCAGGCCGCTCTGAAACGCGATCCGCTTGAGGACCTCCCGGATATCCATCTCCTGGACATCCAGCGTATCGAGCGTCGTTTTGATGACCTTGGGAGAAGCCGCTTCCATGGACTCTGCTATTCCAGGCTGATCGGATTCCAAAATGCTATTGGAAACCGCATTCAAAACCTGCGCCCGCGCAATCGCCGGCCGACCCGCGGCCAAAATGATCATCATTAAAATAAAAATACACTTTCTAATCATGAGACTTGTCCAGTTGATCGCAGATCTCTTTCAGGGAATATTTCTCCTTCTGGAGCCGGCGTATCTTCTTTAACTGTTCGCAGGAGGAATCGTCGAAGTAACGGAAACTCGTCGCCGGAGAGCGGCCGATCTCTTTCAAGAGCCCGAGCCGCAGATAATATTTCAGGGTATGCGTCGAATGGCCGCTTAACTTGGCGAGGTCTTTGAGAAGATAAATGTTTTTCATAAGTCAGTGGTCAGTGGTCAGTGGTCAGTAGTTCAATACCGAACACTGATCACTGATCTCTGACCACTCTCCAAGTAGATAGCATTCTCATACATTTGCCCAAACCTGTCAACATTTTATGAAGCTTTAAAATCGTAATGCTCAAGGGGCAAGTAGCAAGGAACAAGGGTCAAGATAAATCCTTGTCCCATGCCCCATGCCCCTTGCCCCTAGCTTGAGAAATAAAACGGGACAATTGTCACCCCGGCGTTATACACGTAATGGGTAACGATACTGGCGAGCGTTGTCGCGGTACGGGCGCGCAAGATCGTCAGGGCGAAGCCCAACAGCATGACCATCGCGATCGCGGCCCAGTCCCCCCAATATTGCCCGACATGAAGAAACGCGAACACCAGGGAAATAACATAAATGGCGAACCGTTCGCCCCTGGCCCGGCTGATGACGTGGAAGAAATATCCGCGGAAAATGATCTCCTCAATCAAGGGGGCGATCAGGATCGCCATGACCAGAAAAATCGCGAATAGGAAAGTCGACGTCGTGGCCTCGATGACCTCGCTTAACGGGGTCACCGGCTGCGTGTGGCGCAGCCAGATGATCGCCGAAGAAACAACGGCAAAAAACAACCCGGCCAGCGCCGGGACAACAAACACTTCCATGACGGATCTCCCGCCTCTACGCAATCCGGCGTTATAAAGGAACCCACGGCCGGAGAATTTTTGTGACGCCCTGGCGATCAGGATGAGCGCGATCGTCGAGGAAAAAACCGCGGAAAGAAGCAGCCGCCCCATGGGGGATTCAAATGCCGGAAATACCTCCCCGGCGCTTTTAAAAAAAGCGCCGATAACGACCATGGCCAGAAACCAGATCAGGATGACGTTATACGCGTCGGAAACAAGGACGGAGGACGGATATCCCCCTGCCTCATCCGGGGGGACAGGTTTGCCTGTCCCTGCCAATTGTTGAAAACGGACCCGGCGCAGAAGATAAACGGCCAACAAAACAACGAAAATAAACGGGGGCAAATTCGTGGGGGAATCCGCGACAACGGCCAGGTGGAATAATATCAGCCCGGCCATGACAAACGTTAACGGCGGGGAGACGGCGAAAACCTTGTTGAACAACCGCCCATCGCGACGCCGCAACATTGCGGCATCCAGATAAACGACCAACGCCAGGCCTAAAACGAAAATCACCATCACAGGGCGGGGAATTTCATTTGTTCGCGGCTAAATTTAAAAATCCTTTAATGTATTGGGACGCCCCACCAGAATATCCCCGGCGATAGTTTGAAGGTCGGAATAAACTTCATCCAGATTGACATCAAATGCCCATTTGATGAGTTTGAGTTCTTCCAGCGGCAGGGTTTTGATAATTTTTGAGACTTCAACGGGGTCCACGGGAGATTTTTGACCGGCGATACTCATAATGTCCCGCCAGGAAAAGGATAACCGTTTGGCCAGGACCCAAATATCGGCGATGTCTTTCACCTCATATCGGCTGATACAGCTGATCTTGTTGGACAGGATATTCGTTTCATTATCAACGCAGGAAAATAGGGGAAAATGGTTCAATTCCCCCCAACGGAAGGCCACTTCATTGACTATTCCATGGAGGGCTTTTTGAGCGTAGATAAATTTTTCCCGGATGTCTTTGATCCAGATGGAATTGATCACCTCATCCGTCAGGACTTCCTTAAGGCCATTGAGCCCCAGGCAGTCCAGCAATCTATACCAGGACGTACTTAGAAGCAAACGTGAGCGGAGTTTATTTCTGTTTAATGAAAACGTCGCGCTTTTCCCTTCCCAAATAGCCCACAGGGTGTTTTCATCAACGGAGTAGTCCCACATAATACGTTTAAGTTCTTTTTTTAATTCAGGCGTTATTTTCATAGCGGTAGTATATCATATTATTGATCTTCTCCCTACTAAACAGCAGCAGCGGCCGGGGCCCGGCTTGATACGCCGCCACAGAATTCCGGGCATCCAGATAAACGACAAACGCCAGGCCTAAAATGAAAATTGCCATCACAGGTCGGAGAATTCCATCTGAATCCGGCAGCTTCTTTTCCGCATCATTGAAAAACCAAACTATATATTTGAATTTTCAAGGACAATGATTTTAACGCAAAAAAGGGGCAATCCATCCCCTGAAAAGAATAAGGCAATCCGCCGGGACAACCACCGGACAATCAACCAGGGAAGCAACTCCCTGCGCCATGAAATCGCGGGTATTCCATGTGACAAACGCTGAAACCCTGGCCAGATGGGCCGCGCAAAGGATCGAAGCGTCGCCTTTGGAGAGCTTCTCTAAGAAAGGCTTGACTTGACTTTCCGTCGGATCAGGCGCCATTTCAGGGTTGAGATGTTTCCATAATCCGCGGCTTTCCTGGATCAGCTCCGGGAACTTCCCGGCCAAGACCCGGTCAGCCTCAACGATCACTTCTTCCGAAACGACCATCCGGATGACACCGGCTTCAGCCAAACGTACGAGTTCTCCCGCGGCACCTCCGGGGGAAAGCAAAGCGGCAATATACACGCTCGTATCGAAAAAAATCCTGTATTGAGGAAGGACCATTTACGACTTTTTATGCCGGATTTTTTTCAAATCCTTCAGGAGATTCTGGAGGGTAATGCCTTTGTCTTCCGCCATTTTCGAAAACTTTGCCGAGGCGGATTCAAAAACTGAAGGGCCGGGTGTCAACAAAATCCCGTCGCCGACCCGGGCGACAGACAAGAGAGAATCCTTCGACAAATGCAGGGATTCCCGTATCTCTGCGGGAATCGTGACCTGCCCCTTTTCTCTCATGCGTGTAACCATCAAATTCTCCTCCGATGTTTGATATTTTCCTACTATTTCCTACTTTCCTACTAAAGGATACCACAAAAAATAAAGATTTTCAACTATTTGCTTTAACCGCCAAACCAAGAAGAACAATCGCCATCACCTTAACAAGGGGAGAAGCCCATCTTTGCGCAAAGAGCACCCCCAGCCAGACATACAATCCGGCCATCCACCAATACTTCCAAAAAATATGACGAATCAAAGCTAACAGCACAAGCTAATTGCCTTTGTGGAGGACATATTCCTGAAAACACAGCATTCCAAGCGACAAAGACGAAATTTTTTGATGCTGGAATATCGATGGTTAAATCTGCAATATTATTTGTATAAGTTCCATTTTCCCTGTAATACTCCTTCTGCGCCTCCCAAACGGCCATTAAAATACGGATCGCCTCCTGGTTCTTCATCTTCAACATCTGGATGCGGTAGCTCGGCAGGGCGACGGCGGCCAGCACGCCGATGATGATGACCACAATGATGAGCTCCATGATGGTGAAGCCCCGCGGTCTCTTACACCCGTGGGGCGGAATCCCGCCCGTCCGCCAATAATTGTGGCGGACTGGGTGCGGGATGAAACCGGGCATTCGTCTTGTTTGAGGACGCGTGTTATTCACACCAAAAGTATAGCATAGATAGCGCGGCAAGGAATGATTGTTTGCTAAAGTCTCCGGATATCCGGTTATCCGGGTACCCGGGTATCCGGAAACTGCCCTGCGCGCCCAGTTTTATATTCCCATCATTCGCTATTTATGCTAAAATCCCGCCAACAAAAGGTCATCCCCCATGACAGAAACCCCTATGCTCGCGCAGTACCGCTCCATCNNGCCAGGCTGGCGTCAAAGACTCTCGATCTTGTTCTGACGGGCCGCGGCAAAACCCCCGCCGGCAGAATCCCCATGTGCGGGGTGCCCTACCACGCCGCCGACAATTACATCGCCAGGATCATCAAGGCCGGATACAAGGTCGCCATCTGCGAACAGATGGAAGACCCCGCNNCCCGCGCTGGCCAAGGGGATCGTCCGGCGCGACGTCATCCGCGTCATCACCGCCGGGACGTATCTCGACGAACAAAATAGCGACACCCGCTATCTTCTGTGTTTATACCCCAACTTAAAAACCGTCGGCGTCGCCTTTACCGACCCGGTCAGCGGCACGATCCAGACGAACCAGTATCCTCTTGATTCCGGCCGGCTCGCGGAACTCATCGCCAAGCTCCCCGTTTACGAATGCGTTTACCCTCTCGGGGAGGAAACCGAAGCGAAAATTAAATCCATTTTTGAGCACCCGCTTTTACGCGCGAAAAATATCGCGTTAAGCCCTTACGGAGAATGGTCCTTCAACCTGGATATCGCCCGAAAGACACTGTGCGAACATTTTACCGTCCATAACCTCAATGGCTTTGGCATTGAAGATCTCGCGGAGGCGGTTTCAAGCGCCGGCGCGCTGCTGGAATACCTGCGGGAGATGAACAAACAGCCGCTTAAACACATTGACCGCATCGCCCTGTACAACGACGACGATTATGTCTTTATCTCTCCGGCGGCCGCGCGCGGGCTGGAGCTCGACACGTTGATCAACACGCTCGATCACACCTTAACGCCTCTGGGCCGGAGGATGTTCCGGTCCTGGCTGACGCATCCGCTTAAAAACGTGGCCGATATTATCGAACGCCAGGATGCCATC
>DPIG01000060.1 GCA_003522725.1 Candidatus Omnitrophota bacterium
CGTGTGTAGATCCACGTCAACGTTCTCGATCTTGACATGGACCGTCGCGCCTACCCCATGAGCAAATGATTCCAGGAAATGTTCAAGATACTTGATCGAATAGCCTTCCTGATCCTTAGGCGCCTGGAATGCCTCACCGCTTCCTAACTGCAACGTAAAATAGCCACGACCACTAAGATCAAGAACTGTGCGGCCAATTGTCTTTTCCATCGGCGCGAAGGCCGAGCCGAAGCGTCTGATACCCGCTTTATTGCCCAGGGCCTCTTTAAAAAGCTTGCCCAGGACGATCCCGATATCTTCATTGGTATGATGGGCGTCGACCTGCATATCCGCTTTCTTGACTTCAATCTTTAAATCAAAACAGCCGTGAAAAGCGAACAGCTCAAGCATGTGGTCCAGGAACCCGATATTGGTCTCGATCCTGGCCTTGCCCTGCCCGTCGATATTCAGTTCGGCCCTGATCTGTGTCTCTTTGCTTTTGCGTTCCAGTTTTGCCCGACGTTGTTTTTGTTTCATGACATTATCCTCATCTATCCAGGGAAACGGATGTTGACCGATTCGTAGTGTTTGGGTAAGCCTTCCAGTTTGGCGACCCGTTCGATGGGGCCGCGCACTTCTTCCAAAGCCTTTTTGGAATAGGCGATGATATGATTTTTTTTCGTGAAATCCGATAAACACAACCCCGAGAAAAACCGCGCCGTGCCCATCGTCGGCAAGGCATGGCTCGGGCCGGCGGCGTAATCGCCCAGTGCCGTCGGGCTGTACGGCCCCAGGAAAATGGCCGCCGCGTTCCTGATCTTTTTGGCGACACTGGCGGGACTGTTCGTCAATATCTGCAAATGTTCCGGCGCCATCTTATTCACAATATCGGCAGCCTCATCCATGTTCTTCACATAGATGCCGTATCCTTTGGAAACACGTTTGCGCACCTGACGGATCAGCTGTTTGGAATTTGTGACCAAAACGGCCATGCCCCCCACGTGTTCCAGCTGGGCCTCCATGTCCGCCACGACATAATCCGGATCGCTGTGACGGTTGGCGATGATGACCAGTTCCGTCGGGCCGGCGAGCATATCGATGCCCACGTAACCAAAGATCTGCCGTTTGGCTTCGGTCACAAACATATTCCCGGGACCGATGATCTTGTCGACGCGGGGGATCGTTTTGGTGCCGAAGGCCATCGCGGCGATCGCCTGGGCGCCGCCGATCTTGTAGATCTCGCTGACTTTCAGGAGATTGGCCACGGCCAGAATATACGGGTTCACATGGCCCTCTTTATCCGGCGGCGTGGCAAGGACGATCCGTTTGACGCCGGCCACCCGCGCCGGGACCGCGGTCATATAGACGGTGGATATCAAAGGCGCCGTCCCCGCCGGGACATAGATCCCGACGGTGTCCAGCGGCAGGACGATTTCCTTCAGGAGGATCCCGTTGTCGTTACGGACCCGGCATCCTTTGGAAACCTGTTTCTTGTAAAAGACCGTGACGTTATTGAGGATGACCTTCAGGTCGTTGATAAAGTCGCTGGTGATGTTCTGGAAGGCGCCGCTGATCTCGTTCTCGGCGACCCGAAGTTCTTTGGCCGTCAGCTTCACCTTGTCGAACTTGCGCGTGTATTTGATGAGGGCGTCGTCCCCGTAAAGCCGGACGTCCTCGATGATCCCGCGGACCTTTTCTTCGACATGTTTTTTGCGAAAACTCAAGTGCCGGTTATACAGCGCCTGGATACCCTCGCCGGTCTGCGTCAATATTTTCATACTTTAAGCTTCTCCTTCAAAATTTTTGTCGCTTTTTCCATAGCAGATCTTGCCCAATTGATATCTTTACTACCCGCCTGTGCCATACGGGGTTGTCCGCCACCGCTACCACCCGGAATTTCTTTATTTACTTCATCTGTCACTTCATTGGCCTTAATACCATTATTTTCTAAGTCAGGTGTCACAGCGATTACATACGAAGAACCTTCGCTCGTTGTAGTACCTACCAAGACAGCTGAAGGTGCTACTTTCTGCTTAATCAAATCGGCAGTCTTACGCAAGAGCTCAGAACTTGCATCTGGAAGAGTATAAGAAACAATCCTAACATTATTCACAATTTCAGCGGTGCTCACTATTGTATCAATAGAATATCTGACCCCATCAAAACGTTTTTTTTCTAACTCTCTTTCTCGCTCTTTCGTTTTAGCCAGTTCTATGTTTTCACGCTTCAGGGCCTCTTCTTTCTGCATAAAAAACTCGGCTTCTTTTCCAGTCTTCGCTTCCAGACGGCGAATCCCCTGCGCGACCGCGCCTTCGGAGGCGATCTTAAAAATCCCGATCTCTCTGGTGTTCTTTAAATGCGTCCCGCCGCAAAATTCCTTTGAAACATCGCCGATGGAAACGACGCGGACCTTGTCGCCGTACTTCTCGGCAAAGAAGGCCAAGGCGCCCTTTTTTTTGGCTTCTTCGATATCCAGGACTTCCTTCCGGACCGAAATACCGGCCGCGACATGCTCATTCACGCGGTCTTCGATCCTTTTAAGTTCTTCCCTACTGACCGCTTTGGGGTGTGCAAAATCAAACCGCAGCCGGTCCTCGGCAACCAGCGACCCTTGCTGCTGAACATGTTTTCCTAAAACTTCACGCAACGCGGCCTGCAAAAGATGCGTGGCCGTGTGGTGGCGCATAATGGCCTGACGCCGTTCGACATCGATTGTTGTTTCGACCGTCTCGTCAACGCGCAGTAACCCCTCTTCGACAACACCGCGGTGGATATAAACATCATTGAACTTCTGCGTATCTTCTACGCGGATTTTTCCTCCCGAAGGGAGCCTATCGGCATTTTTACCCACGATATATCCCGTGTCGCCCACTTGTCCGCCGGCTTCCGCGTAAAACGGTGTTTTGTCGAGCACCACCTTGACCCGGTCGCCTTTGGAAACCTCTTTCACGTTCCGATCCTCAATGAACAGCCGTAAGACCTTGCCCGTACTTTGTGTGTACTCGTATCCTTCAAATTTCGTCTTTGGAATATCAACGTCTAATTCCCCCTCCAGGAAAACGTCACCGGTCATCCTGCTGGCCACGCGCGATTTTCTTTGCTGTTCCAGCATATGTTTCCTAAAAATCTCCTCAATGTTTATAAGAAGTGGCTCTTGAATTCCCTGATTTTCCATCGCAGCAAAAATTGTTGATGCCGTCAGACCATAACGATCCTTATAAATAAATGCAATCCGGCCAAGTTCTTGCGGATCCTTTTCTGCTTGCCGAAGTTCATTCTCCAACTCAGGAAGGCGTTCTTTCCTGACACGGATATATGCCTCCTCAACATTTTTCACTACACTGGAAACATCATTCATCTTGCAAATAAGTTCCGGGTACGCCCCCTGCATTGCTTTTACAACAGTGGGTACTAAACCCCAAATAACCGGTTCTAAGATTGTAGCGTCATGGCCAGAACCCATTTTATGAGTAATCGAAATTTTTCTACCCGGACGTGCCCCTTTCAGGGCAATATCCATCGCGTCAATAATCAGCTTTTTAATAACATACCCTCGTCCTTCATTGGAAGGAATAACACCATCAGCGATACCAAAGACAATTGCACGCATATGATCAGCAATGATACGCTGCTCTGTAAGTGAAAGTATTTGTTGATCTAGAATTGCATTAATATCTTCCATTACCGGCGCAAAAATATCCGTTTCAAAATTATTCTTTTTCCCCTGCACCACGGCGACGAGGCGCTCGAGGCCCATGCCGGTGTCGATATTTTTATTGGGCAGCGGCTCCAGCACGCCGCCTTCCTGGCGGTTGAACTGGGTAAAGACCAGGTTCCATATCTCCGAAAACCGTCCGCAGTTGCAATCCGGGTCACATTTCTTGTTCGTACATTTCGGATTGACGCCGTAATCGTAAAAAATCTCCGAACACGGACCGCACGGGCCGTTGGGTCCTTTTTCCTTGGCTTCCGCCGGCCAGAAATTGCTTTTGTCCCCCAGCCGGACGAGTTTCCCGGGATCGATCTGGATGTCCTTGAGCCATATCTTTTCGGCTTCATCATCGTCCGTGTACACGGAAACCCAAAGCTTTTCCGCGGGGATATTGAGCTCCGTCGTCAGGAATTCCCACGCCCAGGCGATGGCCTCCTTCTTGAAATAATCGCCGAAGGAAAAGTTTCCCAGCATTTCAAAAAACGTGTGGTGAAAATCCGTTTTCCCGACCTTGTCCAGGTCGTCGGTGCGCAAACATTTCTGGGATGACGCGGCGCGGGTGTAGTCGCCGACGTAGCCCAGGAACTGGCGTTTGAACTGTTGCATCCCCGCCGTTGTAAACAGCACCGTCGGGTCGTCTTTGGGCACGACCGAATCGCTGGCGACGACCGTATGCCCTTTGGACGCGAAAAAATCCAGGAATTTTTTTCTGATCTCGCGAGAGGTTAATGTCATATGTCTTTGATGGCTTTGAATACGGCGGCGGGATTGAATCCACGGCGCATCAGATACCCATAAACCCTTTGCTTCATTTTTTCACGCGGGACACCGCTGTGTTTGGCGGCCTGGCGCTTGGCCAAACGCGCGACGACCTCTTCTTCCGCGTAATCCGGCTTTACTTGCGCGAACTGTTCTTCGATCAACTCCGGCGCGACGCCCTTTTCCTTTAACTCGAGCCTGACGCGTTTGAGGCCGAACGGCTTGGCCAGGCGCCAGGTGATCCATTTTTGGGCGAAGAGCCGGTCATTGACCAGGTCAATGCCCTTAAAATAGCCGACGGCCTCATCGGCCGTCGGCTCACTGAACCCCTTCTGACGCAACTTGTCGCGGACTTCACGTTCACTGCGAAACCGTATCTTCAGAAGCCGGTAAATATAATTCTTCGCCTCTGGTACGGTATCCTTGACTGATCTACTTCGCTTCACGGGTCTTCGCGCGGATCATCTTCTCGATCTTGTCCAGAATTTTGGGGTTTTCCTTCAAAAATTTGCGCGCGTTCTCCTTGCCCTGCCCCAGCTTTTCATTCTCGAACGCCAGCCAGGTGCCGGATTTCTGGATAATATCGTAAGTAACGCCCAGATCGAGCACGTCCGCGGAGCGGGAAATGCCTTCGTCAAAATAAATCTCGAATTCCGCTTCCCGAAACGGCGGGGCCACCTTGTTCTTGACGATCTTCGCCTTGACGCGGTTGCCGATAAACTGCTCGCCCTGTTTAATCGACTCGATGCGCCGCAGGTCGATGCGCACCGACGCGTAGAATTTCAACGCGCGTCCGCCGGTCGTTGTCTCCGGGTTGCCGAACATGACGCCGATCTTCATGCGGATCTGGTTGATAAAGACAATGCACGTCTTGGATTTACTGATGGCGGCGGTGAGTTTACGCAGAGCCTGCGACATGAGCCGCGCCTGCAACCCCATATGCGCGTCGCCCATATCCCCTTCGATCTCCGCCCGGGGCGTTAAAGCCGCCACGGAATCGATGATCACCAGGTCAACCGCGTTGGACCGCACCAGTGTTTCCGCGATCTCGAGCGCCTGCTCGCCGGTATCCGGCTGGGAAATCAAAAGCTCGTCAAGCTTGACGCCGACCTTGCCCGCGTAGGTCGAATCAAACGCGTGCTCCGCGTCAATAAATGCCGCCGTTCCTCCCGCTTTTTGAACCTGCGCGATGATACTTAACGTCAGCGTGGTTTTTCCCGAGGATTCAGGGCCGTAGATCTCGATCACGCGCCCGCGCGGGACCCCTCCCACGCCCAAGGCGGCATCCAGCGCCAGGCATCCCGTCGGGATCACCTCGATCTCCATGTGGGTGGTCCCGTCCATCTTCATGATGGACCCCTTGCCGAACTGCTTTTCGATCTGCGATAATGCCAGCTCCAGCGCCTTCTTGCGGTTCTCCAGGTCAACAGTCTTCTTCTGCTCTACCATCTTGCCCTCCCCTAAAATCCAAATTTATGGAACCGCTGCGGGGGACTACAGACATGCGTGAACATAAATTTGGGTTGTTATTTTTCCCGACACCCGTCGGGATCCCGGATTTTTCGATAGAAAAATTCGCCTCGAACGTAGTGAGAGGCCGCAAGGACAAACTCTTATTGAGTTTGTCCTGCTTTGCGGGATATCCCAAATTTTACGTTTGCATAAAGCACGCATCAAAAAATCCGGGATTACCTTGCAAAGCCGACAAAATCCGATGAAGATTTTGTCGTGCAACCCCTTCGGGGCAAATTTTACTGTCGTAAAATTTGGGATAAAATTTGGCCTTCGTCTTACCTTCACTGTTCGTAAAGACGAAACCCCCAAAGGAGACAAAATTATACAAGACTCCCCATACGATGTCAATAAATTATCCGGCGGGTAACAGCAATAACTGGTTGAAATCAATTAGGTTACGGCCTTGAGAATAGAAAAATAATAATTATTGCGAGGGAGTGTCACGGGCAGGCGTTTAACACGGGATCAACCTGGATTTTCAATCGCGGGTATAACCGCAGCAGGCGCTGAAAATACATTCCGGACTCCGCGCATTTCCCCAGTTTTTGCGCGATTACTCCCGCTTGGAATAACACGTCGGGACTGACGGGCTGTAGCGGCAAAAGCCTCTGGACGGTGGCAAAAGCCGCATCATCATTTCCTTCCCGGGCCTGCGCGAAGCCGAGGTTGTACAGGGCGTCGACTTGATTAGGATTAAGGATAAGAATTTTTTCATAATACACGCGCGCGGATGCCCAATCGCCGGAGCGCGTGTACGCGTTGGCCAGGTTATACATCGCGTTTGTGTCCGCCGGACGCAGCTCCAGCGCCCGTTGGTACAACGCCTGCGCGCCGGAGAAATCTTTCTTGTCTTCACGCACAGCAGCCGATTTTGTCAGCCGGTAAAAATCGACGTCTTTAGGCGCCATCGCCTGCGGGCGAAATAATAATCCCCAGCCCGCGACGAAGATCAGCACCCCCGCGACGAACTTAAAATTTTTCATACGTAACTGATGGACCAGCTCAAAGATCACATAGGATTCATAAACGATTAAAAACGGCAGAACCGTGGCGCGGTGGCGGTGGGTCAGGAAAAAGATCAGGCTGATCAACGCCTGGCTCTGGATCAATAAATTGACATACCCCGTCCCCGGAACCCGTCGGGAGGCGATCATCCCCGCCACCGCCAGAGGGGCCATCAGCCAGAACGGGTTGATGTCCGCCTTCACCTTCCATTCCCGCTGCAGCAACAGGTCCAGGTCATAACTGTTTTCCGTTTCCGTTAAAAACAACCGCGTTTTTTGCAGAAGCAACCGCCCATATTCCCACGGGTGGCCGCCAATAAATTCCAGGGCCCGGCCGCGCCAGAACCCGCTGACCTGCGCGGGCGTCAGTGTCCGTTTCGTCACGGTTTGCGCGACGATCGCCTGGTCCTCGTCTTGGCCTTCATGCGTCGGGCGGATGAACCCCGGGTTCTCGAAAAAACCCGAGGCGCACGAGTTATTGCCCACGTAAAAACTCAAGCCCCCCTGGGAACTGACCCATATCCAGTCGCCGCCAAAAAATTTGTTGCGCAGCCCATTGGCCGCCGGGAACAACAGGACCCCCGCCGCCAGGAGGAGCACGACCTTCAAGGTGTGCCAGCGCCAGCTGTTCTTCCCTTTTAAAAAAAGGCCGGCCGACACCAGAACCGCAAAGATTAGCATCTTCCCGTCGCCCAGGACCGCCATGCCGATCAACACCCCGAGGATAAACCACTCGCTTCGCTCGCTATGCGCGCTGCGCTCGCGCGGCGCGCGTGGAAGACCCATTGAACCAGCGGACAAAAATGCCAGGACAATAACGAGGCTTAAGAATATCAACAGCGGCACCGGTATCATCAGCCAGTCATAATGGATGCCGGTAAAGCTGACCGCCATGAGGACACCGGACAAGATCCCGGCTTTTCTCGAAAAAAGCGTCCGTCCGAGGATGTAGGTAAGACCGCAATTCACCGCCCCCAACGCCAGATGGAACGCCCGGACCAGCGCCGTATTATTAAGCGTCAGGCGATCCAAGACAGCGAGAAAATGCGGATACAGCGGGAGCCCCCGGAACAGGGCGCTTGCCGTCCAGTGGCCGTCGGCGATCTCTCCCGCCCAGCGTTGATAATACATAACATCGCCGCCGGGGTGACCATAAAACAAGTCATTCCCTTTAAGAAACCACCAATAAAAACAACGCAGAAAAAGGGCGAGGAAAAAGACGGCCGCCACATCGGTGAGATACGCGCGGCGCAGTTGCGGGTGGAGCCCCGCGGGGCGAAATCTCCCACACAAAATGAATATTTTGTATGGGACCAATCCAGCACAAATCAGAGATTTGTGCTGGGCCGACCGGAACGCCTTCCGTTTCCAATCTTCAGATAAGGGCGTTCCGGCGTCGGGGTCACGCATGGCGGTCCTGACCCGCGCGCAGGCCGAAGTAAAAAAGACTGGCGCAGGCGACGGCCGTGATGGCCGCGGTCTCGACTTTGAGGACCGTTTCCCCCAACGAGACGGCCACACAGCCGCGCGCGCGGGCGAGATCGTATTCCTGGGGCGTGAAATCCCCTTCCGGGCCGATGAGAAAAGCGACGCGCGAGGGCGACGGCACAGCCTTGAACGCTTCCAGGATATTCTTCCTCTCGCCGCTTAAGCTGGGGATAAAAACGGTTGTCCCTTCGGGAAAAAATTTCAAGACCATGGCAAGATCGGTAACCGGATGGATGACCGGCACGCGCAGGCGTCCGGATTGCTTGGCGGCATTGACCGCGACGTCCTGATAACGGACGATCTTTTTCGCCAACCGATCTCCTTTCAGATCGATTTCCGTCCTTTTCGTCTGCAAAGGGATAATTTCATCCACGCCTAATTCCGTCGCCTTTTCGATGATCCATTCAAATTTACTCTTTTTCGGGACGGCGCAGGCCAGGAGCATGACGGGAAGATCAGCGCTTTCTTTGCGGACGGATTCAATAACGACCGTGGCCTTCGCAGGCTGGAGTGTGTCGACGCGTCCCGTGGCCTCCTCGCCCTGATTGTTGAAAATCATCAACGTGTCGCCCTTTTTAAGACGCAGGACGTTGCGCAGATGATGCAACTCTTTGGGATCGGTAATGACGACCTTGCGGTCCTGAAAATTCGATTCGGGGCAGTAAAAGCGGTGCATAAAGTGTTCCTACAAAACCTTGCCAATGTGTTTCTGTTTTGATAATATAATGGCCACTTTCATGGGTCGGTAGCTCAGCTGGGAGAGCGCTTCGTTCGCAATGAAGAGGCCGGGGGTTCGATCCCCCCCCGATCCATTCTGCTTCATTCCCTCAAAATCCATTACCGTCCGTGCGCGGGAGGGCTGATACGCGTGAACAGTTGATACGTCGGGTTAGCGATCGTATCAGCCGGCCGGCCGCGATCGGCGATCGTATTGAGCGTGATATCCACGTATTGAAACCTGCCATCGGCGTCGTCGACAACTTTGAAATAGTTTCGATCTGCAAGTTCAACTAATTTTATCCTTGGTGAGTTGCATTGGGATCCGTTGGTGGGTGGAACCGGTGAGGTAGGCCCGCACTTGTGAAGACCATACGAACTACCCACATAATAACACGACCAGATATCATCAGCATAAATTGCCGTAGGAGGATTATTATTATCGTAACGGAAACAAATGCCTCCTGTCGATGCTGAGGACGTAATAATGCCCCGGTCGCCGCTATCCCCCACCGCCTTGTTGGCGTCTGCGACCAGGTAATGCATCGCGGTCGCCGTCTGCACAGCGAGGATCGTTCCCGACCCGGTTGAATCCCGCGCCTGTTTGACGAAAAGGCTGAAGGCGGCCACCCCCGTCATCACGATCCCCATCAGGATGGTGGACACCAAAAGTTCAGTCAGGGTGAGGGCGTTTTGAGCACGGATACTCATGTTAATGTCAATTAATGGTTAATGGTGAATTGGCCTCTTGGGATTGCAATCTTTTGGCCTCCTGGATCAATTCTGAAAACCTTGAGTCCAAAGGGTCCAGCTTGCGGCCGGATTCCCAGGTTAATATCGCCTCGGGCCAGTGCCCAAGGTTTCCGTGTAACTTGCCGGTTTCCAGATAAGTTTCCTTATAGGAAGGGTCCGTCTTGAGAGCCCGCTCATAAAACAAACTGGCCAACCAGATATGGTTACGGCCGGCCCAGAGACTGCCTAGGTCCGTCAAAGTGGCGGCCTTGATATTCCGCCGGCTCTTCAACAGCCGGCGGCTCAATTGCTCGGCTTTTGGAAAATCATTTTGCAGATTATGCTCAATGAGAAAATACAAGCTCGCGATGTCCCCTGGATCAACGCGCAGGACCTCCTCATAAATTTGCATGGCCTTTTCCATGTGCCCGGACCTCCTGGCGATTTCCGCAAGGTTCAGCCGTGGTTCAACCAGACGCGGGTCGATCTCAAGGGACTGATCAAAATATCCTTCGGCCGCGGGCAAATCGTTTTCCCGCAGATAAACGGTCCCCAGGTTGTTATAAACCGAAGCCGCCCGGGGGTTGACCTCCAGCGACCTGGTCAAATAACGCTTGGCTAACGACAAATCTTCTTTCTGAAAGGCGATCATCCCCAGGTTGGAATAAACTCCCCAATCCATGAATCCCCCGCTGATCGCCCGGGCGAAGAAATGCCGCGCGTTTTCGTAGTCCCCTTCAACCCAATACGCTTCCGCCAGCCAGAAATTGGGGGCGGGATTCTTCGGCGACACATTCAACCAATATTGACAATACGTTTTCTGGTCCTTCCAGATGCCGTGATATTCCTGGGTCTTTAAAAACAGGGCCGCCATAACCCCCAGGAAAATAACACCTGTAATTTTTTTGTTAACCACCCGGCTGATCCCCGCCAACGCGTTGGCCCCCAGGATAAAAAATCCCAGGGATGAGAGAAGAAACCAGTGTGGTTCAATGACAAAACCCATGGCCGGATAAATGAGGCACAAAACCGCGACCGGGATCAACCCCGTTAAAAACCAGGTCAACGCGAAAAGGTTCAGGCTCGCGCGGCGGCGGGTTATAAGGAAAGTGAAACAAACCAATAATGCCCCTAAGATGAAAATATTTCTGATCACAGCCGCGAAAGGGATTGAATGAATGCCCCGGATCAGGATGATATTGTCAGGTACAAACAATTTTCCGACGTACCAAAGGACCAGGTCAGTTAAAATCCCGAGATAGGTTAACGGGTTCGACGCCTGGGACGACGCGTGATATAACAGGCCATCAAATTCAGGCAAGGCAAACGTCAGGCGGGATATGACATAGAGCAATCCGGTGAAAAAATAGGGCGCGACAACACGCAAGGCCTCTTTCCATCGGCATTTCCTGATCAAAACAAGGATGGTGAACATATAGGCCGGGAGGGTGAGCATGATCTCCTGTGTCAAGAAAGACAGGATATAACCAAGCACGCTCAAGCCTAACGCGATTTTGCTTTTAGTTTCGGCATACCGCAAGAACGCGATGAGGCTGAGTATGCCAAAAATTCCGAAAAGGAGGATCTCATGCCCGGTCAAATAATTGACCGGGATCGTATTGATGGGGTGGGCGCAAAAAAACAAACAACTATACAGGCCCAGGGTTGAGGACCCGGTCAGCAGGCGCAGCAGGATGTAGACCAAAAAACAATATACAGAAAAAAGAAAAATGTTGACGAGGTGATAATACAGGGGACGGTCCCCGAAAAAATGGCGGAGGAGCAGGCGGACAACGTTTGAAACAGGACGGAAAACAAACTGTGAGCCGGGGTCCAGGGAATCTTTCATCTGGGCGGGGATCAGCAAAGCCTGCCAATGATCGATGGAAGCGAGGTCCAGGATCATGGAATAATCGTCGATCATAAACCCGTTTTGCAGGGAGCCGCCGTAGAGCATAAAACAAAAAACCAGCAGGATGATCGC
>DPIG01000025.1 GCA_003522725.1 Candidatus Omnitrophota bacterium
TCCGGCTGACGTCTCAAACCATGCCAAACACAAACTCACTCAACAATTCGAATCCCTTAACCCTTTTGAACTCAAAAAAATTATCAACAAAAAGATCGAAAAAATCTTACAACTTGCTTCTTGATAACTCTTATGCTAAAAATCTCTCCGGGTAACATTCTTTAATGAGTCAACGGGATTCGTCCGCCCTATTCGTCCGTCAGCTCAAAAGAAATGATCACGTTAAAGGTCAGCTCCGGGAACGCCAGGTCGGGCGGAAATGGCGGAAACGGCGCGGATTCCTCGATACTGCGCATCCCGATGTTCTGCACGTAGGCGTTGGAACGGGTTTTCTCCTTGATGATTTTGACTCCCTCCAGAGCGCCCGAAAAAGACAACACAAAGGTCAGATAAACCTCCCCCGAGGCAAAATCCGGGTTGTCGGCATAATAATAAGCCCGCTGTTTAATCCGCTGGCGGATCGTTTGGGTATAGCTGAGGTATTTGGGGTTGGTGATCTTCTCGGACTGCAACAGCGGCACGGATATCTTGCGCTCGCCGCCGAAACTTTTAGCGCCGGGCAAGTCCTTCTCGCTTAATTCAACGCGTTGCGCGGATTTTGTCACTTCATGAAGATCATTCTGGAAGGAAGAAAAAATATCGTCGTGCTTCCTGGAAAGCACTTTCACATCGGGCGGCGGCGAGGGAGGTTCTTTGGTTTTGATGATCTTAACGTCCTTAAAGACGCTCTGCGGCTGCGGCCTGGGATCATTCTTGATGGCGTCGTAAGTCACCTCGATGGTCCGTACCGGTTTCTCAAAAATTTTGATGCTCTGCGTGAATAAGGACGACCCCGTAATAAACGCCGCGTGAACAGCGAAGGAAACCACAAGACTGCCGTAAAACAGCCGGTTATCCATTTCCGCCGTTAAAAAAATCTTCCTGGTTGCCATCTAAAACTCCAATAGACAAACCACAAATTACAAACAAATCCCAAGTCCAAAACTATAATTGTGACCGTTCGGGTCATTGTTTGTTCGGTATTGTTTGTGATTTGTTATTTGTAATTTGGTTATTCTCCCGCGCCGGGGAACGAATTTCTTTTATGAAATACGTAATGAACCGAACGGTGTCTTTCCAGGGGTTGATCTTGCTTTCTTCGTCGCGATAGATCGTCGTGACCGGCACCGAATCGATGCGGAATCCGCGTTTGGCCGATTTCATCAATATCTCGGTCTCGATCTCGAAATCGTCGCTGGCCAAAGGCACTTCGCGCAGGACGCGGGAATCGATGTATCGATACCCGCATTGCGTGTCGGGGATCCGTTGCCCGCAGGCGCGAGAGATCAACGATGACATAAACCGGTTGGTCAGATATCGCACGCGGGGCATCCCCCGGGGATCAGCCATCCGGTTGCCGACAACGATCCCGGGACGTTCCCTGGTGACCAGTTCCAGGAATTGTCCGATGTCCGCCGCGTCATGCTGCCCGTCGCCATCCATCGTAATGACCCCGTCGTAACCGTGTTCAAGGGCATGCCGGAAACCATCGCGCAGGGATTGTCCTTTCCCTTTCTTGACATCATGACGGATAACGGTCGCGCCATTTTGACGGGCAATCGCGCCGGAATCATCCGTGGAACCGTCATCGATCACCACGACATCGAGGCTGCACGCCCGCAGAGAGCTGACCACCGCGCTAATAGCCTGGGCTTCGTTAAGAACAGGAATAAGGACGCAGATATTTGCCATAATCAATACGCGGATAATTCCTGCCTGCGATCAGGCTGGCCCCTCATATGCTGGTTATTGGATCCCTCCGCTTCTCCGGAACCGGAGGAAACGGAAGAGACCGAAGAAACCGCAAATTCGCGAAAAAGCAGCCACTGTGTTGGATGCCTGCGAACCTGGTCTTCAATCACGGTCAGATAACGGCGCATGATCCTGCGGATGGATTCTTCTTCCGGGACACCCTCCTCATCCGCGTCCTTCGGAGGGAACATGGGCTCCAGAATGGAAAGCCGGAACGTGTTATCCGGCTCGCGGATCAAAAATGTCGGGATGATCGGCGCGCCGGTTTTTTTTGAAAACGTGGCAGTCCCTTTAGGGATCAATGCCTTGACCCCAAAAAAATCTATCAACTCGCCGCCTTTGACCGTGAAATCGCGGTCACCCACGATGGCGATGATCTTGTTACTCTTAAGATGCTCCATGCACTTGCGGATGGCGTTATTAGTCGCCACGACCGTGATCCCGTGGACCTCACGCTGGTGGTTAAAGAGATCATTGACCGGCCGCTCCTTGTGCGGCAGGGCGACCGCCATCAATTGGTACCCGAGCATGTTCAACAAGACCGCGCCGAGTTCCCAGTTGCCGATGTGCGCGGTCATGATGATGGCCCCTTTGCCTTTTTTCAGCGCCTGATCGATCCGGTCGATATTCTCGATCTTGACCCGGCGCGCGATAAAATCCTTATCGACCATCCCGTCCATCCGAAGAAATTCCACCAGGTATTTCCCGAAATTCCGGAACACTTCACGCGTCTTGGCTGATAAATCCGCCTCCGACGGCAAAATTCGCCTCAGATTATTACGCACCGCGCGACGGTCACGGAAGGAACAAACATACTGAATGTCGGAGAGAATAATGCCAAGCTTGTAGGACGTCGCCAGTGATAAACAATTGACCAAAAAACGGGCGAATCTGTAAAGGTAATATTTAAACATGCTTCGCCTCAGGGAGCCTTTCGGTAAGTTCCGGCGTCCAGCGAGATTGGGTGACGGGCGCCTGTTGCCCGGGTTTCCCCAGGATCAACCGCGCGATGTCCAAAGAGGCATACGGTTTGGCGTGCGCCAGGGCCGCCTTGCGCATGGCGGCGAGACGTTCGGGCGAACGCAAGAGCACCTCGACTTCTCCACCGATGTCATCGACGTCATACACGCGGATGCCGATGCCCTGCTGGATCAAAAAGTCGGTGTTGCGCATCTCCTGGCCCGGGATCGGATTAACAATGACCATCGGCAGCCCTTTGGTGAGACTTTCCGCGGTGGTCATGCCTCCGGGCTTGGTGATAATCAAATTTGCCAATTCCATCAATTCTTCGACATTATTGACGAATTCAAAGACCAAAATCTTTTTATCCGCCTTTGCGGCGTAACACCGCAGGCTGCTCAAAATCTTTTTATTGACGCCGGAAAGGACGATGACCTGGGCATACATGTTCATCTTGCCAAGTGACTTGACGATCTTTTTGATCGGCCCCAAGCCTTGCCCGCCGCCCATCACCAGGATCGTCGGGACAGCGGGATCCAGCCCCATTCTTTCGGCGATCGCCTTACGGTCGACCGGCTCGTTGAATCTGGGACGCAGCGGAATTCCGTAGACCCGCACGCGCTCGGACGCGACCCCCTTGGCCACCAGCCGCTCCTTGACCTCCTCGGAAGGGACCACGT
Organism: Candidatus Omnitrophota bacterium; assembly: GCA_003522725.1. Lineage (GTDB taxonomy): Bacteria > Omnitrophota > Gorgyraeia > Zapsychrales > Zapsychraceae > UBA10015. The sequence continues at coordinate 3,432 of DPIG01000025.1, forward strand.
AATAATCCACCCCTTCATTGACCCAGTATGAATGCGGGGAAAAATCCGTCAGGACGCCGATCAAGAGGATATCGAGATTATGCGACATCTTGTAATCCGCGACCATACCGCAGGGGAACGCCTGCGTGCAAACGATCGCCTGGGGCTGGTGGCGCCGGATCAACTTCTCAATTTTCTCGTGACTGGTTTTATGGAGGAAATTCTGGATCGACTGTGAATTCTTAAAGATTTTCGGATTGTCGTAAAGATAATCCCAGACCTTTGGGGTCCGCTTGATGACGCTCAGGTAGGCCTTATTAATGATCTTTTCGAGGATAGGATAGGTATATCCGAATCCGTTGATGGCCGGCACTTCTATCTGCGGGTCAATCTGGCGCAGGGCCTGCTGGATGGCGACCGTCGCCTGCCGGTGGCCGGAAACCTTCGTGATGTACATCAACAATACGCGTCGTTTACTCATTGAATCTCCGCGAGAACTTCGCCGACCTTGACTTCCTGACCGTCTCTGACCAGGATCTCCCGCAAGGTGCCGGAGGCGCCGGCCGCGACGTTGAACACGGCCTTGTCGGTGACAACCTCCACTACGTCATCGTCGTTTTGGACACGGTCACCAACTTTATAATGCCAGCAGGCCACCGTCGCTTTCTCTATTCCTTCACCCAGTTCAGGTAGTGTAAGTAAGCTCATAACAAACAGCCTTGTTTATTGAGTTCATTGGGTTTGTTGAGTTACTACGGGGAGCAGAAAGTA
>DPIG01000027.1 GCA_003522725.1 Candidatus Omnitrophota bacterium
GGATACCGGGCGATGTCTTGAGATTTTGCGCAACCATCCTCTGGGCGCGCAGGCCCAGTGCATCGGATTGTGCGCGGCGCGGCCGGAAGGCGTCGTGACTTTGAAAAACACCATCGGCGCGACACGCGTCCTGGACACGCTCAGCGGCGAACAACTGCCGCGGATCTGCTGACCGCGCCGGACAAAGAGAAACGATTTTTTCGTTTACTTTAAGGGGTTTTCGGTTTAAATTAGACAAAAAATAATCCGGGATAAAACAGACTTAACCAGGACTTCCTTTATGCCCAATACGAATAAAACACGAGTGACAATCGATGGTAACGAAGCGGCCGCGTACGTGGCCCTGCGCGTCAACGAAGTGGCCGCGATCTACCCCATTACCCCTTCCTCGACGATGGGGGAATTGCTGGACGAATGGACCGCGGCCGGCCAGACGAACATCTGGGGGACAGTCCCGCTCGTCCAGGAAATGCAAAGCGAGGCCGGCGCCGCCGGGACAGTCCACGGCGCCCTGCAGCGCGGGGCGTTGACGACGACCTTCACCGCCTCCCAGGGACTGCTGTTGATGATCCCCAACATGTACAAGATCGCCGGGGAGCTGACAGCGACCGTTTTTCACGTCGCGGCCCGTTCCCTGGCCGCCCAGGCCTTGTCGATCTTCGGCGACCAGTCGGACGTGATGGCCGCCCGCGCCACGGGGTTCGCCCTTCTGGCCTCCAGCAACGTGCAGGAAACGATGGACTTCGCGCTGATTGCGCAGGCCGCCACGCTGGAGTCCCGGGTGCCTTTTCTCCATTTCTTCGACGGGTTCCGCACCTCGCATGAGATCAACAAGATCGAACAGTTAAGCGGCGGGCAGATCAGGGCCATGATCGACGACGACCTGGTCCTGGCCCACCGGCGACGGGCCCTGACGCCCGACGCCCCGGTCATCCGCGGCACGGCCCAGAACCCCGACGTCTTTTTCCAGGCCAGGGAGGCGGTCAATCCTTTTTACGAGCGGTGTCCGGGGATCGTGGCCAAGGCCATGGAAAAATTCCAGAAACTCACCGGCCGTTCCTACCGGCTCTTTGATTATTACGGGCCGCCGGACGCCCGGCGCCTGATCGTCATTATCGGCTCCGGCGCGGAGGCCGTCCAGGACACGGTCGACAAGTTGAACGAGGCCGGCGAAAAGGTCGGCCTTCTGAAGGTCCGTCTTTACCGGCCGTTCTCGGCGGAACATTTCCTCAAGGTCATCCCCGGGAGCGTCCGGGAGATCGCGGTCCTGGATCGGACCAAGGAACCGGGGAGCTCGGGAGAACCGCTGTATCTGGACGTGGTGAACGTCATCTACGAATCGCGCGCGCGGGGCCGTTTCCGGGAACTACCGACGGTGATCGGAGGCCGCTACGGCCTTTCCTCCAAGGAATTCACCCCCGCGATGATCAAGGGTATTTTTGATGAGCTGAAAAAAGAACAGCCGCGCAACCATTTCACCGTCGGCATCGATGACGACCTCACCCATACGAGCCTGCCCTACGACCCGAAGTTCACGATCGAAAGCGCCTCGGGCGTGCGGGCCATTTTCTACGGCTTGGGCGCGGACGGGACGGTGAGCGCCAACAAAAGTTCCATCAAGATCATCGGGGAGAACACGGACAATTACGTGCAGGGGTATTTTGTCTACGACTCCAAGAAAGCCGGCTCGATGACCATTTCCCATTTGCGTTTCGGGCCCAAGCCGATCCACAGCACGTACCTGGTGACCCGGGCGAACTTTGTCGGCTGCCACCAGTTCACGTTCCTGGAGAGCCACGACGTCCTGGAAAAACTGGACGAAGGCGGGATATTTTTGCTGAACGCCCATTACGGCAAGGACGAAGTGTGGGACCATCTTCCCCAGCACGTGCAGCAGACCATCATCGAGAAGAAATTGCAGTTTTACGTCATTGACGCGTATCAGGTGGCCCACGAGAGCGGGATGCAGGGACGCATCAACACGATCATGCAGACCTGTTTCTTCGCCATCTCCGGGGTCCTGCCGCGCGAAGAGGCCATCCAGGCGATCAAAACGATGATCGAGAAGACCTACGGCAAAAAAGGGGAAGAGGTCGTCCGGATGAACTATGACGCGGTGGACCATACCCTGGCGCACCTGCACAAGATAGATTATCCGCGGAAGGTGACCAGCCAGATCCCCCGCAAGCCCGTTGTCTCGCCGAAGGCGCCCGAATTTGTCCAGACCGTGACGGCCAAAATGATGGCCTGTTGCGGGGATGAGCTTCCGGTGAGCGCGATGCCGGCCGACGGGACGTATCCGGTGGGGACGACCAAATGGGAGAAACGAAATATCGCCGAGGATATCCCCGTCTGGGACCCCCAGGTCTGTATCCAGTGCGGCAAGTGCGTGGTCGTCTGTCCTCACGCGGTCATCCGCACCAAAATTTATGCCCCCGGCCTTTTAAAGGACGCGCCGTCCGCGTTCCTTTCCATCCCCTGCAAAGACAAAGAATTCAGCGGACAAAATTACACGATCCAGGTCGCCCCGGAAGACTGCACGGGCTGCGGCATTTGCGTGGACATCTGTCCGGCCAAGAACAAGATGGAAACCCGGCTGAAGGCCATCAACATGATGCCGCTGGCGCCGATCCGGGAACAGGAAAAGGCGAGCTGGGAATTTTTCGAATCACTGCCGGAGGTCGACCGGCGCCTGGTCAAGCAGTCCTCCGTCCGGGGGGTCCAGTCGCTCCAGCCGTTATTCGAATTCTCCGGCGCCTGCGCCGGTTGCGGCGAAACGCCGTATATCAAGCTGGCGACCCAGCTCTTCGGCGACCGCATGCTCGTGGCCAACGCCACGGGATGTTCCTCGATCTACGGCGGAAATCTTCCGACGACGCCGTGGACAAAGAACAAAGACGGCCGCGGGCCGGCCTGGTCGAATTCGTTGTTCGAGGACAACGCGGAGTTCGGGCTGGGCTTCAGCATCGCCCTGACCAAACAAAAACAGTACGCCCTGGAATTACTGCGTAAACTCGAACCCGAAGCCGGTTCGGCCTTGGTCCGGGAGATCGCGGACGCCCGGCAGACGGACGAAGCGGAAATTTTCGAACAGCGCAAGCGCGTCGAGTTGTTAAAGACGAAGATTATCAAGAACAAATCCGCTGAGGCCGTGCATCTTTTGAGCGTGGCCGATACGCTCGTCAAAAAAAGCGTCTGGATCATCGGCGGCGACGGCTGGGCCTATGACATCGGGTTCGGCGGCCTCGACCATGTCCTGGCCAGCGGGGCCGACGTGAACATCCTGGTCCTGGATACCGAGGTGTATTCCAACACCGGCGGCCAGATGTCGAAGGCGACCCCCCGGGGGGCGGTGGCCAAATTCGCGGCCGCGGGCAAGAAGCTCGGGAAAAAGGATTTGGCCCGGATGGCCATGACCTATGAACACGTTTATGTGGCCAACGTGGCCATGGGGGCCAGGGACGAACACACGCTCAAGGCCTTTATCGAGGCCGAGCGCTACGAAGGGCCCTCGCTGATCATCGCCTACAGCCATTGCATCGCCCACGGGATCGATATGACCGCGGGCATGCAGATCCAGAAGGACGCCGTGATGTGCGGCTATTGGCCGTTGTTCCGCTATAACCCGCAGCTTTTTAAGGAAGGGAAAAACCCTCTGGTCCTCGATTCCCCGGACCCGAAGATCCCGCTCAAGGATTATGCGTACAAGGGAAACAGATTCAAGATGCTGGTCAAAAGTAATCCCGAGGAGGCCAAGCGCCTGATCCAGCTCGCCCAGGAGGATGTCTTGCGGCGCTGGCAGACCTACCAGGCTATGGCCCAAGCGGGTTCCGAAGCCCCGGCCGCCGTTGACCAGCCGGCGAAGAGCTGAATGGATTGAATGTATGGACCTGACAACGACGTATCTGGGCATGAAGCTGAAGAACCCCCTGGTGGCCTCCGCGTCTCCTCTGTCCGAATCCGTCGATAACATCGCCAAACTGGAAGACAAGGGCATCGCCGCCGTGGTGATGCATTCTCTTTTTGAGGAACAGCTTGTCCTGGAAGCGCGGGAGTTGAACCGCCATTTGACCGCCGGCACGGAAAGCTACGCGGAAAGCCTGTCCTATTTTCCTGAACTATCGCATTTTGTCGTGGGGCCCGAAGAATATCTGGACCATATCCGCAAAGCCAAACGGCGCGTGAAGGTGCCGCTGATCGCCAGCCTCAACGGATGTTCCAGCGGCGGGTGGACGAAATACGCGCGCAACCTCCAGGAGGCCGGGGCCGACGCCCTGGAATTGAACATTTATTTCCTGGCCGCCAAGGCCGATACGGAGGGGGCCGCGGTTGAGGAAGAATATATCCGCATCCTCAAAGCGGTTAAACAAAACGTCGACATCCCTGTCGCCGTTAAATTGAGCCCTTTTTTCAGTTCCATGGCCAACATGGCCAAACGTCTGGACGAGGCCGGGGCCGGCGCCCTGGTCCTGTTCAACCGTTTTTACCAGCCCGACATCGACCTGGAAACCCTCGACGTCGTGCCTAACGTCATTTTGAGCACGCCCCAGGCGACGCGGTTGCCGATGCGCTGGATCGCCATACTGCACGGCCGCCTGAAGGCGGACCTCGCGGCGACCGGCGGTATCCACACCGCCGAGGATGTCCTGAAGATGCTGATGGTGGGGGCCGATGTCACGATGCTGTGTTCGACGCTTTTGCGCAACGGAGTGGACCAGGTCGGCGTTATCCTTGAGGGGATGGAACGCTGGATGCAAGAGCACGGATATACCTCCGTGCGGCAGATGCGGGGGAGCATGAGCCAGAAATCCTGCGCCGACCCCGCCGCCTTCGAACGGGCCAACTACATGAAGGCCCTGCAGACGTACCGCAAACCTCTTTAAAAAACAGGGGCGGCCTTCACCGGCGCCGTATGGATGATGTCCCCTAAAACCCGCCTTTTAAAGTGTCTGATCTTTATTGCGTTCTGGGCGCTGGCAGGTTATTTGGCCTATAACCTCGTCGCCCGCCACATCCATGAGAGCGCCGTCTTAAAGCGGATCATCACGCGGCTTGAGGCGGATTCCCGGGTCGCGGAAGTCCTGGTGACCGGCGTCAATTACAGTGAGGCCGAACAAAAGACCTATACGACGATCAAGTTCCTGGAATATGACAGCAAGGGTAATCCGCTGGCGCCGCAATATTTCACGTTTTCGGGCAACATCATCCAGTTCCAGTCGCTCGTCGTCCGTTTCGATGACATGTCCGTCCGCCAGGCCGACCGTTTGAGGGGAAAAAGTGTCTATCTTTTCTGGAAGGTCTTCATGCTCGACGGCAAAAACACCCAGGAATATCCGGTCACCCGGATCAACGAAGTCCCGGAAGGATATAAGCTTGAGGCCGGAGAGAATTTCGTGGAAACCAGGTTCTGGGCGAGTTTCTGGGAATACGCGCTGGACCCGCGCGCGGCCCGGCCGGCCGGCATCAAGAACGCCCAGATCGAGGCGCCGGGGACGATGTTTGTCCCGGGAATTTTGTATACGATCAAGATCGAGCATGACGGGGGCCTGCGCATTGACGCTTCCCCATTAGCGGGCATTTTGCGCGGGGAAAAAATACCTTAAATCAGTGACAGGGACTAATTTTAAATTAGTCCCTGTCACTGATTTGTTAAACAATGAGTATTAGCTGGGAAAAGACCACGGAAGAAAAATTCGGCCGGCTGCTTGAGAAGGTTCCTGTTTTTCTGCGAGGGATAGCGCACGAAAAGGTCTCGAAAAAAGCCGAGGCCATCGTCACCCGCGAGGGCCGGTCGCAGGTGACCGAAAAAGATCTCGTCGACGCTTTTTTCGCGGAAACGCCTTTCGGTTTTCACGGCCCCATGAAAACGGATATGGATGCACTGGGCATCGATTACACCCAATACGGCCATGCCAGATAGGGAATTAAAATGATGAAAGCCAGGCGATACGTCCTCGATGAGTACGCCGACCATCAGCTCTACAAGGAGCTGGCCGCGCGCGAGAAAGACTCCGGGAATAAGGAGGCCCTCATCAAACTCGCCGCGCACGAGTACGACCATTATCTTTTTTGGAGAAAGTTCGCGCCCGGTTACCAGCCGGTCTTGAGTCCGTTTTTCCTCGCGGGATTCCGGTTCATGCGCCGTTTTTGCGGGCTGACCTTCACCGTGAAATTTCTGGAACGCCACGAACACGCGACGATCCAGGAATATAAGGGTGTCCTTGCTGGATTATCCGGAGAGGACAAAGCCCGGCTGGAAAAGATCATCGCTGACGAGAATGAGCATGAGAAGTTTTTCGTCGGCCAGATCCGGGAAACAGTGATCAAATATATCGGGTTTGTCGCGCTGGGGCTGGCGGACGCGATCGTCGAGATCACCGGCGTCCACGCCGGGTTTCTGGGTGTCACCAACTCAACGCTTTTCGCGGGGGTCTCGGGACTTATCGTGGGAATTTCCGCGTCGATCTCCATGGGCTCGGCGGCCTATCTGCAGGCCAAGCAGGACCCGCACCGTTCCGCGTGGAAATCGGCGGTGATCACCGGCGTTTCCTACATCCTTTCTGTGATCATGCTGGCCGTGCCGTACTTTTTGACGCATAATATGAGCTGCGCGTTCACGTTCTCCATTTTGGTCGGCGTGACGCTCATCGCGTTTTTGACATTTTACAGCGCGGTCGTCTTTGACCGCCGTTTTTGGCGCGAATTCGTGGAAACCGTCGGATTGATGCTGGCCACCGCCGCGGTCACCTTCGTCCTCGGCGTGTTTCTCGGGAACGCGTTCGGCCTGCAGCATATTATGAGTTGATCCAACGGTCCGGTAAATGACAAGGGAAATATATGAAGTGGTTTAAATGGTTCCCCTGGAGATTCATTGTCCGCAACCTCGCCCGTCAGCAGGGATTCACTGACCCGATCTCCATATTGGCCAGGCTTCAGAATTTTGGCCAGCCCTCCGATGTCCTGGCCCCGAAGGAGCTGCTGCGGGAGGGGATGGTCCTTCATGCCAGGGGATTGATGAACAGCCAGGCCATCCAGCATAACCTGGACTGGATCTGGCCTTTTTGGGTCGAGCGCCAGTTCGATCCAACGGACGATGCCTTTGTCCCGCGCGCGTTCTCGCTCACGCAAATTAACCTGACTCACCGGAACTGGACCGCGGTGGGGATCCCTGACCTTGAGGAATTCCCGATCGTCGATCCGCGCGGGCTGGTCACACCTTTTTATGACGGCTGGTCCATCGACGCGTGGATCCTCAACTCCTCCCCTCCGGGCCATCCGTTGATCCCTTCACGGTTGCCGGAGATATCCCAACAGCTTTTGTTTAGCGATAATCTCGCGATCGTCACCGCGTCCCGGCTGCAGTCTTTATCGCTTGTTTCCAGGGTCGAGGCGGTGGGGACCAAAGGATCTCCCTATTGTCAGATCCGTTATAGCGGTTGCGCCGATCATCCGGCGTGGCTGGTCGTCTCCTTAAGGCCGTATAATCCCGAAGGGGTGAGTTTTATCAATGAAATTGAACTCCTCGAAGGACGCGGGGGCTGGAAAATCGACAAAAAAGATGTCGTCTATTTTGACAAGCCGGCGGACCAATATGAATTTTCCTATTACCGGCATGGCGATGTTTACAGCCGCCTGCCCTCCGTCGAAGATAAAAGCGAAGTTTACTGCCAGGTGGGGATGGCGACGGCGGCCGCCCTTTTTAAGCTCCCTCCGGGCAAACCTCTTGAGGTCACGGTGCAGGTGCCTTTAGACAGGAAGAGACCGCAAAAAATGTCCCCGCCTTTGTTCCCCGCGCCCGCCGCGGATTGGGATTCTCCGTTAAGGGACCATTGCGCGTTAAGAATCCCGGACGAGCATTTTCAATTCCTTTACGAAGCGGCATTAAGGACGTTGATCTTGTTCTCGCCCAAAGATGTCTACCCCGGTCCCTATATCTACCGCCGTTTCTGGTTCCGGGACGCCGCGTTCATTCTGCATGCCATGCTTTGCGCGGGGTTCGCGCAAAGGGTGCGCCGGACGATCGAGGGTTTCCCCGCGCGGCAGCTGCCTTCGGGGTATTTCCTTTCGCAGGAAGGCGAATGGGATTCCAACGGCGAAGCCCTCTGGACCATGCGCCGGTTTTGTGAAATGACCAACACCCCGCTGTCCAAACACGTATGGGCCGCGGTCGAGAGGGCCGGGTCATGGATCTTGAGAAAGCGGTTGGCCAGAGAGCCTTTTTCTCCTCACGCGGGCCTTTTCCCGGCGGGGTTTAGCGCCGAGCACCTGGGGCCGAATGATTATTATTACTGGGATAACTTTTGGGGGATCGCGGGTCTCCAGGCGGCCGCTTATCTGGGAAAAAGGCATGGGAATAAAAGCCGCGCTGAATATTTCGATCAGGAAGCGCGGGGATATTCAGAGTGCGTGGAGCGCAGTTTGGCGCACGCCGACAAGCGTCTGGGGACAAAGGCGATGCCGGCGGCCCCGTACCGCCGGCTGGATTCCGGCGCCGTCGGGTCATTGGCGGCAGGATATCCGCTGCGGCTCTTCAGCCCGGACGACCCCCGGCTGACGGGGACGGTCGATTACCTTCTGGAGAACTGCTCGTTTGAAAAAGGATTTTTCCATGACATGACGCATTCGGGGGTCAACCCCTATTTGACATTGCATCTTGCCCAGGTTTTATTAAGGGCGGGGGACCGGCGCCATTTTGACCTGATGAACGCCGTCGCGGACCTGGCGTCCCCGACGGGGCAGTGGCCGGAAGCGGTCCATCCCCGGACCAAAGGCGGGTGCATGGGGGATGGCCAGCACGTCTGGGCCGCCGCGGAATGGGTTTTAATGATGCGGAATTGTTTTGTGCGCGAAGAAGATGACCGTTTGATCTTGTGTTCGGGGATCCCTCTGCGGTGGCTTAAAAAAAACGAGACGATCTCCTTCGGTCCGGCGCCGACGACCTTTGGACCGATCTATATCACCGTCAAGCCGGACGGCAGAAATGTTATTGCCGCGTGGACAGGGCAATGGTTCGACAGGGAACCGCCCGTCGAAGTCTCTTTCCCCGGACTTCCGAAGGTCAGGGCCCGCCCGCAAACCGGTTGTGTCGTCGTGGAATTCGAGAGAAGAGCATGAAGATCCTGATGATGACCAACACCTATTTCCCGCTGGTGGGGGGGATCGAGCAATCGATCCGTTCCTTCTGTGATGAATTCCGGCGCCTGGGGCATGAAGTCCTCATTGTCGCCCCCTCGCATGAGGGGAAGGCCGAAGACGAAGAGCATGTCATCCGCGTCCCCGCGCTTAAAAAATTTTATAAAACGGATTTTTCGATCAACTTGCCTGTCCTGGGGCTCTTGCCGAAGATCATGAAAACATTTTCCCCTGATATCGTGCACAGCCATCATCCATTTTTTATGGGGGATTTCGCGCTGCGTTTAAGCCGGCAATATCACCGGCCGCTGGTTTTCACGTATCACATCATGGTGGAAGAATACGTGCATTATCTGCCCATCCAGAATGAGGGGGTCAAAAGATTCGTCATGGAGATCGCCGCGGGATACGCGAATCTGGCGGACCAGGTGATCGTCCCCAGCCCAAGCGTGCGCGACATCCTGATCCACCGGAGAGTTACCAGCCCCATCGAGGTCGTCCCGACAGGGGTTGACCTGAAACGGTTTTCAAGCGGCGACGGCGCGGATTTCCGCGAACGCAACGGTATCCCCCCGGATGCTTTCGTCATCGGCCATGTCGGACGGTTGGCGCCGGAGAAGAACCTGGACTTTTTAGCCGGATGCCTTGTCGGATTATTGAAAAAAGAATCCCGCGCTCACGTATTGATGGTCGGGCAAGGACCATCGCAGAAAACGATCGGAGCGGCGTTTGAACAGGCCGGTCTGGGAAAAAGACTTCACCTGACGGGGTTTTTATACAAGGAGGACCTGGCGGACGCGTATCGCGCCATGGATGTTTTTGCCTTCACGTCGTTTAGCGAAACGCAGGGCGTTGTGCTTCTGGAGGCCATGGCCGCGGGAGTTCCGGTGGTGACGGTGGACGCGCCGGGAACCAGGGAAGTCGTCAAAGACCGTTGGAACGGCCGGATCATCGAAAATCCAAACCGGCAAGAATTCATCGATGCCCTGGGGTGGATTTTGAATTGTTCTCCGGAAGAATCGCGCGCGCTCAAAGAGCAGGCGGAGGAAACGGTGAAAGGGTACGCAATGAGCTTTTGCGCGGAGCGCATGCTTGAAGTTTATGAAAATCTGCGCCGGAGAGGGATCGACCCTCTGCGGCGCAACGACAGTTCCTGGTATATGCTCAAGGACCGGCTCAAGGCGGAATGGGATATGTTCAAAAACCTGATCGAGGCCGGCGAAGCGGCCTTGCTGGAAAAGTCTCCTTCAGAAAAAACGGCGGGAAAATGATCCCTCGAAGATACCGGCAACGGTTCAACGCGTGGGAGTGGAGCGTCAAGCTTTTGGGGCTTTCGAGAGACCCGGAGTCCCAGGACCGGCCCGGCCTCGTCATGGTCCAGATCGACGGCTTTTCAAAATCGGAGCTGGAAAAAGCCTTTGAGCGCAATGAGATGCCGTTCTTGAAGAGTCTGATCCGGAAAGAAAAATATCACCCGCATCCCTTTTATCCCGGGCTGCCTTCAACGACCCCGGCCGTCCAGGGCGAATTGTTCTACGGCGTCAAACAAGCCGTCCCGTCTTTTTTCTTTTTTGACCGCGAATCCCAAAAGGTCTTCCGCATGTTTGATGGCGAATCCGTCCGGGCGATCGAGCGGCGGTTGGCCGGCCACGGCAAGGGGCTTCTGGAAGGGGGGAGTTCCTACTCGAACATTTATAACGGCGGCGCGCGGGAAGCCCATTTTTGCGCCGGGTCTTTGGGGTGGGACCAAATCTGGAAAGACGTCAACCCGTTTAATTTTATTTTGCTTTTATTGACCCATTTCGCGGCGTTCGCGCGGATGACCTTTCTTTGTTTATGGGAAACCGTTTTAGCGTTAATGGATTTTGTGTACGGGTTATTGAAGAAAGAAGACGCGGTCGTAGAATTCAAATTTGTTTTTTTGCGCGTTTTGCTGTGCATCCTTTTACGTGAATTGATCGTGCTGGGGGCTATCATGGATATTGCCCGGGGACTGCCGGTCATCCATCTCAACTTCCTTGGGTATGATGAGCAGGCGCACCGCCGCGGGCCCGGTTCGAAGACCGCCCATTGGGCGCTGAAGGGGATTGACAAGGCGATCTCCCGGATCTATTTCGCGGCGCTCCATTCGACCCGGCGCCATTATGATGTCTGGATTTATTCGGACCACGGCCAGGAAGCAACGGTCCCTTATGTGGGACATTATGGCAAGAGTGTGGATCAAGCCGTGGAAGAGGTCTTTCGCGATCTCTTTGTAAAGGACGGCCCATCCTCCATGGCCGCTGCAAGTCCGAAAAAAACGCGGCAGGATAGCGTTCAATTACAGCGCGCCCGTTATCTGGGCAAATGGGTCGAGGAAATGTGGTCGATGGACCAGGAACAGCGCTCCGCCGCGGGGCGTGAGGTGGTGACGGCCGCGATGGGGCCTTTGGGCGGCGTGTACGTTTTCCGGCCATTGAGCGCGGGAGAAAAGGTCGCCTTTGCCAGGGAGTTGGTCACCTCGGCGAAGATCCCGCTGGTCCTGATGCCGGAAGGGGACCATAAGGTCCGCGCCTGGAATGAAAAAGGGGAGTTTGTCTTACCCGAACAGTCCCGGGAGGTCATCGATCCCGGGCATCCATTTTTTGATGACGTCGTGGCTGATTTGGTCGCGCTGTGTCATCATCCCAACGCCGGGACATTCACGATTTCCGGATGGAATATCAATGGGAAAAATTTTAGTTTTCCGTTTGAGAACGGCGCCCACGCCGGACCGGGGAAAGCGGAGACCGACGCGTTCGCTCTGCTGCCTTTTCACGCGATCGCGCCCGGCCGGCCGCGGCCGTATTTAAAAACAACGGACCTGCGCGCGGCGGCGCTCAACCTGCTTCAGGATCCCAAAAATGGCAAAAGTTTTTTTGGTCATTCCCATTCTTCGAAGAAAACGAAAGAAGGCGTGACGGCCGTCCGGATCATGACCTACAATGTCCATAGCTGCGTCGGGATCGACGGGAGGCATTCGCCCAAACGCATCGCCCGCGTTATCGGACGCTATCAGCCGGATATCGTGGCGCTTCAGGAGCTCGATATCGGGCGCAAGCGCACCGGCGAAGCCGATCAACCGCATCTGATCGCCAAAGAACTGGAAATGCTCTACCATTTCCATCCGGCCATTGAGGTCGCGGAAGAAAGATACGGGAACGCTGTTTTGAGCCGTTATCCCGTGGAATTGGTCCGCGCGATGAAATTGCCCAAGCTCGAGAGTCGATTGAAACTGGAACCGCGCGGGGCGGTCTGGGTTTCGGTGAAGATCGGCGATATTCATCTGCAGATCATCAACGCGCATTTAAGTTTCTATGGCCCCGAATGCCGGCATCAGGCAAAGGCGCTGATCGGGCCGGAATGGCTCGCGCACCCGCGCTGCACCGAGCCTGTTATCCTCTGCGGGGATTTTAATTCTCTGCCCAACACCAACCCCTGGCGCACGATCAACGGTAAACTTCGCGATGTCCAGCGCTCGCTCGACGAACATCGCCCGTTGGCGACCTGGTTCGGGCGTTACCCCATCGGCCGTATTGATCATGTCTTCGTCAGCCCCGGGATAAAAGTCCTGGTCATTGATGTCCCGAAAACACAATTGAACAAACTGGCTTCTGATCATTTACCGTTAATCGTTGACTTGGAGGTTAGTTAAATGGAAAACCGTCTTACCGGAGACCGGAAACGTCTGGACCATTTCCTGCTCGGTTATGAAACAAAACTGCTCAGCGCCTTTCTGCCCCTTGTTCCTACATGGATGGGCACGGTCCAGTTGACGCTGCTGACATTCGTGTGGGCCGCTTTGGTTATCTTTTCCGGCCGTCTGGCCGCCGGGAATATCCAGTGGTTATGGGGCTTTAGCGCGTGTATATTCGTGCAGCATATTACCGACATGCTCGACGGGGAGATCGGCCGCCGGAGAAACACGGGCCTGATCAAGTGGGGATTTTACATGGACCATTTTCTCGACTACGCTTTCACGTGCGCGGTCATCGCCGGGTATTCGTTCCTTCTGCCGTGGGTGTATCTTCCCTGGGTGGTGTTGTGTCTGGCGGCCTCGGGGGGCTTTATGGTCCACACCCTGATGGATCTTTCCATCACGGGTGATTTTAAGATAAGCTTTAACCGCGTCGGTGTCGCCGAGGTCCGTTATTTTCTGATCGTCCTGAATACGGCGTTGATCGTTTTCGGTGCCGGGCTCTTCGTCGCGGTTTTTCCGTTCATCGTCCTGGCCTCCTGCGTCGCGTTGGCCGCGGTCGTTTACAAGTCCCAGAAAACGTACGCGCTCCTGGACAAAAACGCGTTAAAAACAAAATAATCCACCCATGAAAACCGTGTGTTTGGTAAGACATGCGAAAGCCGGCAGGGATGATCCCTCGCTAAGGGATTTTGACCGGCCATTGAACGCGCGCGGTAAAAAACAGGCGCCGTGGCTGGGGCGGCGGCTTAAAGAATCCGGTGTTCAACCTGGGGTGATCATTTCAAGTCCGGCCAGGCGGGCCATGGCCACGGCCGAAACCCTGGCCAAAGGGGTCCGGTACCCGCTGGAAAAGATCATCACTGACCCGGCGGTCTATGCGTCCGGCGCGCCGGCGATTTTGGGGGTCATTAAAGATATCGCGCCCGACCATGACGCGGCGGTCGTGGTCGGGCATAATCCGGCCTTGTCGGATCTGATGAAGTATTTAAGCCGCCGCGAACCGGACGAGCTTCCGACGGGGGGGATCATTTGTTTGCGATTCGACGTCGATTCCTGGAAAGAGATCGCGCGGGGCAAGGGTGAGGTCCTTTTTTACGACGCTCCCCCGCGGGAAGAGGAATAAGAATGAGGCATAAGAAAGGGAGGTTTTGATGTTGACCATTTATGGAAGCGACCTTTCGGCGCCGGCGAACAAAGTAAGGTTCGCCGCCAACGCCATGGGCATCAAGTATGAATACAGGCGTATTGACCTGCGCGCCGGCGAGCATTTAAAGCCGGAGTTTTTGGCGGTCAACCCGGTCGGAAAAGTTCCGGCGATCGATGACGGCGGCTTCAAGATGTTCGAGAGCAACGCCATCATGCGGTATCTCGCCGATAAAAACAATTCCCCGCTTTTCCCGAAAGACGTCGAGAGACGGGCGGTGGTGGACATGTGGCTGGACTTCGGGAGCATGCACGTCGGTGCGGCTTTGAGCAAGGTGATCTATAATCGTCTGTTCGCGCCGTTACGTAATATCCCGGTCGATGAAAATTCTCTCCAGGAAGGTCTGAAATTCCTCGACCGTTTTTTACCGGTTGTGGATGGGCAGTTGGTGAAAAATAAATATATCGCCGGCGCCAGGCTCACGCTGGCGGACATCAATCTCCTGGCGCTCTTTGACCCGTGCGAGATCGCTAACATAGACATTTCTTCTTATAAGAACATCGTCCGCTGGCGCGAGACGCTGCGCAAAGAAAAATTTTATACCGATTGCCATCAAGAATACGGCGCAGCGTTAAAAGACCGCCTCGCCGCCCTGAAGGCGGGAAGCAAATCATGAAAAAAGTTCTGGAACGGCGGGGAATGAGCTTGCTCGCCATCATGGTGGCGCTGGCCATTGTCGGCCTGATGTGCTTTTTCGCTTTACGAAGCGTAAAAAAGGGCGGAACCAACTCCCATAAAGATTATATAGAAAAAGCGGGTGTCGACACGTCCAGTTATAAGGGGATGCTCGAGAGCACAAAAAAGGCGATCAAGGACGCCGAGGCCACCCGCGCGCAAACTCCGCAATAGTTTCCTCATGAAGGGTGATTCGGAGTATAATAACACGCAACTGCGCATGGGAGGAGAAACGTATGGGTATTAGTATTGAAGAAGAGATCGAAGGGCTTATCCGCAAAGGTGGCGGAGGTTATTCCACCTGGTATGTCGGGGTCGCGACGGACCCGCGGGAACGTTTATTCGCGGGCCATAATGTCGATGAACAGGGCGGCGGATGGTTTTTTCGGGAGGCCGGTTCGGAATCGGGCGCCAGGGATATTGAGACTATTTTTTTGAAGAAAGGGTGCAAGGGCGGACCGGTCGGAAAAGATTTCCGACCGCGTTATATCTACGCGTATAAAATGACGCGCACAACGTGGGGGAGCAAGAGTCAGTGAGGGAATTCGGGCGGGAGCATCCGGAGGGCAGACGCCACAAATAATAGCCCAAAATAATAGTTGACAAAACAAGGCAAAAAGCGCATACTTGCGTTCGAGTAAAAACGTTCAAGAAGCAGAAGTGATCTTAGACCGCAAGGTAGAAGGTAATTACTTTGCGGCTTTTTTTATTTGCCCCCAAAGTTCTTGGGGTAATGATAAGCCGCCATTTTACTCAAATTCTTGAAAAAGGAGGTAACACAGTCATGGCAAGAGGAAAAGTAAAATGGTTTAGCGACCAAAAAGGGTTCGGCTTCATTACTCCGGAAAACGGCAAAGATGTTTTCGTGCATCACAGCGCGATCCAGGGTGAAGGCTACAAATCATTAGCTGAAGGACAGGAAGTTGAGTTCGAAATTACTCAAGGACCTAAAGGTGAGCAAGCCCAAAACGTCGTAAAGGCGTAAGTAAAAAACAATCGGCCCGGGGAGCAATCTCCGGGCCGATTGTTTGAAATAGAAAAGCCCGACAGAAATAATTCTGTCGGGCTTTTTTGTCAACCGGCATTTTGTGCTAGCGGCCGCTATCTTTGCGCTTGGCATAGCAACTCTTGCAGTAGATCGGACGATCTCCGCTTGGCTTGAAAGGGACTTCGCATTCCTGTTTGCAGTCCGAACAGACCGCCTTGTGAAATTCCCTCGGACGTCCACCGCCGAACCCACCTCTGCTACCACCTTCTCTGTCGAAACTCATATCATCTCCTTGATCTTTGGACCGGAACGGGCTGGACACCGGTACAGCCTCGCGCCGGTCACCTGTTTAATTTCATGATACATGACTTTGCCGGAAAGCCAAGAAAATCTTTAGAATTTCCGGGGCCTCCCGATATAGCCTCCAAACATGTTGACAAACGCCTGGCGATGGATTAGTTTAGAAAAATGTCCAGGAAACATCAGCCTAAAGGTTTTGAAATTCTCTATGAAGACAGAGATCTCATCGTCGGCAACAAGGCCGCCGGGTCTCTGGCGGTCGCCGCGCTGTGGAATAAAGAGGATACGGTCCACGCCGCGCTCAACACCTATGTCCGCAAGGGCAATGCGCGCTCGAAAAAATGCGTTTTTGTCGTCCATCGCCTCGACCAGGCCACCTCGGGAGTCATGATCTTCGCCAAGACCGGGCAAGCGCAAGCATTTCTAAAAGACAATTGGGCGACGACCAAAAAGATATATTACGCGGTCGTCCACGGCCGGCTCGCGCAAAAGTCCGGCACCATTTCCAACCATCTCATCGAAGATGAAGATTATTGTGTGCGTTCGACGACCGACCGCGCCAAAGGCAAACTGGCCCGCACCGCCTACACGGTCGTCAAAGAAACCGGGAAGTTTAGTTTACTGAAAGTCGACCTTTTGACCGGGCGGAAAAACCAGATCCGCGTCCATTTGGCCGACCTCGGGCATCCGGTCGTCGGCGACGACAAATATGGCAAGAGCGATCCCCCGCACAAACGCCTGGCGCTCCATTCCCAATCGGTCTCCTTTACGCACCCTTTTAACGGCAAGCGTCTGACCTTCACGGCACCCGTTCCGGAATATTTTACCAGGCTGATCGGTCCCTGGACGCCTCCGGCAGAAAAACAGTGACAGGGACGGATTTCCGGGTGATAATTAGTCCCGGTCACGGATTACGGATTTTCTGGAAGCGGCGGCTATAACATGTGGAGGGAGAAGATGGGAATAAAGAAGTTTCGTTGTACCATTGTCCGTGAAGATGGTACACAAGAGGCCAGGGTCTTTGAGGCCCAAAGCCGGGGGGCGCTAAAAAAGAAGTTGAAAGAGGAGGGGCTGGCCTTCAGGGCCGTCCGGGAAGAGTTCAGCATCAAATGGTCCCTCGCGTTTTTTTTGACATTCTGTTTTTTGCTCGTTCCCTTCGCCCCTGTTTTTGATGTGTCGTTTATGTCCATGCAGGTCCTCTTTTTGATCGGCGTCTGCTGGGTGATAATCCTCCTGACCCGCGATCCCCGCAAGGCTATTTTACCGGCGGTCATTACCCTTATCTTGCTTTTGTGCACCGTCAGGGTAAACATCCAATTCGCCGACGGCATGAAGCGGATGGTGCCCGAGGGCGACGCCATCGTCCGGGCCCTCGAAGGCTACCACCGGCAATACGGCGATTATCCCAGGGAACTTGACCAGCTGGTGCCACGGTTCCTCGATGAGGTACCGCGGGAGCCCTTTGGCTACGATTACTTTTATCGTTCGGAGAAAACCTATGGCCTGGTTGCCGGTGTGCCCCCCTTTGATGTCGTCTACGATGGGACCCTGAAGCTGTGGCGGCCGCGTTATCCGACCTGATGTGTGAAAATTTATTTGTAGTGTAAGTTTCCGCCGTTCCGCGGAATTGCCTTTTCGCCTCCGGGCAAGCATGGCGCAGGCCGGAGGGAATGGTGCGGGGCAATTAGGTGCATGTGGACTTGCCCGGAGAAACTTCGAATTAATTAAGGTTCAGGTATGTGTCTGGAGATTTGGAGATTGCTGAGAAAATACCGCAAACGCTGGATTGTCGAACGGCACCAACGCCTGGATACAAAATTTCCGTCGGCTGGTTGTCCGCTACGAGCGTTCTGCTGACATTTATACTGGTCTTGTTCATATGGCCTGCGCCCTCATTGCTCTTCGGAGGGTTTTGGGATGACTTCTAGATTTATAATCGATTGAATATTAACGAGTTAGCTAACGTTAACTTTTTCGCAGGGAAAATTTATGAAACTTATATCGTTTACTATAAAGAATTATCGTTCAATTACGGATGCCTACAACATACCTGTTAAAGGAAAAACTATTCTTATTGGTCCTAATAATGAAGGGAAGTCTAATATTTTATCGGCTTTAGATTTAGCATTTAAGACAATTAATCAGGTTACTACGATTCCTACGCCTAGTGGAAGAAAAATATTTTTAGGTATTGGTCGACGAGATAACTATCGATGGGAAAGAGATTATCCGATACAACTACGCGATGAAAAGGTAAATGTTTCTACTGAACTTGTTCTTGAGTTTGAATTTAATGATCTGGAGTTAATTGAATTTAACAAAC
>DPIG01000020.1 GCA_003522725.1 Candidatus Omnitrophota bacterium
CGCGGCAAGATGAAAAGCGGCAGGTTTATCCAACGCGGGCTCATCGAGCTTTTCTTAATACTGCAGGCCGAATTTAAATCCGTATTCGGTCGTATTGTTGTCCGGCTCAAGGCCGGAATAAGCGTAAACATTTCCGACGGCGGTGGTCACTTCCGAATCGTGGATCCGCCAATAGCGGAAAAACGGTTCAAAGAATAAATTCACGCCCTCACCTTCTTTGACGATCCTCGTGGACCCGCGGATGCCGTAGCCGCGGTCCTGGTCGTTCTCCAGATCGGGATAACCGCTGTTGACGTCGCTCAAACAGCTTGTCTGCTCCCCGTAAAGAAAAATATCCCATTCCAGGTTCGCGGCGACCTTCCAGCCAAGGGCGATCTGGTTGACCGTCTCCACGCCCAAAGGAAAATAAAAATAATTCGACACGCGCTCGTACCCGTAAGCCCCGGTCGTTGTCTGCCGTCCGCCGGAGTCGTTATTAAGATAACGAAAGCCGAAACCGCCGTAACCGGTGAGCAGAAACCGTTCATTGACCAAATAGTCGTAGCCCGCGACGCCCCGGAGTTCAAAAGCGTAATTATCTTCATCCTCCAGTTGCCCGGAGGGATCGGAACTGTAATCGACCGGCCCAAAGGCGAACCGGGCGTCGAGTTTGTACATATTCAGGACCTCCGAGCGAAGGGCGTCCTCTTTAGCCGGACGATAAATGTAAGTGCCGAAGACACCGTACTGCAGGCCTTTGATCTCCAGATTAAAAACCGGTTCCTTGTAGGTGTAGCGATAAAGTTCCGTGCCAAATTGAACTTCTTGCGCTTTGAGCTCGATGGGGGGGATCTCTTCCAGGGCCTCGTCTTCGGTCCACCCCCGCCCGGGAGAAGGCGCGGGTTCAGGTTGCGGCGGTGCCGGCTCCGCGGCTTGTCCGCTCACCGCGGCGTCCAGGGCCCGGCTGATAATGTCCTCGCGGATCTCCTTCTGTGAAAAAGATTTGCCGGCCGGTCTATCGGATTCGGATAAAAAACAAAGCTCTTCCCATCGTGATTCTTCGGTCGCGTTGACGCAATCGAACTTTTCCTGGATAAACCGCTCACGGGATGGACCAGAAGAATTTCCGGCGAAAGACGCGGCGGGAAAAAGGAGGACAACCGCGAACAGCGGAAGGAAACAAGATGTTGACCGTGGCATGTTCACTTTATCAACATCGTAACAATTCTTTTAAAAATTAACAAGAAATTAAGTCATTATTTACCTCTACAAATTTAACATCCCTTCATTCTCGCGAAGCCAAGTTTGGGCATTTTTGTAATCCGGATACATCATTTTCACCTTGTCCCAGAAACGCCTGGAGTGGTTCTTGTGGGGGATATGGGCCAGTTCGTGGACGACCACGTAATCGATGACCGCGACCGGCGCCATGACAAGCCGCCAGCTGAAATTCAAACGGTCGTTGGGCGCGCAGGATCCCCAGCGCCTGTTGGCGCA
This sequence comes from Candidatus Omnitrophota bacterium, assembly GCA_003522725.1. GTDB lineage: Bacteria > Omnitrophota > Gorgyraeia > Zapsychrales > Zapsychraceae > UBA10015. Next base: position 1,477 of record DPIG01000020.1, read on the forward strand.
AGTGATGTTGACCGAGTTGTACGCAAGTCCAAAACGCCGCGCCCACCACTCGACGCGCGCGGCAATGATCTCCTTCGCCTCTTTTTTGTACCACGCGATAAAAAGCGCGCGGCCGCGGCATCGCTGTTTCTCGTCCAGGATGAAACAACCGCGCAGATGAAGCGGCACAAGGGCGCCGCTTTGGACTTCCAGGGGACGGGGTTCCCCCAGGAACAAAAACTCCTCGCCGCTGACGAATTCTTTTTTTCTGGCCCGCGGTTTTTGCCGCAACCGGGCAAGGGTCCGCCGGATCCAGCCGGCGTTCTTGCCGACGAACTGCTCGATGGTATCGAGCGGGGTATGCGCCGGGGCGCGGACAACCAAGGTGGCATCCGCGGCGATCATCAGGGCGATCGTCCTGCGTCTTGAGCGGATCAACTTGTAAGGCTTCATAAGGATAAACGCCATTTCATTTTATCAAATTTTACCTTTTATTCATACGGATAATGGCCTAGAATTACTTTTAACACAAAGAGGGCGGACCATGAAAGAATTTTTTGAACTTAAGAACGGGACTGTTCTCCCGGGCGTTCCCGAGGCGAGCAATATCGTGGTGTACGCCCAGCCGGACGACGAGGAGAAAAAAGAACTGCTCGCCACGCTGCAACTTGACCAGCACGCCCTCGAATCCGCGCTGGACCCGGATGAAATATCGCGCATGGAATTCACGCCTGATTATCTGTATATCATCTGGAAGCGCCCCAATACCGCCTCCTTCAAGCAGTTCCTGAAATTCGAAGTCTCCTCCCTGGGGATGTTCGTGCGCCAGGGCCGGCTGACCCTGATCCTGGGGGAAAGCGTCGTCCCCTTCGCCGCCAAGGAATTCCAGGGGATCACGTCTTTAAACGGGGTCATCATGAAATTTCTGCTGCACACGACCCACCATTTCCTGGGCCACCTGAAGGTCATCAAACAGCTCAACGGGGAGATCCAGGGGAAATTGAACCTCTCGATGGAAAACCGCTATTTGCTGCAGATGTTCGGCCTCGGCGAAAGCCTGATCTACTACCTCAACGCCCTCGAAGCCAACGCCTCGGTCCTGACGAAACTGCGCAACCACACGGACAGGATATCTTTCTCTAAAGCGGAACTGGAGATGCTCGACGATATCATCATCGAACACCAGCAATGCTGCCGGCAGGCCCAGATCTATAGTTCCGTCCTCTCGGGGCTCATGGACGCGCGGGGCAACATCATCAACAACAACATGAATATCCTGCTTAAGAATTTGACCCTCATTAACGTGGTCTTTTTGCCGCTCAACCTGATCGCGGGGATAGGCGGCATGTCGGAATACACGCGGATGACGGAGGGCTTTATCAACTGGCCGATCGCCTACGCGCTGTTTCTGGCGGCCATGGTCGTCACGGGGATACTGACGTGGACTTTTCTGGTCAGGCAGATCAACCGGCAGAAGATCGTCAAGGACCGGGATTACCGGTGAGGCCGCGACGCGCGGCTTTGTGACGGGTGACGGTGTGTGTCTGCCAATTTCTTTAATTTTCGCTCATACAAGCGAAAATTAAAAGGTCGATGGCTTCGCGCTGTCCGAACACTTATGATCAGCCAACCGACGCCGTTTAATCCGATGTATTATCAAAGTGCGTCTTGCTAAACTGCGATTATGCGATTTTACAGATTGTTAATCCAATTCGCAATCTGTAAAGTTAGTATCGTATAGGAATCGTATAGGGCATTGTCTAGGGCAATTCGTAATCTGCAAAGATCATTTAATCCGATATCCGATTCAACGCCTCATATTTCAATCAACTGGCCGTCTTCCACAGCCATTACGCTCTTGCCAAAATACTCTTTAAACCTCTCCGGCCTCTCTGTATGGATCGGGATGATGCGCTTTGGCTTAAGAGCGCTTGCCAATTGCTTTAATATGCCCACAGTCGCGTGTCCGCTAGTATGAATATGCTCAAGTCGCAGATCATTCGCCTGAATAAAGTCCCAGAACACGCTCGCTTTCTTCTTGTCCCGGATATAGCCATCCCATTGAGAATAAATAAGCGTTGCGCCTTTAACATTCGGGATCTTCTTAACCAGTGGGATCATGGAATCACGCATGACAACAAGAGCCTTTTCCGTGCCGATATCCCCCGCCTTGATCTTATGCGGTACCGCCGCTCTATCGCATTCTTGACTTGGACCCACTTGGTCCCGACTTAGTCCCAACTTGGGCCTCTTGGGCCTCGACTTGGGCCTGCGCCCCGTCAAAAAACTTACTCTACAACCACTTCCCAATGGCCGCCTTTATCCGGGCCTACGCGCTTTAATACGCCTTTTTCTTTTAGTTTCGACAAATGTTTTTCAACAGCCCTGCTCGATAGGCCAAGCATACCGGCAATTTCCTGCGCTGAGACAGACGGATTCTCTCTGATAATCCGTATGATTTTCTCCGAACTTTTCTCCGAACTTTTCTCCGAACCTTTCTCCGCCTTCTGAAGAGTAGGTCCGGCTTTTGGCCGATAGAACGTCACCACAAAACCCGTCTTGATATTCTCAAATGTGACCTTCACCCCGGCGACTTTACATTCATCGACGATACGCTTAAAACCCGATCCCCAGCGCTCGATATCCTTAGCATAGTAAAACGTATCGGCAATCAAGGGATTGCGCGGGATGCTCTTCTCGGTGCCTTTGATGAATTCTTCGGGCGAATGGTCATATGGGAATTGACCCGGGTTGTATATCTCAATTCTATTACGATAAATCGCCAGTTCATTACCGGAAGGGTTATTGAAATCACGATGGCAGAGAGAATTAACAATAGCTTCTTTCATGGCACGAACAGGAACCTCTGGGATCTCGATCCGCGTACTTCCGGAAAGATCGGCGCGCCAGTTGATATGCTCTTTGACATAGGTTTCGCACTGGGCGATCAGGTCAAAAAGTGTTCCCTTGAATGATTGAATATCGAGGAACGTCGTCTTCTCATCCGTGGCGAAGACAGCGGCGCGCACTTCAACGCGGTTGTCTTTACAGAAAAGTGCTCGTCCAGCGTTAAGGAGTTTTCTTCCCTTTACCAAATGGAGCTTGTTTAAGACATTGCGGGCTGAATCATACGCGTATTCAATACGTCCGGCCTTTCGCCCTTTGGCGACGAAAGATTTAATCGTGGGAACATCGGCCTTTGAGACAGGCAGGTCAGAAACGTCAAAACCCCATGAATAAATATAGTTGCTTTTCTTTTCCACCAGCCGCTTAAGTTCATTAACCGAGAGCCGCTTATCTTCCTCTCCTATGCGCAAATAGTAACGGCCACGGGCTGAATACACAGCGTCATGGCCGCTGACATTAACGATAATACAATTTTTACCGCTGATCTTTTTCGTTTGAATGTCCGGGAATACTTTTGGCTCAATCCAGTCGCTTATGGCTTTTGAAATATCCCTTAGCGTTGACTTGCCGATCTGTTGGCCAAAGACTGTGCCGGTATCATCAATGCCGAAATAAACTGTCGCCTTGCTATGCTTGTTCAGCATAGCACCGATAGAAATTATCGCCTCTTTTAGCTCTGACGTCGATTTCTTTAATTCAATGGTTTCGCTTTCTTTAAACCTCATGAACCAGCCCCTTTTGCCGATTTGCACAGCCAATTTTTCTTGTAAAAAAGCGCCCCAGACGTACAAAGCCTCCACAACAGGTTAGAACCGCGACGCAACTCGTTGATTCTACGACAGATTGGGAGGCTTTATATGCTCAAAACAAAATATGGGGTGGCTGACGGGGAACGATCCCGCAACCTTTAGAGCCACAGTCTAACGCT
>DPIG01000035.1 GCA_003522725.1 Candidatus Omnitrophota bacterium
GTCCCGTCGTTACAGGTCCGTGACTCCGACACACACGAATCCCCACACGGGACACTGCTGGTTAAATAGTAGGTCCGGCTGAAGCCGTGGGCGAGGGGGCCTCCCGGCGCCGCGGGACAATTCAAAGGACACGCCCCGCAATCGGTGGGACATGTCCCGCAGGTCTCGCCCAGTTCACAGCCGTTAAACCCGCACACGGGCCCGCAGGCCGGAAAACAGCTCGTCGCCGTGTAACTTCCGCTTAAATTGCCGTTATCGCACACCCTCACCTGGGAGGAACAGGTATCCGCGCAAGGGACGACGCTCGTCTGGTAATAGATATAACTTCCCCCGTGAGCGATCGGAATATTGCCCGGCCCCGTGCAGGAATTGACCGTCGGCTCCGGCGGGCAGGCGTTTATCCCGCCGGGACAATCCACGGGACACTTGTTCTGGTCCTCGAAGTAAGAACAGCAGTAACCATCGCCGCAGGGGTTGGGTTTACCCAAAAGAGAGATCTCCGCCCGGTTAAAATAGATGTTCGCCGAGGTGCGCAACCTCGGCAAAGAGGTTTTAAAAGCGACCAGGACAAGCGCCACCACCACACCTAAAAGCAGCATGTATTCGATGGCCGTCTGGGCTTTGCGTCCTTTATAAACCTTCTTCATCAGCGTTCTCCCAACCTCTTCAGAAAGTATACCACATCCCGCGGCCTAGACGCGCCGAAGAAATAACTTGCCGTCGCCAGAATATTCGCCCCCGCCTTGACCGCCTCGGGCGCGGTGACCTCGTTGACACCGCCGTCGACCTCGATATCCCCGCTGAATTTCCGGCGCAGGTCCTGGATCCTGGGGATGGCCGCGGGCATGAACTTTTGCCGCGCGAACCCGGGGTTGACCGACATGATCATGACACCGTCGAGATCATTTAACAGCGCGTCAACGCACAAAGGCGTGCCCGGGTTAAGGACCATAAAGGCCCTTTTCCCTTTTTCTTTGATGCGCAGGATGTCTTTTCCGGCCCTGGCCGCGTCGATGGAATCGACTTCTTTGGGGAATTGCCCGAGCCCGCGGCATTGGGGCCTCAGCTGACCATAACATTCGGCCTGGATGGAGATAATGTCCGCCCCGGCCTCGGCGAAGGAATCAATGTACATGCCCGGATGCTCGATCATCAAGTGGGCTTCGATGGGAAGTTTGGTGACGGAGCGCACCGCCTGGACGATGATCTGCCCGACGGTAATGTTCGGGACAAAATGGCCGTCCATGACATCGACGTGGAACATGTCCACACCGGCGTCTTCACAGCGTTTGATCTCATCGCCTAATTTCGTGAAATCGGCGCAAAGGATGCTGGCGTTGATTTTAATTGGATTGGGCATAACTTAAAAGATGCAAGAAGCAGAGAAACAAGAAGCAAAGATAAAAAAACAAACCACAAAAGGCCGATTATTTTTCTACATTTTCCATTCTTGTTCTTGCTTCTTTATCTCCCTTTTCTCTACTTCTTGTTTCTTGCCTCTTTGCTTCTCACTTAGAACGAGGCAGAATGCGCGGGGAGAGACTTCACCACTTTCTCCGATAATTTATCATCGTAAGCGGTGTCCCGCCTGCCTCTTAAAAAGGAAAGGCGGGAGAACTCTCCGGCAAGTTAGTGCGCGGGAGAGGACTTCCCCGCTCTTTCTAATTGATCATCGTAAGCGGGGTCCCGCATACAACTTAAAATAGAAAAGCGGGAGAACCTCCCTCATGTGAATATGCGCGGGGAGAGACTTGAACTCTCACGGGTTGCCCCATACGCCCCTCAAACGTACGTGTCTACCATTTCACCACCCGCGCGTATTAAAATACAAAACTCGAAGCACGAAATACGAAACAAATTAAAAAGTTAAAAAAAGTTACAAAAGGTTGGAAGACGTTGGAAAACGTTAAAAGTTTCTTGAGGTTACTTTTGTTGCAACCCTCTGCAACGTTCTTCCTCTTGCAACCTTTTCAAACCTTCATACGTAACCAATTTCCATATTATTTCGAATTTCGAACTTCGTGCTTCGGATTTAATCTTTCTTGCTATTTTCAAGCGATGCTTTTACGAACTCTCTAAATAAAGGATGCGCCCGGTCGGGCTTGGACTTGAATTCCGGGTGGAACTGGCACGCCACGAACCACGGGTGGCTTGACAGTTCGATGATCTCCACAAGGTCCTGGCCCGCGTTGATCCCCGTGAACACCATGCCGGCCTTTTCGAACTGCTTCCTATAATCGTTATTGAATTCATACCGGTGCCGGTGACGCTCCGTGATATTTTCCTTTTTATAAGCGTGGGAACTTTTGGAATCTTTCAGCAATTTGCACGGATACGACCCCAGCCGCATCGAGGCGCCCAAATTCCGGATATGTCTTTGTTCCTGCAGCAGGGAAATGACCGGGTGCGCCGTTTCCTTGTTGAATTCGGTCGAATTGGCGTCTTTCAAACCGCAGACACTGCGGGCGAACTCGATGCACGCCACCTGCATCCCCAAACAGATGCCGAAAAACGGAATATTCTTCTCGCGCGCGTACTGCACGGCGCGGATCTTCCCTTCGATGCCGCGGTCGCCGAACCCGCCGGGGATCAATATCCCCCGCGCGCCGCCCAGGAGCCGTTCAACGGTATTGTTTTTCACGTCCTCGGAGTCGATCTTGACGATATGCACGCGCGCGTTGCCGGCGATCCCGCCGTGTACCAGGGCTTCGTAAATGGACTTGTAAGCGTCCTGCAGGGCGATATATTTACCGACAACGCACACCGTCACTTCCTTCTGCGGGTTACGCAGACGGTTGATGACCAGACTTTCCCAGTCCTTCAGATCGTTCTCTTCGCTTTTAAGATGCAATTTCTTCAAGATCAGGTCATCCAGGTTCCCCTTGCGGAACGACAGCGGGACTTCATAAATATATTTGACATCCGGCGCTTCGATGACGGCCTCGCGGTCCACGTTGCAGAAAAGCGCGATCTTGTCGCGCTCCTCCTTGCTGATGTGTTTTTCCGTGCGGCAGAGCAAAATATCCGGCGCGATGCCGATCTCCCGCAAACGCCCGACGCTGTGCTGTGTCGGTTTCGTTTTCTGTTCGCCCGCCGACTTGATATAAGGAAGAAGCGTCACGTGGATATCCAGCGCGTAAGATTCGCCCAGTTCCCAGCGCATCTGCCGGATGGCTTCCAGAAACGGCAGGCTTTCGATGTCCCCGACCGTCCCGCCGATCTCCACGATCGTCACATCCACGTCTTTTTCCTTGGAAACTTTCTTGATGCAGCGCTTGATCTCATCGGTGATGTGCGGGATGATCTGGACGGTCTTGCCCAGATAATCACCCCGGCGCTCCCTGGTGATGACCGTATGGTACACCTTGCCGGTGGTGATATTGCAATCCTTGGTGATGTGGGCGTTGGTAAAGCGCTCGTAATGCCCCAGGTCCAGGTCCGTTTCCGCGCCGTCGTCGGTCACATAAACTTCACCGTGCTGGTAAGGGTTCATTGTACCGGGATCGACATTAAGGTAGGGATCGCACTTGATGATCGTCGTCTTCAGGCCCCTCGCCTCCAGCAGTTTTCCGATGGAAGCCGCCGCGATCCCCTTGCCCAGGCTTGAAACAACCCCGCCGGTTATAAAGATGAATTTGCTCATAATAATGCTTGGGGCAAGTAGCAAGGAGCAAGGGTCAAGGTTGTTTATTCCTTGGCCCTTGTTCCTTGCCCCTTGACCCTGCTAGCGCTCCTTCCAATAAATACTTGCTTTTGTTTTTGGGGACCGCCACCGGGTACTGCCCGGAAAAACAGGCGTGGCAAAAATCTTTGGAATTTTTCACCACCGACAACATCCCTTCCAGGCTCAAATATTCCAGTGAATCAACTTTCAGGAATTCGCCGATCTCTTTGACGGATTTGTTGGAAGCGATCAATTCTTTTTTGCTCGGGAAATCGATCCCGTAAAAGCAGGGCGATTTGATCGGCGGACAGCTGATCCGCAGATGGATCTCTTTGGCGCCCGCGCTGCGTAACTCCTGGACGCGGCTGCGGGCCGTTGTCCCGCGCACGATGGAATCTTCGACGACGACGATCCGTTTGCCGTTGAGGACACTGCGGATCGGGTTTAATTTGACCCTCACGCGAAAATCCCGCAAAAATTGCGTGGGCTGGATGAAGGTCCGGCCGATATAGTGGTTACGGATGATCCCCACCTCCAAAGGAAGCCCCAGCTGGTTCGAGTACCCTATGGCGGCGTAATTGCCCGAATCGGGGATGGCCATGACGAAATCTGCCTGCGCCGGATGCTCTTTGGCCAGCCGCGCGCCCAATCTTTTCCGCACGTTGTAAACATTATCCCCAAAAATGTCGCTGTCGGGACGGGCGAAATAAATGTACTCAAAAATGCAGTGCGCCCGCTTCGCGCCCTTGCTGTCAGGAAGGAAGACGGATTCTATGGTCTTACCCTTGATAAAAACGATCTCACCCGGCTCGATTTCCCGGATGAATTTGGCGTGGATCAAATCCAGCGCGCAGGTCTCGCTGGCTAAAACATAACTGTCATCGATCTGCCCCAGGCACAACGGGCGGAACCCCTGCGGGTCGCGCGCGCCGACGATTGTGTCCTCCACCAGAAAAACCAGCGAGAACGCCCCCCGCAATTGCGTCAAAACGTCCAGAAACCATTTCTTCATGTCGCCGTTACGGCCGCGGGCCAAAAGATGCACGATGATCTCTGAATCGATCGTCGTCTGAAAAATGGCCCCTTCCTCTTCCAGCTTTTCATACAAAGTCTCGGTATTCGTCAGATTGCCGTTATGGGCCACGGCGATCCCCTTGTTTTTATGCGTGGCCAGAAAGGGCTGGGCGTT
>DPIG01000081.1 GCA_003522725.1 Candidatus Omnitrophota bacterium
GTCGTCGCCGGTAATAACCCGGGCTCGAAGCATCAAAAAGCCTTGCAGTTGGGCGTTAAAATTCTCAATGAAAAACAATTCCAGGAGATGATCAATGAACGCTAATGACCGGCGCAACGAATATTACTTGTCTGTGTTGAGTGTTTTGGTTATTTTGTGCGTTTTGACAGTGTCGGTCGGTGGGTGCACGTCGCTACGCAAAAAGTTCACCCGCAAGAAAAAAGAAAAGACCAACGAACAGGCCTTTATCCCGGTTTTGGACCCTGTCGATTATCCGGCGCCGAGCGTTTCTCCCGAAGAGCGCTACCGGTATCATTATTCGCTCTGGAAGGTGTGGCAGCGGGACCTGGTCCAGAAGATCGACAGCAAAGGAAGCGACAAGAACCAGAAATATCTTCTCGGTCAGATCATCGTCCAGCTCGGGGAAATGAAGAAGTGGGTCACCGAGGCCAGGCAAAAGGAATTTTCCGAAGCGATCGGTGAATGGAACGCGATCTTGGCGATGTATGAACGGCCGGCGGCGCTGCGCAGTTCGTTTTCCTTGAAACGCAAAGTGGAGGCGAGCGCGAAGCAAATTCGTGACCAGCTTAACCCTGAAACGATGAAAGAGTTCCTGGCCGGAGGACAATGAGCGGATACATTTTCCTCGAGGAGTTCATCAACTATCTGGCGGTCGAGCGCGGGCTCTCCAGCAATACCCTGATGGCTTACCGCCGGGACCTGGCGCAATATTTTTCGTTCATGGGTGAGAAAAAAAACAAGGACGCCCGCGCCGTCGAGCGCAAGGATATTACTGATTTTATGCAAGACCAAAAAGGCAGGGGGCTTTCGACGACGTCGATCTGCCGGGGCCTCTCCGCGGTCAAGATGTTCCACCGTTTCCTGGTGCGCGAAGGGCTCGCCAGGACGGACCCGACGAACCTTATCGACATGCCCAGGCTGTGGAAGCGGATCCCGGATGTCTTAAGCGTCCAGGAGATCGAGGCCGTGCTGGGTGCCGCCAAAGGCGGCCATTGGCAGGCCGTGCGGGACCGGGCGATCCTGGAGCTGTTCTACGCGAGCGGGATGCGGGTCTCGGAACTGNNGAGCGGATCATTCCCGTCGGGAAAAGGGCGCGCGAGGCCCTGGAGAAATACTGCGCGGCCGCGCGGCAGAAATTAAATAAAGGTAACGTGTCCTCGGCTCTGTTCTTGAGCCGGCTGGGCAAAAAGATGAGCCGCCAGAGCGCGTGGAAGATCATCAAGCGTTACGCGCGCAAGGCCAATATTAAAAAAGAGATCAAGCCGCATACCCTGCGTCATTCGTTCGCCACGCATTTGCTGGAACACGGGGCGGACCTGCGTTCGGTGCAGGAGATGCTGGGCCATTCGGATATTTCCACGACACAGATCTACACGCACGTGGATAAGGAGCGCCTGAAGGCGGTCCATAAACAGTTTCATCCGCGCGGATAAAACAGCGATGAAGAATTATTTGAGCCGTATCGACAAACGTATCTTGAAGGTTATCCGCGATCTCGGGCGCGCCGCCGACCGGCGTGGCCTACGCGCGTATATTGTCGGCGGCATCGTCAGGGATATTATTCTGGGCCGGAAGAATCTGGATATTGATATCGTGACCGAAGGCCCGGCGATCCCCTTCGCGCGGAGCGTGGCCAAGGCGGCGGGCGCGAAAATGACGGTTTATCCGCAATTCGGCACGGCCACGCTGCAATGGCCCTTTGGCCTGCGTCTGGATTTTGTCGCGGCCAGGCAGGAATTTTATCCGCATCCCGGAGCTTTACCCGGGGTGCGTCCGGGGACGCTTAAAGACGACCTTTTCCGCCGGGATTTTACCGTTAACGCGATGGCCGTTTGTTTGAATAAGGACGGCTGGGGACAACTGGTCGATGAGTTCGGAGGGTTGCCGGATCTGCGGGAGAAGAAGATCCGGGTGCTGCACCAACGCAGTTTCATCGACGATCCGACGCGCATTTTGCGGGCGGTACGCTTTGAGCAGCGTTTGTGTTTTCATATCGAGCCCTGGACACTCGGGCTTTTGAAACAGGCCTTGCGGCCGGCCTGCCTGCGGGAGGAAAAAGTCTTTGACAACGTCAAGCCGCCGCGGTATTTTACCGAGTTCAAGAAAATGCTCGCGGAGGCGCGGCCACAGCAGCATCTGACGCGGCTGAAGGCCCTGGGGGCTTTAAGGATCGTTGACGCCGCGTTGAAAACGGATTTTCGGTTATTGGAACAAATCCAGCCGCGGTTAAGCCGGATACCCGGGGATATTGTTTGCGCCCGCTGGTTCATCCATCTGATGGCGGTCACTGAACCCATGAGCGGCGCCGGGCTGCAGGCGTTTCTGCGGAAATTTCCTTTCCGGAAGGAAGAAAGAGAAAGCATCCTGCAGGCCGCCCGGAGCAAAAATATTTTACGTAAATTGGCCGCGCCCGGATTGTCCCGAAGCCGGGTATATGGAATTTTAAGGCCGCTTCATCAGGACGCGGTCGTGTATCTGCGGGTTCGGACATTACAAAAGAGAGTGACAGAGCGTATCGGCCGGTATCTTCATTATGACGCCGGGATGCGGGTTGACATTGACGGCGAGGATTTAAAACGTCTGGGAGTCAGCCCCGGGGAAAAGATAGGGGCAATTCTGGAAAAAGTTTTGTTTATGAAAATCGACGGGCGCGTGAGGGACCGCGGACAACAACTGGCTGCCGCCGCGGCGCTCGTCGGCAAAGTTAAGGCGGCTTGAAAAGGAGCACGGATGGACCGTATTGACAGGGTTAACGCACAGATAAAGAAGGAGATCAGCCGGGTCGTTCACCAGGAGCTGGGAGATCCGCGGTTGCAGTTTGTGACGGTCCTGCGCGTTGAGGCCAGCCGGGACTTAAGGACGGCGAAAGTATATTTCAGTTCGCTAGGGGATCATTCCGCGGCTGAAGCGGCGAAGAAGGCGCTGGAGAGCGCCGCGGGGATCATCCGCCGGTATGTCGGCGGGAACGTCAAGATGCGCTATACCCCCGAGTTTCATTTTATATACGATCGTTCCGCTGAATTCAGCGCGCGGGTCGAGCAAACCTTAACGGAGATCCACCATGACGACACGGGAAAAAGTCCTAAGCGCGCTGCGAAAGCATAAAAGCTTCCTTGTCTCGACGCACGTCAACCCCGACCCGGACGCGCTTGGGTCGGAATTGAGCACGGCTATTTTTTTGCGTGCCTTGGGAAAAGAGGTGCATATCGTCAACGAAGAACCGGCGCCCCAACGGCTCGCTTTTCTGCCCCGGGCACGATGGATCAATGGATACGCGCGGAGTCGTCATCCCGCCTGTGACGCGGCGATTATCCTCGATTGCGGCGAACTGGACCGCATCGGCAAGGTGCAAAAACTCATTTCTCCGGGAACGCCCGTCATCAATATCGACCACCATGTCACCAACGATTTTTTCGGGGATATCAACCTGGTCGAGCCCAAGGCGTCGTCCACGGCGGAGGTCTTGTATCTGTTATTTAAAGAGGCCGGGCACGCGCTGACTAAAGATCTGGCGTTTAATCTATACGTCGGGCTGATGACGGACACGGGGTCTTTCCGGTTCGAGAATACGACCGCCCGGACGCACGCGATCTGCGCGGACCTGATGCGGTTCAATTTTTCCATAACGGACATCTACCGCAAGGTCTACGCGTCGATCCCCTACAAAGATCTCAAGGAATTTACGAAATTGATCAGTCGTTTTGACGTCCTTTACGGCGGCAGGGTCGTGTGCGTCGAATTGTCCCGCGCCATATTGGCGAAATTCTCGAAACAATTTGACTTGCGTGATACGATATTCCAATTTTTGCGCGCCATGCACGGGGTCGACGTCTTTGTGATTTTTACGGAGGATGGAGCGAAGAAAACGCGCATCAATTTACGGTCTTCCAGCAAATTCGATGTGGCGAAGCTGGCGAGCGATTTTTCCGGAGGCGGCCACAAAAGGGCCAGCGGCTGCAGCATTGACAAGGGGATGAAAGCGGCCAGGAATATTTTTCTTGGCCGGATCGGAAAACTTTTACGGGCGTAAGACATGAAGCAGGCAAACATATCCCCCAGGCAAACGCGGATGATCGAAGGGATTCTGGTCGTCAATAAACCCATGGGGATCACCTCGCATGACGTGGTCCAGCATGTGCGCCGGAAGTTCCGGATGCAGCAGGTTGGCCACGCGGGGACGCTGGACCCTTTGGCCACGGGTGTCCTTGTTGTTCTTCTGGGAAAATCCACCAAGCTGTTCAATCAGTTCGTGGACATGGACAAGGCCTACCGGGCCACGCTGATCCTTGGAACGGCGACGGATTCCGCGGATATTCAAGGCAAGGTGCTTGCGCGGTTGCCTTACGAGCACATCACGCGCGGGCAGATGGAAGAGGTCTTCAGGAAATCCGCGGGCGAAACGGAGCAGGTCCCGCCGATGGTCTCTGCCGTGAAAGTCCAGGGGAAGAAATTATACCAGCTGGCCCGAAAAGGCATCGCCATCGAGCGGCAGGCGCGTCCCATCAAAATCCATTCTCTTGAGCTCAAAGACTTCAGTCCTCCTCTGGTACAATTTTATCTGGAGTGCTCCAAAGGGACTTATGTGCGTCAGATTGCGGAGGACGTCGGGAAAAAGCTCGGCTGCGGGGCGTGTATCACGCAGATCGAACGGACGAAAGTAGGGCCGTTTCATATCGCAGAGGCCGTGGACCTTGAAGAAATCGATGAACGTCATATACGGAATTGGAAAGTTTAAAAAGACATCCCGAAACACCGTGCTGGTCATCGGTGTTTTTGACGGCGTGCACCGCGGGCACCAGGCTTTGATCCAGGGGGCTATCCGCCGGGCAAAACAAATCGGGGCAGAACCTCTGGTGATGACGTTCTGGCCGCATCCGGTGCACGTCCTTCGTCCGGAATTGGGCCTGCCGTATATCGTTTCCCTTCCTCACCGGCTGAAACTCATCGAAGGGCTTGGCGTGAAAAGTTGCATCGTCGTTCATTTCACCCGTCGTTTCGCCCGGTTGTCCCCGGAACAATTTATCCGCCGCTACATCGTTGCCCGTATCTCCCCCAGGGAAATTTATGTTGGAGATGATTTTCGGTTCGGTCAGCGCCGGGGAGGCACCTTGGAGTATTTTCAGCAAGCGGGGACAAAACATGGATTCAAGGTGAGGGTCGTCGGCGCGGTCAAGGCCGGAAAAAAGAAGATTGGCAGTTCGATGATCCGGCAGTTGATCGGCGCGGGTAAATTGACCCAGGCCGCCCGGCTTTTGGGGCGCGGGGTTTCCGTCATGGGAACGGTCGTGCGCGGTGACGGCCGGGGGAAAGAGTTAGGATTCCCAACGGCCAACATGCTGATTCAAAACGGCGTGATCCCGCCTTTGGGCGTGTATGCCGTGCGGGTCCGTATCGGTGAAAAGACCTGCGCCGGGATGGCCAATATCGGACAGCGGCCATCATTTAAGAAAAATGACCGTGTTCATCTCGAAACTCACATCTTTAACTTCCACCGCAGTTTGTACAATCAAGAGATCATCGTCGAATTTGTCCAAAAGATCCGCGAAGAAAAAAGGTTCGATTCCCGCGAGCGATTCATCGCGCAGTTGCGCGATGACCACGTACGGACACAGCGCATTCTTTCTCAAGTAAATACCCTTCCATAGTCGTCGTCTTCTGTATGTTTCTCTCCAGAGACGGAGTCTGTCTTTTTTTGTCCAATAATACTGCTTTGCAGAATTTTGTCACTAATGTTGTTGACAATACCCATGCCGGGGACTATATTGTGAATCAAAGTGGCATGTGGTGGAGTGAAGTGGTTTATTCACATTCGGTGAACAAACCCCCGCGTTTTGATTTGCCGAACGAAGTGAGGTAAATCAGTGGGGGTAACCTGGAAAGACGCGATGTTTTACGGCGAATACAAACACAGTATAGACCGCAAGGGAAGGCTTATTCTCCCTTCCAGGTTCCGGGTTACGTGCAAAGAATGCGGGATCGAGCGGTTCCTGCTCACGCGCGGCCTGGACAAATGCATTTTTATGTTCAGCGAAGAAGAGTGGCGCGTCCAGGAGCAGAAGTTCAAAAGCGCGTCGTTCACCAAACAGGAAACGCGCAGTTTCAACCGGATGTTTTTCTCGGGGGCTGTGGATGTGATCCCCGACAAGCAGGGGCGGTTTATCGTCCCTCAATACCTGAAAGATTACGCCGGCATCAAACGGGACACGGTTTTGATCGGCGTTTCGAACCGGATCGAGATCTGGGACAAGAAAACCTGGGAGCAGTTCTACGCCAATTCCAGCGGATCATTTGAGCAGATCGCGGAAAATCTGCTGAATCTTTAGGGCAAGGCGGTGCCGCCGATGGGCTCCCTTTGTGAGGGACGTTCACGGAACTTGTCATTGAACAACCGGGAAAAAGCATGGACGAAACCAAAACGAACCATATCCCGGTCATGCTTGAGGAAGTCATGGAATTTTTGAACCCAAAAGAAAATGACGTGATGGTCGATGGCACGCTTGGCCTTGGCGGACACGCCGAAGCCATCCTCAAGAGAATAGGTCCGCGCGGGCGGCTGGTCGGCATCGATAAAGATCAGCGGTCATTGGATACGGCCAAAGAAAGATTGCGGCCGTACGTTGAGCAAACTTATTTTGTGCAGGGAGATTTTCGGGATCTGGACACTATTTTGAGTGAGTTGGGAATCACGAAGGTCAACGGGATCCTTTTGGACCTGGGGATCTCCAGCGCTCAACTGGGCGACCCGCAAAGAGGTTTTAGTTTTCAGGCGCAGGGCCCTCTGGACATGCGTATGGACCAGAGCAATCCGGTTTCGGCGTTTGAATTGGTCAATTCTCTGCCGGAGAAAGAGCTCGCCGTGATCCTGCGCGATTATGGTGAAGAACGCTGGCATAACCGTATCGCCCGGACGATCGTGCGTCAGCGCGCGATGCGCCCCATCGAAACAACCGCTGATCTAAGGGAGGTTGTTTTGAAAGCGGTGCCATCTCCCAGAGGCAGGGGCGAGCGGATCCATCCGGCCACACGGACATTTCAAGCGGTCCGCATCGCGGTCAACCGCGAGCTGGAAAGTATCGCCGTCGTTTTAAAGAAGTGCGTTGATCTGCTGGCCCCCGGCGGGCGTATCGCCGTTATCGCGTTTCATTCGCTGGAAGACAGGATCGTCAAACAACAGTTTCGTGACTGGGCCAGGGACGGCAAGGTGAAACTGGTCGTCAAGAAACCTTTGCGCCCCGGCGAAAAAGAATGTCAGGAAAATCCGCGCGCCCGAAGCGCCCGGTTAAGAATAGCCGAACGCACGGTCTGAAACACGCTCGAGAAAGGACCAGGGTCCCATGAGTTTAGTCCGGTTTATGAGATACACATTTTCGACGACCTTCCTTATCCTGGTCTATATCCATTTGCAGATGCAGATTGTTGATCTGGCTTATCAGGGGCAGCGCAAGGAAGCCCGGATCAAAGACCTGATTGACAAAAACGGCGGCACGTTTTACGCGATATCCAAATTAAAATCGGCGAATCATCTCGGGGATAAACTGTTGAGCGAACATTCGGGTATGCAATTTGCCGGCGGCAACGACATCATCTACGTCGCCGCCAACGGGGACATGATCGGCAATAATGATTTGGAACAGGCGTTGCCGGTCGAACAAAAGCCGAACATTTTGGCGAGTTTATTATCCTTCGCGACACAGGCGGAGGCGAGGATCAGGGAGTAGGAGAAAGAGCAGGAGTGTGGAAAGCCGACGTCATGTCCTTCGATTCAGCCTTGTATTTCTGATACTCATCGCCTGCCTGGGCGTTTTCGTCGTTAAGCTCGTATTGATTCAGACCTTCCGTTCCGGTTATCTCACCAACCTCGCGGCAAAGCAGCACCGTCACCTCGTCGAACTCGAACCCGTCCGCGGCACCATCTACGACCGCAAGATGCGTCCCGTCGCCTTTAACGTGTCGGTCTATTCGCTGTTCGCAAGCCCCAAAATGATGTCCGAAGCCGACAAGCAACTCGCCCTGGAACACCTTTCCGGGATACTGGGTGTTGGTCCGGATGCGATGTCCGCCAATCTGGACAAAGACAAATATTTCGTCTGGATAAAACGAAAGTTGCCGCAGGAAACTTTCGAAAAGATACAGAAACTCAAGCTCAAAGGCTTGGGTTTTCGTAAGGAAAGTAAGCGATTTTATCCCGGTGCCGCGCTGGCCGCCCACGTGATCGGGTTCGCCGACATCGACAATAACGGTCTGGAAGGGCTTGAACTTTATTACAACAAGGAATTAAAGGGCAAGCCCGGCTGGATGCGCGTGATGCGCGACGCGCGCCTGACGGAATTGTTGCTCGACAATAATTTTCTGCCCGCCCGCGACGGCCTTAATCTCGTCTTGACCATCGATGAGACCATCCAGTACATCGCCGAACGCGCCCTGGCGCAGGCCCGCGAAAAGTATAACGCGAAATCCGCCACGATCATCGTGATGGACACGCGCACGGGCGCCATCCTCGCGTTGGCCAACCAGCCGACGTACGACCTGGAGCATTATGCCGACAGCGGCGCGGAGAGCCGCACCAACCGGGCGGTCAGTCACGTTTACGAGCCGGGGTCGGTCTTTAAAGTGGTGACCGCCGCCGCCGCGCTGCAGGAAGGGAAATTCACGGAGAGCGACAAGATCTTTTGCGAGAACGGCAAATACAAGATCGCCACGAACATTTTGACCGACCATCACCCGCACGGGACGCTTAGCTTCACCGAAGTCTTCAGCGTTTCCAGCAACATCGGCGTGGCTAAAATAGCCCAAAAACTTGGCGGACCGACCATTTATCAGTACGCGAAAAAATTCCGTTTCGGCGTGCCCACGGGGATCGATCTCAAAGGCGAAGTCAAAGGATGGCTCAAAGACCCTTCGCGCTGGTCCAGGACCAGTATCGGCGCGGTCCCTATCGGCTATGAGGTAACGGTCACGCCTTTACAGCTTTTAGGCATGATGGCGACGGTGGCCAATAACGGGACGTATGTGCAGCCGTTTGTGGTAAGATATATCCAGGACAAACAGGGGCACGTCGTCAAATCGTTTGGAGGCGAGGTCCTGGCCGAGCATGTTATCGATGGGGAAACGGCCCGGCGGGTTAAAGAGATTTTAGTCGGCGTGGTTGAGCACGGTACGGCCCAGAAGGCGCAGATCAAGGGGATGAGGGTCGCGGGAAAAACCGGGACTTCGCGCAAAGTGATCGGCGGCGCGTATGCCGAAGGGAAATATTACGCCACCTTCGCGGGGTTCGCCCCGGCTGATGACCCGCGCCTGGCGGCGATCGTGATCATGGACGAACCGCACCCCGCGTATTTCGGGGGCACGGTGTGCGCCCCTGTTTTCAAGGAAGTCATCGAGAACGCCCTTAAATACCTGGAGAGCTCCGGTTAATGCTTCTGAAAGAATTGTTAAAGGACATCTGCGACGGCCCCCCCCCTCGAGGGCCGAGAGGTTCTTCCCCGCGGCCAAAGGCTTCCCGCGGGGAGGGAACCTTTGGCCTGTGGGAGGAATCTTCCCGACGGATTGCGGCCATCAGCTGCGATTCCCGGACAACCGGGAAAGACAGCTTGTTCGTTGCCCTCAAAGGGAGCAAGCAGGATGGGACGCAGTTTATTGACGAGGCCATCAAAAAGGGCGCGCGTGTGGTCGCCTCAAGCCATCCACCGGCAGAAAAGCACAAGGGTGTTTTATTTTTGCAAGTTGATGATCCGCACAAATTCCTGCACGAGGTGACACGCCGGTTCTACGGCCCGCTTTCCTCTAAAGTAAAATCGATCGGCGTAACCGGTACCAACGGCAAGACAACGATCACCTATCTCGTTGAATCCATTTTAAGGGAAGCGGGCAAGACCTGCGGCGTCATGGGGACCGTCAATTACCGGATCGGGAAAAAAGTCCTGCCATCGAAAAATACCACCCCCAGCCTCGTGGAGAACCAGCAGTTTCTCGCCGGCCTCGCGCAAAAGAATATCGAATACTGCGTGATGGAAGTCTCCTCGCACGGGCTCGACCAGGGGCGGGTCGACCTCATCGATTTCAAGACCGCCGTATTTACAAATCTGACAAGCGATCACCTGGATTATCATCGCACCCGGGACAATTATTTTTTGGCCAAGGCGCGTCTGTTCACGGACCTTTCTCCGCGAGCGGTCAGTGTCATCAACATCGATGATCCCTGCGGGGCGAAACTGGTTTCGTTGACGAGATCCCGCGTGGTGAAATATGGTATTTTGGGCGAAGCGGATGTTTGTGCCGAAGATATTAAAACCAGCGTGCACAAAAGTCATTTTACGGTGCGCGCCGACGGGCAGTCGCTCAAGATCGAGACCAAGCTCATCGGAGTGCATAACGTGTACAACATCCTAGCCGCGGTCGGGGTTTGTCTTAACGAGGGGGTGTCGCCGGAGACGATCAGCCGCGGGATCGCGCGCCTCGAGCACGTGCCCGGACGGCTGGATCGTATCGAAAGCCCCAAAGGGTTCGCCGTGTTCGTCGATTACGCGCATACCGAGGACGCGTTAAAAAACGTCCTGGAGGCGCTGCGCAAGATCAAACCCAAGCGGATCATCACGGTTTTTGGCTGCGGCGGGGACCGCGACAAGACCAAACGTCCGAAAATGGGACGGGTGGCCGGACAGCTCTCGGACATTGTCATCGTGACGACGGATAACCCCCGCAGTGAAGACCCGCAATCGATCATCTCCGGGATCATCCTCGGGTTTTCCACAGACAATTACCAGGTCGTCGCGGACAGGGAAAGGGCCATCGCGACGGCCATCGCCATGGCCGTCGCCGGTGATATCGTCCTCATCGCGGGCAAGGGGCACGAAGATTACCAGATCTTCAAGGATAAAACGGTTCCCTTTAATGAACGCAAGATTGTAGAGAAATATTTGAAATGATGACCCTCGACCAGATATTGACGGCGACCGATGGCACATTGATTCACGGCCGCGGCGGATCGCGGCGTTTCAACGGTGTTTCGATCGACTCCCGCACGCTTAAGCGCGGCAACGTCTTTGTCGCCATCCGCGGAAAGAATCTTGATGGACACCGTTTCATCGCGCGGGCCGTGCGTAAAGGCGCTTCGCTGTTAGTTGTGTCGGAGAAAATATCCGGCGCGGCCGATCTGCCGGTTATCCTCGTCAAGGATACGGCCGTGGCCCTGGGGCAGATCGCCGGCGCGTACCGCAGGGGTTTTGATATCCCCGTCATCGCTGTTACCGGCAGCGCCGGGAAAACGACCACCAAAGACATGATCGCCGCCGTGCTGGGATCAAAGTTCAAGGTGCTCAAAAACGAGAGGACTTTGAACAATCAATACGGTGTTTCCCTGACGGTGCTGGGGTTAAAGCCCTGCCATGACGCGCTGGTTATTGAGCTGGGGACCAACAACCCCGGCGAGATCGAATGGCTCGCCGGAATCGCCCGGCCGAGCGTCGCGGTTTTAACCAACATCGGCGAATCTCACCTCGAAGGGCTCAAGAACAGATCGGGAGTGTATAAGGAAAAATCCGCGATCTTCCGCGGCATCGGCGCGAAGGGGCATGTCATTTTCAATAACGACGATCCGTATTTACGCAAAATCCGCGGCGAAAAAAAACGCCCGGGAATCCTTACCTGCGGGATCGAACGAAAGTCCGATTTACAAGCCCGGCAGATCCGCGTAAAAAATAATCGAAAAACTTGTTTCCATGTCGACGGTCATGGATTTATATTAAATACACCCGCGCCGGACTATGTGTACAACGCGCTGGCGGCGATTGCCTGCGGGCGCTTGTTCGGGGTCAGTGACCGCGAGATCAAAAAAGCGCTTGAGAAGCTGGCCTTCGGCGGCCATCGCCAGCAGGTGCGGGCAATCGGCGGCGTCACCATCATCGACGATACCTATAACTCCAATCCGGTGTCGGTGCGTAACGCCCTCAAGACGCTGGACGCCTTGCGGGCGAAGGGAAAAAAGATTTTCATCACAGCGGATATGCTGGAGCTGGGCGCGCGAAGCACGCCGTTACACCGGGAAAAGGGCCGCTGGATCGCCCGTTCCACGACGGATGTCGCCATCACGGTGGGAAAGTTTTCCAGGCACGCCGCCGGCCGTATCCGGCAAGGCAACCGGAGTATCGACGTGTTCCACCACGCCAGCATCGCGGGGGTTCCTGAACGGCTTAAAAAGCTCTGCCGGCCGGGAGATATCGTCTTGGTCAAGGGCTCGCGCGGGATGCGGATGGAGCGGGTCGTCGAATTTTTGCATCGTCATTTGAGCAAGAAATTTTAAGCAGAGGTTACGATGTTTTATTATTTGTCCGGGTTACGGGACGTTTTCTTCGGGTTCAACATTTTCCGTTATATTACGTTCCGGGCCGCGATGGCCGGCTTGACGACGTTCGTCCTGTGCGTTATCCTGGCGCCGTGGTTCATCCGCAAGCTCAAGGAATTTAAAATTCGCGAGATCGCCAAGCGCGATGACGCCCCCGACCTCGACAAGTTCCAGCACTCCAAGCAAGGGACGCCCACGATGGGCGGGATCTTCATCCTGGCGTCGATCGTGATCTCGGTCGCCCTTTGGGCCGATTTAGGAAATCATTATGTCCTTTTGACGATGTTCACCGGCGTGTATCTGGCGGTCCTCGGCGGCGTGGATGATTACGTCAAGCTGACCCGCCGCGGCCCCAAACGCGGTTTGCCCAAACGCACGAAACTGCTTTGGGAAATCTTGCTGGGGTGCTTCGTCGGGTCCTACATTTATTTCCATCCCGGAACCTCAACGAAGCTGGACGTGCCGTTTTTGAAGAGTATTATCTGGGACCTGGGTATCTTTTACGTCCCGTTTGTGGCGCTGGTGGTGGTGGGCACCTCGAACGCCGTCAACATGACCGACGGCCTTGACGGGCTCGCGATCGGTTCGGTCATGATGGTGAGTCTGACGTTGGCGATCCTTAGCTACATCACCGGCCACGCGCAGTTCAGTGAATACCTTTTTATCCCCTTCGTCCCCGGGGCGGGAGAACTCACCGTGGTGTGCGCCGCCATTTTGGGGGCCAGTCTGGGATTCCTCTGGTTCAATTGTCCGCCCGCGTCCGTTTTCATGGGGGACGTCGGTTCGTTGTCGCTGGGCGGGACGCTGGGGATGATCGCGGTCATTATAAAGAAGGAATTGCTTTTGGTCATCATGGGTGGCGTTTTTGTCATTGAAGCGTTGTCGGTGATCCTGCAGATCGTTTCCTTCAAGTTACGGCGCAAAAGAATTTTTAAAATGTCCCCGCTGCATCACCATCTGCAGCTCTCGGGCTGGCAGGAACCGCAGATTATTGTGCGTTTCTGGATCATTTCCATCATCCTGGTCATCATCACCCTGATGACGTTGAAAATCCGTTAATGGATCTCGAAAATAGAACAGTAACGATTCTTGGAGCGCAGCGCACGGGAATGGCCTTGGCCAAACTGGTGGCCCGTTTGGACGGTAAGGCAAAGATTTCCGACAAGGCCGGCGAGGATGCCGTGTCCGAAGATTTCCGGCAGTGGGCCAAACAGCACAAGGTGGCTTGCGAATTCCGGGGGCATACCCGCGCCTTTATTGAGGACAGCGATTTTGTCGTTTTAAGTCCCGGTGTACCGCATAACAGCGAAGCGGTTTCCTGGGCGCGGGCGAGAAATATTTTGGTACTTGGCGAGATCGAATTCGCATTCCAGTTCTGTTCCAAACCGGTCATCGCGGTCACCGGCAGTAACGGCAAGACAACGGTCGTGACTTTGATCCACCAGCTATTGGAAGCCGCTGGCCGGCGTTCGCTTCTGTGCGGCAACATCGGCGCGCCGTTTTCCGGGCAGGTTTTGGATCTGGACGGGAAGGATCTCGTCGTCCTGGAAACCAGTTCGTTCCAGTTGGAAACAGTTGCCGCGCCGGGAACTCCGGGCGTCCGCGGATTCAAGCCGTACATCGCGGTTGTTTTGAACGTCAACCAGAACCATCTCGACCGCCATAAGGATTTTCAGGAATACTTCGACGCCAAGAAAAGGATTTTCTTGAATCAGGACGCTCAAGATTATGCGGTCCTGAATTTTCAGGACCAGGGATTAAAGGACCTGGCGCCGCGGCTAAAAGCGCAGGTACGTTTTTTTAACGCCGCGCCGCCGGCGTTGGCCGGTGTGGCGCCGAACCCGAATTTTGCCGTCGCGCGGGAGGTGGCGAACATCTTGGGCATCAAAGATGACGTTTGCGCGCGCGTCTTCCGGAATTTTAAAGGGGTGGAACATCGCTTGGAGCTGGTGCGCCAGATTGAAGGGGTCAATTTTATCAACGATTCGAAAGCCACGACCGCCCAGGCCGCGATCTGGGCGCTGGAGCGGCTCAACGCTCCCGTCATTATGATCTGCGGGGGCCGCGACAAGAATATCGACTTCTCCGTTGTGGCGCCGTTCGTCCGCCGGAAGGTCAAAAAGATGATCATTATCGGCGAGGCCAGGGCGAAATTAAAAAAGACCTTCGGACCCGTCGTCGCTCTGGAAGAATGTGCCACGTTGCCCGATGCCGTGGCGCGGGCGAGCGCGATCGCCCAAAAAGGGGATAATGTGCTTTTAAGTCCGATGTGCGCGAGTTTTGATATGTTCTCCAATTACGAAGAAAGAGGACGCTGTTTCAAGGAGCTCGTCCACAGCCTGCCTGCCCATGCGTGAAATCCGTTTATCCATCGCGGTCCTGGCCACACTATTTATCTGTATTGGTACGATCATGATCTACAGTTCCAGCGGTGTCTACGCGATGAGGGAGCTGGGGGACAAGGCCTATTTTCTCAACCGGCATTTATTTTTCCTCTTTATTGGACTGATCCTCGCCGGCGGCGTGATGGCCGTCGATTACCGGGACCTGCGCCCGTGGGCGAAGCCGCTCATTATTTGTGCGGTGATCCTTCTGGTCCTGGTCCTGGTCCCGGGGATCGGAAAGGCCAGCTACGGCGCGCGGCGGTGGTTCAAGGTCGGCGTATTGAGCTTCCAGCCCTCGGAATTCGCTAAACTCGCCATGCTTGTTTATATGGCGGATTTTTTGGCCCGCAAACAAACGAAGGTCAGCGAGTTCTGGAACGGCTTTTTGCCGCCGATCATGATCCTGGGCGTGATGTGTCTTTTGATCATCAAGCAGCCGGACCTGGGCAACTGCGTGCTGATGGCGAGCATGGTCGTCATCCTGTTGTATGTGGCCGGCGGCAAGCTCGGTCATATCGGGCTTTTGGCATTGGCGGCCATGCCATTTTTATACGTCCTTGTTGTCCACGTGCCTTACCGCTGGGCGCGTATTGTGGCGTTCTTGAATCCGTGGGAGGATAGCAAGGGGATAGGGTTCCAGCTGACCCAGTCGCAAATAGCCCTTGGTTCCGGCGGGCTTTTCGGGGTCGGGTTGGGGAAAAGCGCGCAAAAACTTTTTTATCTGCCCGCCGCGCACACCGACTTCATTTTTTCCATTATCGGCGAAGAGCTTGGCCTGGCCGGGACACTGGCCGTCATTTCGATGTTCGTGATTTTTATCTGGCAGGGCGCGCGCCTGGCCAAACGCGTCACGGACCCCTTCGGTTATTACCTCGCCGTGGGGATCGTGGCGATGCTGGGGTTACAAACGGTCGTCAATATCGGGGTGAGCATCGGCGCCATGCCAACGAAAGGACTGCCGCTTCCTTTTATCAGTTATGGCGGCTCCGCGCTGATCTTTAATATGATCTCGGTCGGGTTGCTCTTGAACATTTCACGGATCCAGGACCAATGAATATCACAATCGCCACGGGCGGTTCCGGCGGCCACGTGATCCCGGCGTTAAAAGTCGCCCGGGAGCTTCAGAAAAGAAAATGTGAGGTACGCTTCGCGGGCGCGTTCAACGTCTGGAAAGAACGTATCGCCCGGGCCGGATTTCCTTTCGATGAACTTGAACTGCGCGGGATGAATTTTACGCGCCCGTGGGAATTGCCCCGCACGCAGTGGCTGTATTTAAAAGGGACCTTCGCCGCCGGCGGTTTTTTAAGAAAATACAAAATCGACGCGGTGGCGGGTTTTGGAGGCTACGGGTCGTTCCCGGTCGTGCTGGCCGCGGTCCTCTCCCGCCGGCCAACGCTGATCCACGAACAAAATGTCCTCCCGGGCAAGGCCAACGCGATTTTAGCCGGAGCGGTGAGCAAGGTGGCGATCAGTTTTGCCCAAAGCCGGGAATATTTGCGCGGCGACAATGTTGTTTGGACCGGGTGTCCTTCGCACGCGCCGGTCATGGGAATGGAGAGAGCGGGACTTCTCAAAGAATTCGGGCTGGAGGAGGGGCGTAAAACTGTTTTGG
>DPIG01000048.1:0-178 GCA_003522725.1 Candidatus Omnitrophota bacterium
CGTGGCCAGAAAGGGCTGGGCGTTCTTGACGTTGCTGGAACCCGTCGTCGAATAGCGGCAATGACCGATGGCCGACTGGCCCTTAAGTTCCCGCATGGACCGTTCGTCAAAGGCGTCCGCGACCAGTCCGGAATTTTTAACGATGTGGACGTTGCGGCCGTCATACGTGGAAATGCCG
>DPIG01000048.1:374-31870 GCA_003522725.1 Candidatus Omnitrophota bacterium
ACCGACACGATCTCCCGCTTGTCTTCATCACGCACGCTTAAGAAGATTTTGCCTTCCGTCGGCAGCTTCTGGCCGGCGCTGATCTGCGACTTGGCAAAAGCCTCGCCGATCGTCGCGCCGATGCCCATCACTTCACCGGTCGATTTCATCTCCGGGCCCAACACAATATCTACGCCGGAAAACCGCGAAAAAGGCAGCACCGATTCCTTGACCGAAACATGCTTTAACTGCTCAATGAGTCTATACGAAAGCCGGTATTTTGACAAGGGTTCACCGACCATGACCTGGGCCGCGATCTTGGCCAGCGGAATTCCTGTAGCTTTGCTCACAAAAGGGACCGTGCGCGAGGCGCGCGGGTTGACCTCAAGGACATAAAGGGTCCGCCCTTTGACAGCGAACTGGATGTTCATAAGGCCGACGACGTTGATGGCCCTGGCGATCTTGCGGGTGGTTTCCCTGATCTGTTCCAGAAGGGCCTCGCCGATCGTCGTCGGCGGCAGGACGCAGGCCGAATCGCCCGAATGGATGCCGGCATTNNCCGATCTGCCGGGCGATCTTCACCGCTTCTTCAACGTTATGGGCCGAGCCGTTGGCCGGCTGCGTCAGCTTCAGGGACTGGACCAGCCCGGCGAATTTCTCGCGGTTTTCCGCCAATTCGATAGACGCGACACTGGTACCGACAATGGGCACCCCGGCCTCGTGCAAACGTTGCGCTAAATTCAGCGGCGTCTGCCCGCCGAACTGCACAATGACCCCGTCGGGCTTTTCCACGTCCACAATATTCATCACGTCTTCGAAGGTGAGCGGTTCGAAATACAACCGGTCGGAAATGTCGTAATCGGTGGAGACCGTCTCCGGGTTCGAATTGACCATGATCGTTTCGTACCCCAAAGATTTCAAGGCAAAGGAGGCGTGTACGCAGCAATAATCGAACTCGATCCCCTGGCCGATGCGGTTGGGCCCGCCGCCCAGGATCATGATCCGTTTCTTTTTAGCCGTGCCGGAAAGCTTCCGGATCTGCAGGATGGCCTCGTCCTCGCTCTCATAGGTCGAGTAAAAATACGGCGTGTACGCCTCGAACTCCGCCGCGCAGGTGTCGACCAGCTTGAAGGTCGCCACAATGCCCTCTTTTTTGCGCAGCGCCCTGACCTCGGTGTCGCGCAGATCCATGATACGCCCCAATTGCGGGTCGCTGAAACCGTATTCCTTGGCCTTGCGCAACAACTCGACGGGAAGGGTCCCCTGTTTCTTGACCGCGGCCATCAATTCCTTCTCGAAATCCCAGATCTGCGCGATGTGCGCAATGAACCACACGTCGATCTTGCTCAGGCGCGCGATCTCTTCGACCGGCCAGCCCTTCTGCAGCGCGTATTTGACATAAAAAATCCGCGAGGCGTTGGGCTCTTCCAGGCGCTGGCGGACTTTTTCATCCGGGATCGTTTTGTAGTCGAGTTTATTGTCCAGACCCGTGTGACCGATCTCAAGTCCGCGCAGGGCCTTTTGCAGGGCTTCCTTGAACGTGCGGCCGATGGCCATCGTTTCCCCGACGGATTTCATCTGCACGCCTAAAATATCTTTAGCTTCGGGAAATTTCTCGAACGTAAACCGTGGGGCCTTGACCACGCAATAATCGATCGCCGGCTCAAAAGACGCCGGCGTCTCCCGGGTGATGTCGTTTTGGATTTCATCCAGAGAGTACCCGACGGCCAGTTTCGCCGCGAATTTGGCGATGGGGAACCCCGTGGCCTTGCTCGCCAAAGCGGAACTGCGCGAGACCCGCGGGTTCATCTCGATGACGACCATCCGCCCGTCGACGGGGTCGACCGCGAACTGGATATTGGAGCCGCCGGTCTCCACCCCGATCTCACGGATGATGGCGATCGACGCGTCACGCATGTCCTGGTATTCCCGGTCCGTCAGCGTCTGCGCCGGGGCGACCGTAATGCTGTCACCCGTGTGCACGCCCATCGGATCCAAATTCTCGATTGAACAAACAATGACCACGTTATCTTTGTTGTCGCGCATCACTTCCAGCTCATATTCTTTCCAGCCTTCAATGGATTCTTCGATCAAAATTTCGTGGATCATGCTGCATTCAAGACCCAGCGACGCGATACGTTCGAGCTCTTCCATATTATGGACGATCCCGCCGCCGGTGCCGCCCAACGTGAAACTCGGACGCACGATCACGGGAAACCCGATTTTTTTGGCCACATCGCGCGCTTCTTCGAGGTTGTGCGCGAAACCGCTGCGCGGGACATCGAGGCCTATCTTAAGGATAGCTTCTTTGAAACATTCCCGGTCTTCGGCCTTTTTAATGACCCCATAATCGGCCCCGAGCATCTTGACGTTATATTTTTGCAGAACGCCGTTTTCATAAAGCTTCATGGCGAGATTTAATGCCGTTTGGCCGCCGAGCGTGGGCAAAATCGCGTCCGGGCGCTCTTTTTCAATGATCTTTTCGACAAATTCCGGCGTGAGCGGTTCGATGTAAGTATGGTCGGAGAATTCCGGGTCGGTCATGATGGTGGCCGGGTTGGAATTGACCAGCACGATCTCGTAGCCCTCTTCTTTAAGCGCCTTGCAGGCCTGCGTCCCGGAATAATCGAACTCGCACGCCTGGCCGATGACGATCGGACCCGAGCCGAGCAGCAGAATTTTCTTGATGTCAGTGCGTTTGGGCATATCTTAAAAGATGCAAGAAGCAGAGAAACAAGAAGCAAAGATAAAAAACAAAAACCACAAAAGGCAGGGTTATTTTTCTATATTTCTCTGATTCTTGCTTCTTTATCTCTCTTTTCTCTGCTTCTTGTTTCTTACTTCTTGCTTCTAACTCTTCTTTTGCTTAGCGTGTTCCATCATTTCAATAAAATACCTGAACAAATACTGCGCGTCGCGCGGACCCGGCGCGGCTTCGGGGTGATGCTGGAACGAAAGGACCGGAAATTTTTTGTGCCGCATCCCCTCGAGCGTCTTGTCGTTCAAATTCATGTCGACCATCTCCACATCCGCCGCGGAAAGACTTCCCATGTCGACACAGAACCCGTGATTCTGCGAGGTGATCCCGATACGGTTGCCCAGCAGGTCTTTGACCGGATGGTTCGCGCCATGGTGCCCGAATTTCAATTTATACGTTTTACCGCCGAGCGCTAACCCCAATATCTGGTGCCCCAGGCAGATCCCGAAGATCGGCAGTTTCCCGACGCATTGGCGGACCGTCTCAATGACCGAAGTAACCGCGGCAGGGTCGCCTGGGCCGTTGGAAATGAACAGGCCATCCGGATGGATGGCGTTGATGTCCTGGACGCCCGCGCCGGCGGGAAACACGTGCACTTCACAGCCCAAACTTTCCAAAATGCGCAGGATGTTGCGCTTTATACCGCAATCGATCGCGGCGACTTTGTACTTCGTCGCTTGTTCTTTCCTGACCCCTGTCCCCTGACCCCCATCCCCTGAAGCATTCCAAACATACTTCTTTTTTACCGTTACCTCTTTCACCCAATCGCTGCCCTCCATGGAAGGCAGCGCCCGCAGTTTACGCTCCAGGCTTTGGGGATCAAAATCTTTGGTCGAAATGACGGCCTTCATGGCCCCGCGCACGCGCAAATGCCGCGTGAGGGCCCGGGTATCGACCCCTTCGATGGCTAAAATCTTGTTTTCCTGGAGATAATCGATGAGGCTTCGGGTGGCGCGGTAATTGGAATGATGACGGCAGAACTCTTTGACCACGAACCCTTTAACGTAGATATGGCCGGACTCCGCGTCTTCGTCGTTGACGCCGTAATTGCCGATCAAGGGATACGTCATCACAACGATCTGTCCGGCGTAGGAAGGGTCGGTGAGGATCTCCTGGTACCCGGTCATGGCCGTGTTGAAGACGACCTCGCCTGCACTTTCTCCGTCGCTGGAGATGGCTTGACCCTCAAACGCGGTGCCGTCTTCCAAATATAAAATCGCCTTGGCCATCAAAAATACTTGCTAAAAGTGTCTGAGGATTATTAAGGAAGGGATGCCGTAAATGCAGCCTCGCTCAATATAACATTTCGTAATATTTTGTCAACACTTCGTTTCACCACATTTCGTTTTAACGCTCCAGGAAGCGCCGCCATTTATCCCACCAGTGAATCGACAATGTCGCGCATGCGTTTGCGCAAGACATGGTCCTGGACTTCCATGGAACGGTTACCCGCGGAAGGCCGGACATTGATAAAGGAAATGTAATCCATCCTCTGCCGCCGCGGCTTCCCGACATAAATATTAAATCCCCAAACATCTCCGGGACGGGACCCGTCCCGCAACAGGGCGGCCCGGGCGTCGGCGTGCAGTTCACCCCCCAGGGCCACAATTTCCCTGGTCACGTCAACAACGCCTTTGATCATTTCCCCGTAATTTTCCCTGGCGAGTTTGGCCAGGTCGGCATGATCTATCCTGGAGCGGACCAATTGAACGTTCATGACGATAGTGTATCCACCCCCCAACGCTTTGACAAGAAGATGTTTCGGGAAGCGTTGTGGATGATTTTTCCAGAAAAGGAAAGCGTTTTCATGGCAAGGATATATCCTCCTCTAAAATAACGACTTACGAACTTGCCCAAAAATATTTCTCCTTGCGCAAACGAAAAGATGTGTTATCTTTGAAGACAATGTCATGAAGAGGTAACGGTTATGAAAAGGAATAAAATCATCGTATTGGCCTTAATCGCGTTTAGCGGCGGGATGTTCTCGCATAGCCAGCTCTATGCCCGCGTTCAGCCGCCGGTGGCGGAGTTTCCGCTGCAAATGAAAAGTATCCAGTTCGGCAAGGCGTCATGGTATTCCCGTTTTGATCCTGGCATCAACAAGCACACCGCCAACAGCGAAATCTTCGACGATACGAAGCTGACCGCGGCCATGTGGAACGTGCCGTTCCATCAATTGGTCAAGGTGACCAATCTTGACAACGGCAAATCCGTCATCGTGCGCGTCAACGACCGCGGTCCTCATAAAAGATTCGTCCGCAAAGGACGCGTGATAGATCTCAGCCGCCAGGCCTTCACCCAAATCGCCTCCCCCCGCAAGGGGCTCATCAACGTCCAGATCGAACTGCTTTAAAATTCTTCCCGTCATTGGGTTACGGCAATGGCCTTATATTCTGACGTAACCGTTGTTCCGTAACCGATACGGGCTTCGTCACCCTATCCGTTGCCGAATCTCTTGAACGCACTGTCCACTGCGGCAGGGGCGGTAGACAAGCGACAGCCGGCGCTTGATGATGTCCTCGTCCTTGACGGCCATTTCGGTTTCGATGGCGTAGACGACCTGGGCCTTGATGGCCGGCGAGCACGCGCACAGGGGTTCTTTAAGGGCGGGATTATTTTGAGTAAGCCGCAGGACATCTTTGTAGCGCGTGCCGTAAAGATCCATTAGATACCGCACGACGCCGGTATTCACTCCATTTTCTTTGGCGACCTCTTGCGCGCTTTCGGTAATTTCCCCGCTGCCGAAGACCGGGAAGCCGGCGCGCGTGTCCACCGGTTTTCGCGACGGCAAGATAACCCGCAGGCAATCCTCCGCGATCTTGCGGTAGGTGGTGTATTTGCCGCCCATCACGTAAATGATGCCGGAGTAAGCTTCTTTGATGACGTGGTTGCGCGAGATCTTCGCGGGTTCTCCCTCTCTGTGCACCAAAGGCCGCAGTCCGGCGAAGACCGCAATGATCTGCTCTTTCCTGAACGTCCCTTCCGGAAATACCCGGTTCAGCTCCCGGAACAAATAATCGATGTCTTCCTGGTCCGCGGCCACCGCGTCCGGGTCGGCCGTGTAATCGGTGTCGGTCGTGCCAATCAGGGAATTCCCCATCCAGGGAATAATAAAAAAAACGCGTTTATCTTTTGAGGTGGGGATCAAAAGCGCGTGGTCGCTGATCTTCCCGGGGTAAACAACGTGGATGCCTTTAGTCGTGCGCACCAGAGGCGGCACGTTGCCTTCTTCCTCGCGCATCAAAACGTTCGTCCACGGTCCAACGGCGCAAACGACCTTGCGGGCAAAGATCTCGAATTCCCGCCCGCTGACCGTGTCGAAGGCGAGCACGCCGGCAGCTTGGCCATCTTTCTTAAGGAAAGACCTCACCTCCACGTAATTGGCCGCGTGCGCGCCGTGGACCTGCGCGCTTAACACGTTTTCCAGGACAAGCCGCGCGTCGTCCATCTGCGCGTCGTAATATGAAACTCCGCCCAGGAGCCCCTCTTCCTTTAATCCCGGCATCAAGCCGATCAATTCATCGCGGGGGATAAAACGGTGTTTGCCTGCCTGCCCGGCAGGCAGGCCGATGGTGTATTTGCCGGCGAGCCGGTCGTAGAGCCAGACCCCGAGGCGCATCATCCACAGCGGTTTGCGGTCACCGCGGTAAACAGGAACGATGAAGGAAAGCGGCTTGACCAGATGCGGCGCGTCGCGCAATAAAAAGGCGCGCTCGCGCAAGGATTCCCGCACCAGATCAAAATCGAAGGTTTCCAGATAACGCAGTCCGCCGTGGATCAGCTTGGTGGATTTGCTCGAAGTGCCGGAGGCGAAATCGCCTTTTTCAAGGAGAGCGACTTTCAGACCGTTGAGCGCGGCCATGTGCGCGATCGCCGCGCCGTTGATCCCGCCGCCGACAATGAGGACGTCGTAAGTGCCGTGGGTGAATTTGGAAAGGTCGCGTTGCATAAAAATACAAAAACGTAGGGGCGGACCTTGTGTCCGCCCAGAAGATCAAGGGCCAGCACAAGGCTGGCCCCTACAAAATATTACGACACCTTCGCACCGCCTGTTGCCAGCCTGCGTAGAGCTCGTCGCGCCGGGCGGCGGGCATCTTCGGGACAAAGGTGTGTTCCGTTTTGCGCAATTTGGCCAGATCTTTTTGGCCCTGCCACCAGCCGATCGTCACGCCGGCTAAGTACGCCACTCCCTGCGCGGTCGAGTCGATCATTTTAGGCCGCGTGATCCGGCAACCCAGGATGTCCGCCTGGAATTGCATTAAAAAGTCGTTGCGGCAGGCGCCGCCGTCGACATTCAGGGCGCGAATTTTGCAGCCGGATTCCTCTTGCATCAAATCAAACACGTCTTTGATCTGGTACGCCATTGATTCCAAAGCCGCCCGTACAATGTGCCGCGCGTTCGCCCCGCGCGTGAGGCCGCAGATTAATCCACGGGCCTCGCTGTCCCAGTACGGCGCGCCGAGGCCGACGAAGGCCGGGACAAAGTAAACACCGCGGGTGTCTTTGATCCCTTGAATAAATTTTTCCGTCTGGCTGGAACTTTTAATCACGCCGAGCTGGTCACGCAGCCACTGCACCACGGCCCCGGCAATAAAAACGGACCCTTCCAGCGCGTAGACCGGCTTGCCCTTCTCGTCGCTGGCCAGCGTGGAAAGCAATCCCTTCTTTGAGTAAATCAATTTCCTGCCTGTGTTAAGGACAAGGAAACACCCCGTGCCGTAGGTATTTTTGACCGTGCCCGCCCCGTAACAGCCCTGGCCGTAAAGCGCGGCCTGCTGGTCGCCCAAGACCGCCGTGATCGGAATGCCGGAGGGGAGGCCGGACCAGACCGACCCGGATTGTTCCCACCCGGATTGCCGGCCGGAATTTTTCTGCCCCCTTGTACGGCCGAACACCGACCCCGAATTCTGCACGTGCGGCAGGATCGCGGGAGGAATTTTCAGAATTTTAAGAAGCTGTGAGTCCCATTTCTTCGTACGAATGCTGAAAATCAGCGTGCGCGAGGC
This sequence comes from Candidatus Omnitrophota bacterium, assembly GCA_003522725.1. Classification (GTDB taxonomy): domain Bacteria; phylum Omnitrophota; class Gorgyraeia; order Zapsychrales; family Zapsychraceae; genus UBA10015. The sequence goes on from DPIG01000048.1 coordinate 8,118, forward strand.
GTTGGTCGGGTCCGTGACGTGCGCGGCGCCGCCGGTCAGTTTCCAAATCAGCCAGCTGTCGATTGTGCCGAAACAAATCTCGCCGTTCTCTGCCCGGCGCCGCAGGCCTTTGACATTGTCCAGCAGCCACTGGATCTTCGTGCCGGAAAAATAAGCGTCAATGACCAGCCCCGTTTTCTCGCGAAACAATTGCTCTAAGCCCTTGGCCCTAAGCCCTTGGCAAATGTCCGCCGTGCGCCGGCACTGCCAGACAATCGCGCGGTGGACGGGCTTGCCCGTCTTGCGGTCCCACAACACAGTTGTCTCGCGCTGATTGGTAATACCGATCGCGGCAATCGCTTGAGGCGAGACGCGGGATTTGCGTAAAACGCCTTTGATGACCGCGGCACAGGACGCCCAGATCTCCTCGGCGTCGTGTTCCACCCAGCCGGGCTTGGGGAAATACTGCGGGAATTCCTGGTAGGCACTGGCAACGACCGCGCCTTTTGAATCAAATAAAAAAGCTCTTGATCCGGTGGTGCCCTGATCGAGAGCGAGAATGTAATTTCTCATATTGTAATCCAAAGCCCTGAAGGGCTGATGAAGTGAATTCGAAGCCGATTTCCACAGTGAATATTAGGAAAGGTCGGCTTCGTTGAACGGAATCAGCCCCTCAGGGCTTCTCCGCGGCCCGCACCAAGTAACTATGTGCTCCGCGCGCGGCGGCGCGGCCTTCGTGGATCGCCCAGACGACCAGCGACTGCCCGCGCGTCATGTCTCCGGCGGTGAAGACCCCGGGCACGCTCGTCATCTTGTCCTTACCGGCTTTGACGTTGCCGCGCTCGTCTAATTCCACGCCGAAATCTTCCAGCAACCCGTTCTTGGCCGGCCCCAAAAATCCCATGGCCAACAAAACGAGGTCGGCATCCACGGTAAATTCCGATCCCGGCACTTCCGTCATCGCCGAGCGCCCGGTCTTGGGGTCTTTGGGCCCGAACTGCAGCTTCACGCCGTGCAGTTTTTTCACAACGCCCTTCTCTCCGCTAAAACGTTTGGTCATGACCGAATAGTCCCGTTCAACGCCTTCCTCGTGGGAAGAGGACGTGCGTTCAACCAGCGCCCACTGCGGCCAGGGATTTCCCGGAGAGCGTTCCTTCGGCGGACGCGCCAAAAGCTCGAACTGCCGGACGACTTTCGCGCCCTGGCGGTTGGCCGTGCCCACGCAATCAGAGCCCGTGTCGCCGCCGCCCAGGACCACGACATTTTTGCCCTCGGCGCTGATACGCGTTTTAGCGGGGACCTTTTGCCCGGCATTGATGCGGTTCTGCTGGGTCAAATAATCCATCGCGAAATGTACCCCTTTAAGGTTCCTGCCCTCAACCGGCAAGTCCCGCGGGCTTTCCGCGCCGCCGCACAGGACGACCGCGTCGAATTTCCCGCGCAGTTCCACGGCCTTGATGTCCACGCCGACGTTCACTTTCGTTTTGAATTTGACGCCTTCGGCTTCCATGCGCTTGAGCCGGCGCTCCACGACCCGTTTCTCTAATTTAAAATCCGGGATCCCCAAACGCAACAACCCGCCCAAATATTCATTCTTTTCGAAAACAGTCACTTTGTGCCCGGCTTTGTTGAGCTGATCGGCGCAGGCCAACCCCGCGGGACCGGAGCCGACGACCGCGACGGTCTTCCCTGTCCTTTTCCCGGGCGCTTCGGGCTTGACCCAGCCTTCCTTGTACGCCCGTTCAATAATGGAAACTTCGATATTTTTGATGGTCACCGGCGGGGCGTTAATGCCCAGTACGCAGGAATTCTCGCACGGCGCCGGACAAACACGCCCGGTAAATTCCGGAAAGTTATTGGTCTTGTGCAGGCGCTCGACGGCCTCCTGCCAGCGGTCGCGATAAACGAGATCGTTCCAGTCGGGGATGATGTTGCCGATGGGACAGCCTTCCTGACAGAAAGGGATGCCGCAGTCCATGCATCGCGCGCCCTGATTCTTGAGATCTCCCTCGGGCATCGGCTTGGCGAATTCGTGCCAATGCTTCAGGCGCTCAATAACGGACTCCTTGTGGAAGTCCTCCCTGTTATATTTTATGAATCCGGTGACGTCGCCCATTTACTTCCCTTCTATATTAGTGGTCAGTGACCGGTGGCCAGTGATCAGCAAAAAAAATTCTGACCACTGAACCCTGACCACTGACCACTGACCACTGACCACTGACCACTGAAATCAATTTCCATCTTTTCTCACCGCTGCGCCGGAAACCAGTTCCTTCTCGTCCGGCAGCGCCGCGGCCCCGGCCGCCTGTTCCACAACCCACCGGTAATCGGTCGGATACACCTTGACGAACTGCGGCACGGTTTTTGTCCAGTTGTCCAGGACGCGTTTGGCAACGGAACTGTCCGTGTACCGGGCGTGGTCCTCGATGAGCTGTTTCAACTCCCGGATGTCCCGCTCGTGATCGACCGGGAAGAGTTCCACCATCCCCATGTTGCACCGCGTCTTGAACTGGCCGTCCACGTCCCACACGTAAGCGATCCCGCCGCTCATCCCGGCGGCAAAATTGCGTCCCGTGCGTCCCAGGATAACGGCGCGCCCGCCGGTCATATACTCGCAGCCGTGGTCGCCGACCCCTTCAACGACGGTGACGGCGCCGCTGTTGCGCACGCAAAAGCGTTCCCCGGCGATCCCGCGGAAATACGCTTCGCCGCACACGGCCCCGTACAAAACAACATTGCCGACGAGGATATTCTCCTCCGGCACGAAAACCGTTTTTTTCGGCGGATAAACGACCACCCTGCCGCCCGATAGACCCTTGCCGACGTAATCGTTGCTGTCGCCTTCGAGCGTGAAAGTCACCCCGCGCGCCAGGAACGCGGCAAAGCTCTGCCCCGCGGAGCCTTCAAATTTGATCCGGACCGTGTCTTCCGGCAGTCCGGCCAGGCCGTATTTACGCGCGATCCCGGAACTTAACATCGTCCCGACGGTACGGTTCGTGTTTTGGATGGGATAGACCAATTGGACCGCTGTTTTATTGTCAATGGCCGCGCGGCAATCGGCAATAAGACGGTTATCGAGCGCCTTTTCCAGCCCGTGGTCCTGACGCCCGACGTGATGAATGGCGACATGCGCGGGCACGTCGGGTTTGTGCAAAATGTTGGTCAGGTCGATCCCTTTGGCCTTCCAGTGATCGATGGCGTCTTTGGTCTCGAGCATATCCACGCGGCCGACCATGTCCTCGAATTTACGGAATCCCAGCCCGGCCATGATCTCGCGTATTTCTTCAGCGACAAATTTGAAATAATTGATCACATGGTCCGGCGTGCCGGCGAATTTCTTGCGCAGTTCCTTGTCCTGGGTGGCGATCCCCACCGAACAGGTGTTCAAATGGCATTTGCGCAGCAAGATACAGCCCATCGAAACAAGCGCGATCGTGGAAAAACCGAACTCGTCGGCGCCGAGCATCGCGGCGATGACGACGTCGCGCCCCGTCTTCAATTGCCCGTCGGTCTGCACGCGGATGCGCCCGCGCAGGTCGTTCATGACCAAGACCTGCTGTGTCTCGGCGATGCCGAGCTCCATCGGCAATCCGGCGTGCTTGATCGAAGTCTGCGGCGAAGCGCCCGTGCCGCCTTCGAACCCGCTGATCAAGACGTGGTCGGCCTTACCCTTGGAAACGCCGGCGGCGACCGTGCCAACACCGATCTCGGAAACGAGCTTCACGCTCACATCCGCCTTCGGGTTGGCGTTCTTGAGATCATGGATAAGCTGCGCCAGGTCTTCGATCGAATAAATGTCGTGGTGCGGCGGCGGCGAGATCAGTCCCACTCCCGGCGTGGTATGGCGGGTCGCGGCGATCTCTTGACTGACCTTGTGCCCGGGAAGCTGTCCGCCCTCGCCGGGCTTCGCCCCCTGCGCCATCTTGATCTGCATCTGGTCGGAGTTGACCAGATATTCGATGGTCACGCCAAACCGTCCCTGCGCGACCTGTTTGATACGGCTGCGGCGCCAGTCGCCGTTGGGGTCTTTCTTGAACCGGTCGGCATCTTCCCCGCCCTCACCGGTGTTGGAAAACCCGCCCATGCGGTTCATCGCGATAGCGAGGGTCTCGTGCGCCTCTTTGGAAATAGAGCCGTAGCTCATAGCCCCTGTGGCGAAACGCTTCGCGATCTCGGAGGCGGGCTCCACTTCTTCAACCGGAACGGGACCGCCATTTTTAAATTTCATCAATCCGCGGATGCTGGCAAAATTCGTCTCCTGGCTGTTGACGGTCTGCGCGAATTGTTTGTAAAGGTCGTAGTTACAGCCGCGCACCGCGTGCTGGAGCAGGGCGACCGTCCTGGGGTTAAGCTGATGGTGCTCGCCTTCCTTGCGCCAGTGGTAATCGCCGCCCTCATCGAGCATCGCGTCATAGACGTTTCCCGCCGGATACGCGTTTTTATGCCGGCGCAGCGCCTCTTCGGCCACGGTCTCGATGCCGATGCCGCCGATCCGAGAAGGCGTGGCGGTAAAATATTTTTTCACGAATTCTTCGCCCAGGCCGACCGCCTCGAAGATCTGCGCCCCGCAATAAGACTGGATCGTGGAGATCCCCATCTTGGCGATGATCTTCAGCAGCCCCTTGTGCGTCGCCTTCAAAAAATTCTTGCGCGCGTGCCCGCTGTCGAGGTTCTCCGGATAAATCCCTTTGCGGATCTCATCCTCGATGGTTTCAAGTGCGAGATACGGGTTGATGGCATTCGCCCCATAACCGATCAACACGGCGAAATGGTGCATCTCCCTGGCCTCGCCGGTCTCCAGGACCAGGCTCACTTTGGTGCGCGTCCCCTGACGGATCAAATGGTGATGCAACCCCGCGCAGGCCAGCAACGACGGGACCGGGACGTTGTCTTTGTTGACGTCACGGTCGGAGAGGACCAGGATCGTGCGGCCCGCTTCGATCGCCTTGTCCGCCGCGCGGAACAATTTCTCCATCGCCGGTTCCAGGCCTTCCGCGCCTTTGGCCGCGTCAAAGACCGCCGGCAGTGTCGCGGCCTTGAGGCCGGCGGTATTCACCTGACGGATCTTTTCCAGCTCTTCGTTGGTCAGGATCGGCCGCGCGACGCGCAGGCGGCGGCAATGTTCCGGGGTTTCATCCAGGAGGTTCCCCTCGCTGCCGAGCATCACGGATTCGTCCATGACGACTTCTTCGCGGATCGAATCGATGGGCGGGTTGGTGACCTGCGCGAAAAGCTGCTTGAAATAATTAAAAAGAAGCTGGGGGCGCTGCGACAAAACGGCCAACGGCGCGTCGTTGCCCATCGACCCGGTCGCCTCAAGGCCCGTCGTCGCCATCGGCTGCAAAAGAATTTTCAGGTCTTCCAGCGTGTACCCGAAGGCCTTCTGACGCGCGAGAAGTGTCCTGGCGTTAAAGCCGTGCACCTTTTTCGGCCTGGGCAAACTCTCGAGGGTCACCAGGTTTTCCTTGAGCCACTTGCCGTAAGGCTTGCGGGCCGCGTATCCGCCTTTGAGCTCTTCGTCGTCGATGATACGTCCGGCCTGGGTATCGATCAAAAATATCTTGCCCGGCTGCAGGCGCCACTTCTTCAAAATTTTATCCGTCTCCACCGGCAGCACGCCCGTTTCGGAGGCCATGATCACGAGATCGTCTTTGGTCAGCCAGTAGCGTGAAGGACGAAGACCATTACGGTCCAGGACCGCGCCGATGTAGCGCCCGTCGGTAAAGGTCATCGAGGCGGGCCCGTCCCACGGCTCCATCAGGCACGAATGGTATTCGTAAAAATCCTTCTTTTCTTTGGACATGCTTTCGTGGCCGTTCCAGGCCTCGGGGATCATCATCATGATCGCGTGCGCGAGCGAACGTCCGGACAAGACCAGCATCTCAAAGACATTGTCAAAGGTCGCCGAATCACTGCCGTGCGGCACGACGATGGAAAGGACTTTTTTAAGGTCCTTGCCGAAGGCCTTGGTCGCGAACTGCATTTCGCGCGCGTGCATCCAGTTGATGTTGCCGCGCAAGGTGTTGATCTCCCCGTTATGCGCGATCATACGGTACGGATGCGCCAGCGCCCACGTCGGGAACGTGTTGGTGCTGTAACGCGAATGCACCATGGCCAACGCCGAGGTCATGTCGGGGTCGCTTAAGTCCGGGAAAAAGCGGTCGAGCTGTTCGGCCATCAACTGGCCTTTATAAACGAGCGTTTTATTGGAAAGGCTGCAGAAATAATAATAATTACGCTGGTTAAGGACCGAGGCCTGCACCTTGTTGTAGAGGCGCTTGCGGATCACGTAGAGTTTGCGCTCAAAGGCGTCGGAGGCGGTATTCTTCCCGCGGCCGATAAAAAGCTGTTTGAACGCGGGCATGACGGAACGGGCGACCCTGCCGATCTTCGCCGGGTCATGCGGCACTTCGCGCCAGCCCAGGAATTTCTGGCCTTCCTCGCGGATGATATGCTCGGTCCATTGTTCCATGACATTGCGGTCTTCGGCGCTGGGCGGCAAAAAGACGATCCCCGCGCCATAATCACCCAACGGCGGCAGATCGATATGGAGTTGTGCGCATTTCTTGCGGAAAAACGCGTCCGGCATCTGGACGGTGATCCCGGCGCCGTCGCCGGTTTCCGGGTCGCACCCGCACGCGCCGCGATGGCTCAAATTTTCCAGGACCTGGATGCCGTTACGGACGATCGCGTGGGATTTCTCGCCCTTGAGGTGGGCGACAAACCCGACCCCGCAGCTATCGTGCTCAAACCGCGGGTCGTATAAACCTTGTTTAGACACGTATTGTTCAGGAATCATAGCGTTTCCATTGTACTAATTTTCCCAAGAAATTCAACCGAAAATTCCGGTTTGTCCGTCGGCTGCCTGCTTATTTACCCCCTGCCGGCCATAAAATATCATAATGAACACTGCGTCCACGACCGGACAATTGACGCAATAACTTTTTCTCAAGCATATCTGATATTTCACGAAACGCGGTTGCCCTGCTAGTGCCTGCCAATCCCACATATTTACGGGTTGTTAACCCGCCGACAAATTCGCCTTGTCCTTCATCCAACAAGCGGTTAAGTACTTTCTTTTGGCGCTCATTAAGCTGTGTCTGCGCATGCTGTGCCCAGAAATCCGCTTTGAGCAACACTTTACCAATGATCTTGTCAGATTTCCCAATGGCCCGTTGATAGCAACCTAAAAACCAACAAAGCCAGTCTGTCAAATCCAGATTTTTGCCCTTCGAGGATTGTTCAAGGATCTTGTAATAGTCGTCTCTTTCTTCCATGATCTGCGAAGAAAAACTATAATACCGCACTTTAAGCTTTTCATCCTGAGCTAAAGCCATATCCGTCAGACCGCGCGCAATACGGCCGTTGCCGTCTTCAAACGGATGAATCGTCAAGAAATAAAAATGCGCGATACCTGCCCGCAACAGACCATCAATATTGGAATGACTTTCCTTCCACCATTGAAAGAATTGGCGCATTTCATTGTCAACAGCTTCTCCGGGAGGCGCTTCAAAATGAATCCGTTCACGCCCCATAGGCCCGGACACCACGCGCATGGGATCCTGGCCTCGCCATTGACCAACCCTGATCTTATGAAGCCCTGAGTAACCTGTTGGAAATAGCGCGCCATGCCAACCCGTTAATCGTTGTTTATTAAGGGTTTTGTCGAAATTTTGTGTCGCATCCAGGACGATTTCTACGATGCCATCAACAGACCGGGATGAACGCCCCAGACCAGCTGTCGGAAGACCCAGGTGCCTCGCGACCGAAGAACGGACCATTTGTAGATTCAAAAGTTCACCCTCGATCTCGGATGTCTTGATGACTTCCTCGGTCAGGATATTTGCCTGCGCCTCTTCCTCAAGCTTAAATCCCAATCGTTTAACACGCCCTAACAAATCCCCTTGAGCAAGCCTTGCCTGCCCTAAGACCGTTAAAAGAGACTTGCTGTCCCAGGTAAATCGCGGCCATGCCGGGTGTTGCCATATATATTTCATGAATATTCCCTTTTAAAAATGGAGCGATTAAGCGCTATAATCGCTTCATAATATGACACAATAATAGCACCTCATCGCTTCAAAGGCAATTCTTTTTATACCCTGCCAGCGCCTCCGCGATCCTTCGCGTCATTTCGCGGCATAGCCCCCCAGTTGCCAGCCATAAGTTTCAATGAATACTTAACTCTCCCGGTACTTGTTCTGATCGGCAGGCGCCAGTCTTTGCCGAAGGCGCGGGGGGTGATCTTGAGTGAGAAACTGTCACTTGAGCCAATAATCTCGGGTATTATTTAATGCCTCCCATTGCTTTGTTGATCCGTTCAAGCGCCTTATCCAGATCGAAATTCTCGCGTTCAGCTGGGGATAAAACATCAAACAATTCGGCTTCGATACGAGAACGCATATCGTCAATCTCAGTGCTTTTACGCCCCATGTTGACACGATATTTTGCTAAATCCAAATCCCCGCCATCCTCCTCTATTTTCTTCTTAAAAAGGCTGATAACCTCTTTATCCGCAAGGTTAAATTTGTTGCGGAACAAGAAATCCAGATCGTAAAAATCACGAGGAGCAATAGTTTCTCTGAGGGCCGCGGCGCGAAGTTTTTCACTCACTATTTCATTGAGCGACAGACAAGCAACCTTGCCCCCATCAAAAAGAGGCTCTCCGGTAAACGGATGCGTATACGTATGATGAATCTGCTGTTTTTCTGTCTTGTCAATGGGATTAAATCTTAAGCCGATTTCGAACTTGATTTGTCCTTCAATCGGGCGCAGGGCAGATTGATACGAAAAATAATACACATATTGCTTCGATTCATTTCTCCCGGGATTCCCGGCATCAAGAATTTTCATATCAAATTGTTGCGCAAACTTTCCTATTTTATCCTTCACGGGTTGTATGCACGTTCTTCGCTCTCCCCGAGTCGTCTCGTATTGCGGCAGCTTCATGCTAAAATCAAGATCCTCGCTCAAACGATAATATGCGTAATAAATCTTATTCAGACAGGTACCGCCCTTAAAAACAAGACCTTCGGCAAGCTCATGCGTTTGGGAAAGGAGCAAGGTTAAATAATAATCTTTCTCTAAAAGAGGAAGCAAAAAACCTTTTTTCTTTGCCGCCCGCTCCAAAGTCTTTACAAATTCATCCTTATTTTTGTGAATCATTGATAATAACTCTCCATTTCTTATTGAGTGTGCCTTTGCGCGATCCAGTGAAGGTGCTGACAGCGGTTTTCTTGACGCTGTTGATAAGGGGCTTTAACATAGCATCTGTAATGTTCGAACCCTCAAGAACCAATCCTATACGCTTCCTTGTTTTTATAATGGGAAATCGGGCCGCGCATTCCACTAATTTTTTAATATCACATTTCTTTTCTATAACAAACTGCTTTAATACCGCTTCGGCATTTTTGATGCCGCCAACAGGCTTATTAAAATAAATGAGGTCGATCAAAGTGCGCTCTTTGGAACTTATAATGACATCGGCATCTTTGACCTTGATAGTCTCCAATCCGTAGAAGCGATTCTCGGGAATCCTTATAAACTTATACGAAATACCGCAAATTATTTTTTCTTTTCGGATAGCGGTATTAAGAACATAGACGGTCTGAAATAGCTGTTCAGTAAATCCATAGTAATTAAACAATGTTGAATACCCAACGTAATAATTCTTTTTAGGGAAAAAGAGCGGTGGAATAAGAAGCTCGTCAATACCAGTCCCATCGGGGCCAGCCTCAAGCGGTGAAAAAGCGTACGTTCCGCGCTTAATTGGGGTTAATATCTTTTTCTTTTTGAGCCGAAAAACAAGCTGTTTCCTGTCAGCAGGGGAAAGGTTAAACAGACGATCAAGGTATTCAACTGTAACAACCGTCTTCTTCTCGTACGTTAGACGAGCAACGATGTTAGTCTCAATTGGCCCCAAAGTTTTATATGTATTATTCGGTGTCATAGGTTATCTACGACATAACTAACGTATCCTTTTTATACATATCAAGCTTATCACACATTTCACCTGTGTCAATGAGAATATTCGTCTATGCTCGTCTATGCAATCCTTGATGTCCACCCGCCGGAAATGTCCACTATTTAACGGACATTTCGATTTAGTCCCTGCCGGCCGGCAGGGACCCTCGCCGACACCCCCTTCCAAAGACCCGTAAAGAAAAATCCCTATTTCCATGCCTTCCGGCATAGCCATAGGGATTTGCCCTGTCTTCAGGATATCGACTTGATCAATCTGCTCCTACCACCGCCTCGGCCAATCTCGCCATGGTCTTACTACAATCCTGCCACCGGCCAGCCGAAGGTCTTCGAATATTTTATCGCACATTACGGCATCCCCCATAATCCCTTAAGTTATGATCGCACGTGCCCAAAACCGTGCTGTATCTTCCTTGGGCATCGATGCACCCGCAATCCCTTCCCGTGCCACCGCCTCCCCCCGGGTTGCTCGTATCCACACCTCCCGAATTTCCGCCGCTGTTTCCGCCTGTACCTTGGTATCCTTGGTTCACCCAGGCGCCGCCAGTATTGCCCCCTCCCGTATCTTGATTATTCGTCGGCGAACCGCTCCCAAAGCCAGCCGATGTCCCGCCGCTGCCGCCACCGCCGGGCACGCATTTGTTCCCCGATGTGCTCCATGTGTAACCGCTGCATCCGCAGGCCATCGCATATCCGCTCATATAAAAATTACCTTCACACGGATCTCCCTGCGGCTGCGACGGCTGATTATTCCAGGGGTTTGTCCATTCCTGGGTGCCCGCGCCGTTCCCGCCGCCGGAATTTTGCGCCGCATTATTGATGGTGTTGATCAACCCCGTGAGCGCGTTGGTCAAGTCCTGCCCTGTGGTGGGATTATTTTGTGGCTGCATCATAACACAGCGGTTGCCCTCCAAATAATACCCTTGCGGACAATAACACCCGACTCTTTCCTGGGCCGGGTCCCATCCGGGTCTTGTCCCCGGTGAATTAGAGCAATCCGCCTGGGCCACTTGGGTCTGGGCATTCACCCGGCAATGCGTCCGCGCGTTGTTCCATTCATAACCGTCATTGCAATAACAGGACGCTTTACGCCGCCCGGCGTCCCATCCCGGATGAGCGTTGGGGTATGGAGAACAATCCAAACGGCTCACGTAATATTGCTCTTCGGATACGCAAGTAAACAAATTCTCCTCCCACAAATTCCCGGGGGCGCATTCACACTCCGGCGTTTTCTTCGCGCTGTCCCACTTAGCCGCGGTCCCGGGCCAGGCGGAGCAGTCGTGCTGGGCCACCTGGGCCTCGGAGGAAGTCTTTTGCGCGTAAAGTTTCTCCGCTTCGCGGGCGCAGGCCTCGCTATTTCGTACCGCCTCACGGACAGCGTCATCGAACAACTGCGCCGCCTCATACGATGCCTTGGCCTCCCCGGCAAATTTCCTGATCTTTTCTACCGCCTCATCATTGATCTGGAAGGATAAAAGCGAGTCCATCCGCCCCTGCGCCTCGGCAACCGCGTCCTCCAGATTCTTTAATTTATCCTCCGGAGTCATCAGTTTGTCCCTGTTCTTTTCGTACACGGCGTCAAATTGTGTCCCCGTCTTTGATACTCGGGCAAAAGCGGCCTGGATTTCCTTCACCGCCTTTTTATCCTCTTTGGTCCATTGATCTGGGTTGACGGCTTGAACCTGGCCGACAATCCCCGACGCCTCACCGACGATACCTTGCAATTGGGGAATTTTGCCCTGCAAAGAAGTTAAATGCGACTCCAAGCCGCTTAACTGCGCCTGCGCCTCAGGGATCATGTTTTGTTTCTCCCAAAGTTTCGTTTTTGCTTTTTCCCGGTCTTCCATTAAAGAACTCATCTGCCTTAAAATAGTTTCGGCCTGGCGGCTGGACATGCGGGCGCTATTCAGTTCCTGACGGAAAATATCGGACTGGCTGCGCGTATCCGCGTCCTGCGCCCGCAGTTGTTCAATGAATTGGTTGAGCTGTTGGACATTGTCCGTTCCTTTGATCGACTGGGCCAATTGGCAAGCCTGGGTCGTGTGGTCTTCAACCCCGCCGCGCGCCGCAGCGCATTTCGCGCCGGAGTTGTACGCATCGTCCGCGGCCTTGGATGCCTCGGCGCCTTTGTCATCCATTTTATTAGCGAGAGATTCAAGGGCGCTTAAATCTTTGGCAAGACTCATCATCTCCTTGCCGGCCCGCTCAAGTTCTTTCGTTAAATCCTTTACCCCTTCATGAAATGTTTTTTCCAGGGAAGAAATCTCCTGCGCCGCTGCCTGGGCCTGCGCCTCCAGCCCTTGCATCTTAACCAACAACCCGGCTAAATCCGATCCCGCTTCTGACCCCGTCGCCCCGGCCTGCACGCCGCCTTCAGGGTTCGGCACCGGCGCGTATTCGATGACCACAGCCACCGGCGACGGCTGGAAGACATCCGCAAGCCCTTTGATACGGCCATCAATATTAATTTGATACGCCCCCTCTTTGGATTTATCATTAAACAAAATCCGTGATCGGGAAGGACGCTCAACATCCGCGGTAACCTCATCCAGTCTGGCCGGGTCAACCTTGGGTTCAGCCGCGTCAACCGGCGGGAGCGCTTGTAAATTAACCTCGCCGGCCAATCTCTGTCTGGCGTATCCCGGAACATTGAAGACGACCTTCACCTGCGGTGTTTCGCCTAAATAGCTGAAAGGCGGCGCTGCCGCCTCAATCTTGGCGCGCTCGATAGAAAACGATATGGATTGACCCGCGAACGCCGCGTGATCTTTGGCAAAAGCCTCGGCATGCTCAATGGTGTTTATCAGCGCGTCCAGCCCCGCTTCACCGACCGGGTCCGACCATAGACCGTAGGCGATGACAGGAAGGATCTCATAAGTCGTTTCATCAACAAAATATTTTTCCAAATCGCCGGAATCAAAGGTCAAGAACGTCTTTTTCTCCGGCGCCTCAATAACGATGTTGCCATCTGCCGGCGCTTGAAAACTGGCCACATTAAGTTCGGCCGTTCCCAGCAAGGCCAGGACATCATTCTCATAGCCCATTAAATAATAAAAGATCTTGCTCGGAGATATCCGGCGCCGGGGATGGACAGTTGCCTGAATACCGACGCTGAATTCATCGCCCATTAAAAGTTCCGCTGTCTCCCGCGAGTCCTTTCCGCCGTAGACAAAGGCCTCCAGGTTGAGATATTTCTTTTCTTCGTAAAGAACGACCGCCACCTCAAGTTTCTCAATGGCTTTGCGGAAACCATCAATCACTTCCTGCAGATGTTTTCTTAAGTCCAGCTCCGACGTCCCGGAAGACGGCTGATAGTCCTTAAGATACGCCACGCGCTTGTTATATTCCTCGGTCAATTTCTCCAGCCCCCACGGGCTTTTACGGATCTCCGCCGCGCCTTCAAAATCCTCGCGGATCACATCCAGCGCCGCCTGGATGATCGCGATCGGCTCGCAGCGGTCGGCTGGACCCGCCACCGCCTCCACCATCTGACCGAACAAACCCCGTGTGTCACAATTCGCCTTAAGCTGCCCCTTCGCGTCATTATAATATTTTTCAATACGGTCGATAAAATCCTCCAAAACCTCTGTATTGACATCGGCGCGGATGCTCAAATTGTCAAGGATGATCTTCGCGGCCACGCGCTCCACGTTGCTGCCTTCCCCTTTTTTCAGCAGCCCCTGCTCATAAACACGCTTTCTCAACTGCTCAACCGAAAGGCCCGTCAGCCACTTGTTGACGGCATTAGCGAACTGCTTGGTCGCCCAATGCGTAACCGTCGACTGGGGATCATACGAAGCTGATTCCGGGACTTTGACGCCTTCGAACCGCAGGATCGTGTAAAGGGCCGCCTCATTATTTTTGACATCGGGATGACGGCTCATGCGGGCCTCGATTTCCGGCTCAACCAAACTGGCGAGCTTCGCCACGCGGCCCATGCCGGGGGCAATCTCCTTCAGATATTCCAAATAGGATGCCCGGTTCTTTAACCGGTAATATCCCGCATCGGCCCCTTCAAAATCACTCTCACTTAAATCGCGCATAGCCTCGCGCACCAGGCCTTCCCAGACGGTTTCCGTAAAAGAATCCTTGGCCGTCATAGCGGCATAATGGAACACCGTGCCGGCTAAGTTCGCCAGCCCCAGCGGCGGGAAGATATCCATGGCCAGTTCTTTGAACGACTCGTGGAATTCATCTTCCGAAAACCGCAGCGTCGCCGAAACAAAGGGGACCATCTCGAACATGGCCATACCGACCGCCTTCATCCCTTCGGTCTCATTCTGCGCGGCGGAATAGGCGCGGGTCGCGGCCACGATCATCATGCTCCAGCTCATGAGTTTTTCTTCCCTTGTCCCATCCAGCATCGTGTCCAAATTAAGAGCCTGGGCGGTCTTGCTCTTTAAAAATTCTTTGAACTTAAGCCCGCCCGATTTTGCATCCAAGGCATCGGAGAGGGCTTTGATTTTCACATTGTCCGATTCGATGATATCCACAATCGCGGTATTGGGACCGTCCATCTTCCATGCCTTGGCCATGCGTTCCGGCGGGACATCCATGAACGTGCAGTAGCGATAAATTTGCTTCGAGTCGTTTTCAATAACAGACTTGAGCCATTTTTTCTCATCGTCGGGGATATCCAGATGATCCAGGGTGTCGGCAATCTTTTTGATTTTTTCCGGATCATGGGGGGCATAGGTGATGGCCAGCTGTTTTCGCAGGGCCCGGCGCTTGGGAGAATGCATCGGCTCCCCCTTAATCCATTGAGCAATTTTATAAGCTTCATTGGCCTGGACCGCGCCGATCATCTGCGGCATGGCCAGAGTCAGCTGTTTGTTCTGATGCATCTTCATCGCCTCGGTCAGCTTCTCCAAATCCACCACTCCCCGGCTGTCGATGATGGGGATCTTATACTCTTCCTGAAGCAGCTTGGCCACACCCTCCGCCGTGATCTGGGTACGTATTTTCGCCGAGACGCTATTGAAGCCATCCAATTCTTTAGCCAGCATCGGGTTATCCTTAGCCGCAACCGCCTGAAAATCACCGTCGATGCGCTCCGTATATTTTTGATTGCGGATAAACTTGGCGATATCCTCTTCGGTAACGACGCCCCCGGTAAACTTGACTTGATGGATCTCGGCAATGCGCAGGTAATCCGACATCGACCCCGTGCCTCTCTTGGCATCGACACCCGGGATTTCCAGCGGTTTATCGACATCCAGGGCCAAAATCATCTTCTTGGCCTCTTCCCCCGTGATCTCTTTCATGCGGCCGTTATCGTCAAAGGTAAGGACCTTTAAGTTTGGATCTTCGGAAAGCTTCATCTGGTTGGCGTAACCCGACTGAGGATTGATATACTTTTCCTTATGCCAGAAGTTCTCCAGCGCCCCTTCCTGCGTCATGTTCCAGGCAAGGCCGTTGACATCCACCCGATGACGGTCCATTTCGGTCATCGGGCGCATGGCGTGCTCTTTGATATGCTGATCCAAAGCTTCGGCGTAAAGGTCCTCCATCATTTTTCCCACCTTGCCTGAACCTGTGATGAGATCGTCATCAGAATGAATATTCTTATAGCCAAAGGGAATAACAGGCGCTTTGAGATTTTTCCCGGTCTTCATATAGTAAATCGCGTTCATGCGCCGGGCGACGTACTCCTGCATTTCCTTCTTGGCTTCCAGAAAGGCTCTCACATATGCGTCGCTGTCCTCAATCTTAATCTTGCGGTTGATCACCGCCTTGCGGAAAACGTCTTGATGCACAAAAATCACCGCGGTCAGACGCTTTTTGTCCATGCCGGTCAAGCCGGGATCGGTCAACTTTTTCATCATCTCATAGACATCTTCGGCGGTCGGCGGGCGCGCCTCAGCGCACACAGCGCGCAGCTCCGGCGAGAAAGGGGCAAGACTGAACATAAAATTCAACGCAAAAAAAAGACCTGAAAATACACGGACATATGTGGACAATTTCATCAAAAGGCCTCCCAAGCAATCAATTTCAAGTCTCATCCTGGGTAAGAGTCGGTTTAATGGGACCAAAAATATTTCCTTGATTATCTAAAATCCAACGGTTGGCCCCAAGCGGCTTAAGATAACCGGAGGGGATTGTCATCAACAACAACCCGTCTTTTTGCGGCCGGGCCCAGGGGACGGTACTTCCCGTCCAATTCATCCCCCCGGTCTTGTCGCAAGGATAATTCAAAAGCAGGTAGTCCCCGGGGCTGAGGATCAGCGATTCCGGTTTCCTGAAAGTTTCTTGGATCTGGTAAACGGCTGTGCACTGACAGGCGGCTTTGAATGCGGATTTGATCCCGCAGAAAATTTCATTGTCAATCTTGATCAGGGAAATCACGGCCTCAATATCCGCCGTTTTTAAAAAAGCCCCTTCCATTTTACGCGCATCTTCAGGCAAAAGGGCCGCTTCCGGTTTTGGACATAATAGAATCAATACGATAACGACCACAAGGACTTTCAGGCAAAACGTGCGTGACATAAACACCTCCCTTTCGATGATATTATGCCGCCGGATGCTCTTGGAATGTCTGGGCTCATGAACTTAACTCTCCCGGTACTTATTCGTGATCGGCAGGCGCCAGTCTTTGCCGAAGGCGCGGGGGGTGATCTTGATGCCCGGCGGCCCCTGGCGGCGTTTGTACTCGTTGCGGTCGACCATGGCGATGACCTTTTTGACCAGTTCCTTGTCGTTCTTGCGCGCCATGTACGCCAGGGAACGATGTTCCTCGACGTATTCTTTTAACATCTTGTCCAGATCGGGATACGGCGGGAGAGAATCCTGGTCTTTCTGGTTTTCTTTCAATTCCGCGGTCGGCGGCCGGTCGATCACGCTTTGAGGGATCAATTCTTCGCCCGTCGCGGCCTTCGCGTTGACCATCCGCGCCAGATCATAAACGGTCGTCTTGGGGACGTCTTTGATCACGGCAAAGCCGCCGCTCATATCTCCGTATAACGTGCAATACCCGACCCCCACCTCGCTTTTATTGCCGGTCGTCAAAACCAGACTGCCCCGGCGGTTCGACAAAGTCATCAGGATCGTCCCCCGGATGCGGGCCTGCAAATTTTCCTCCGCCAGGCCAAAGGCCTGTTCCCCGAAAATTTCCTGCAGCTGCGCCAGATACGCCTCGAACATTTTTTCGATGGGGACCTCCTGGAACTTGATCCCCAGGTTCTGCGCCAGGCGGCGGGCGTCGCCGCGCGTCCCGGCGGACGTAAAGCGCGAAGGCATCGAAACGCCGGTCACGTTCTCCTTGCCAATGGCATCAACGGCAATGGCCGCGACGAGCGACGAGTCGATCCCGCCGCTTAACCCGATCAAGCAGTCTCGAAATTGATTTTTGAGCACGTAATCCCGCGCGCCCAAAACCAGCGCTTTGTAGATCCGTTGAAGGTCGGTCCCCTCTGGCGCAACCTGCGCCGCAAGCGGCGTCGAAGTTTCATGGAAAACACCTCTACTCAACACAACCGTTTTGGACGTTTTCTTCCCGGATTTCACCGGGACGTCCGCGATGACCAAATCTTCCTCGAACGGTTTGCCGAACGCGAAGACCTTGCCGCGCGGGTCGATGACCATGCTGCCGCCGTCGAAAACAAGTTCATCCTGGCCGCCGACGAGATTGGCGTAACAGATAAACGCCTTGGCCTCGCGCGCCCTTTTTCGCAGAAGCTCTCGCCGTTTCTTGAGCTTGCCCACATCATACGGTGAACTGGAAATATTGATGAGAAGACCCGCGCCGCGTTTGACCTGTTTTTGATAAACGCTTCCGTCGACCCAGATATCCTCGCAGATCGTCACGCCACAAACATGGCCGCCCAGGGAAAAAACAATGTCGTCGTCCCCCGCGGTAAAATAACGCTTCTCGTCGAATACGCCATAATTAGGCAGCTCTTTCTTGTGATAAATACCTTTCACCCTGCCATCAGAAATGACCGCGGCGGCGTTGAACAGACGCTTGTCTTTGTCAATGTCGACAAACCCGATGACGGCGGCGATCCCTTTGACCTCGCGGGCCAACAAATTCAGGGATTTGATGTTGTCGCGCACGAAATGTTCTTTGAGGAGCAAATCTTCCGGTGGGTAGCCGCAGACGGCCAGTTCAGGAAAGATGACGATATCCGCGCCCCCGGCACGGGCGCGCGCGATATATTCGACGATCTTGCCGCGGTTGCAGGGAAGATCACCGACGGTAGGATTAATCTGCGCTAAAGCGATGCGTAACATATTTCTAAAGAAGCAAGAAACAAGAACCAAAGAAGCAAAGATAAGAAAATAAATATTAACCTGATTTTCTTATTTCTTCTTGCTTCTCAATTCTCTGCTTCTTGCTTCTAATCATCAGTGCCTTTGTGACGTTAGAATTATCTCCAGGAAGTTCGCATATATTTTATCAGCAACGTCGTGGAATTGGTCTTTTTTCTTCTGGTAATCCGCGAGCATCGCCTTCTTCTTTTCGGCAAACGTCCGGTCCCCCGCCGGGAAGTACGCGTCGGACCATTCCCGGATGCTTTGATCGGTGATCTCGATATGGAATTGCACGCCGTAGGCGCATGGACCCACGCGGAACGCCTGGTGCGGACACGCCGGCGAGGAAGCCAGCAGCGTGCCGGCCGCGGGGACTTCGAACATATCTTCATGCCATTGGAATACGTCCAGCGGTTCCGCGACGCCTTGAAATAACGGGTCCTTTTTGCCCGCGGCCGTCAACTGGACCGGCGAAAATCCGATCTCTTTTTCCGGCGAGCGGCCCACTTTTGAACCGGAAGCTTTGGCGATCAACTGGCCTCCCAGACAAATGCCCATAAACGGGATCCCGCGTTCCAGGACCCCTCGCAAAAAGACATTTTCCTCCTTTAGAAACGGATACTTGTCTTCCTCATACACGTTCATCGGGCCGCCCAGACTGACCACGGCGTCCAGATGATCGAACGTCCCGGGAAGGCGGTCTCCCTTGTATAGATCCAGGACCCTGATCTCAAATCCCTCATCGGTAAAAAATCGGCCGATCGTTTCGGGGCCTTCGATCTCGACATGCTTCAATATAAGTATCATGATAATCCCCCGATAAAAATATATATGGAAAAGCCCCTTAGTCCACTTCTCGTCTATCGATCAAGGAACTAAAGGGCTGATCCACGCAACTTTAAACTATCCAATGGTTACGACAGAAACAACATTTCCGCGTATGAAGGCAGCGGCCAGGTCTCCGCCGGGACATAACCTTCGAGCGTGTCGATCGTCTCCCTAAGTTCTTCCATGGCGGATTTGATCTTCTCCGCGGAACCGCCGGGGCTGGCCTTTTCAAGCTTGGCGATTTGCTCCCACGCGGTCTCGGTCAAGGCCGTGACTTCCTTGAGGATCTTGCGGGTCTCGGCAACTTTACCCTTGTTGCTGGTCTCGACGGCTTTGATGGTCTCCGCCAATCCGCCCTGGTAGCTCAACACGGCCGGCATGATCATATTCTTGGCCATCTGGGCCGCCAGGTCCGACTCATACTTGAGGATCGTGTTGTAGGTTTCCATATAAACGTCATAACGGGATATCATCTCGGTCTTGGTCAATACGCCGTGCCGCTCGAACATAGCGATGACTTTGGCGTCTTTGGTAACGGCGAGCGCTTCCGGCGTGGTCTTCAAATTCGGAAGGCCTCTTTTCTTGGCTTCCTTGGCCCACTCTTCGGTATAATTGTCGCCGTTGAAGATGACCCGCTTGTGCTTTTTGATAATATCCTGAAGCACTTTTTGAACGGCCTTGTTGATGTTCTGCCCGGAGGACTTCTCCAGTTCGGTACAGATCTCATCGATGGCGTCGGCCACGATCGTGTTGAGGATAACGTTCGGCCCGGCCAGGCTCATCGAAGAACCGACCGCGCGAAACTCGAATTTCGAACCCGTGAAGGCGAACGGTGAAGTTCTGTTACGGTCCGACGCGTGACGCGGCAAAACCGGCAAGGAATCGACGCCGACTTCCAACGTCCCGCCCGCTTTGGACGACCTGGCTCCGCCTTTTTCAATTTGCTCGATGATGTCCGTCAACTGCTCGCCGAGATAAACCGAAATGATCGCCGGAGGAGCCTCATGAGACCCCAGACGGTGATCGTTGGCGGCCGAAGCGACACCCGCGCGTAAAAGCGCGGCGCCTTCATCGACGGCCTTCAGGACAGCGGCCACCATGATCAAAAACCGCTCGTTTTCGTGAGGACTGCTCCCCGGAGAGAACCAGTTCTTCCCGTCGGGACCGGTCACGGACCAGTTATTGTGCTTGCCCGAACCATTGACGCCGGCAAAAGGTTTCTCGTGCAAAAGACACGCCAACCCGTGGCGCTTGGCGACCCTCTGCATCACTTCCATGCACAGCATATTGTGGTCGACGGCGAGGTTTTGGTTCTCGAAGATCGGGGCGATCTCGTACTGCGCCGGGGCGACTTCATTATGACGCGTTTTGCTCGGGGCCCCCAGCTTCCACATCTCGCGGTCAAAATCTTCCATGAACGCGATCACGCGGTCTTTGATGGCGCCGAAATAATGGTCGGCCATCTGCTGGTGCTTGGCCGGTTCTTTGCCGTACAACGTGCGGCCGGTCTGGACGAGGTCGATCCTCTGGTTGTAATAGTTGCGGTCGATGAGGAAATATTCCTGCTCACCGCCCAGGGTCGCGTAAGGTTTCTGCGTGCATTTGATGCCCAAAACCTTGGCCAAACGCTCAATTTGTTTGTTCAAGGCTTTCATGGAACGCAGCAAGGGCGTTTTCTTGTCAAGCGCCTCGCCTTTCCAGCCGACGAAGTACGTGGGGATGCACAGCGTCGCCGCCTTGGGCCCTTCTTTAATGAACGCCGGGCTCGTGGGGTCCCATCCGGTATACCCGCGCGCCTCAAAGGTCGGTCTTAACCCGCCTGAAGGGAAGCTCGACGCGTCCGGTTCACCTTGGGTCAATTCGCTCCCGGAAAATTCCAGAACCACACCGCCCTCGCCATCCGGGGAAATGAAAGAATCATGCTTTTCCGCCGTCAACCCGGTCAAGGGCTGGAACCAGTGCGTATAATGCGTGGCGCCTTTGGAAAGCGCCCAGGTTTTCATGGCGTCGGCCACCTCATCGGCGATGCCCGGGTCAAGCTTGCCGCCGTCTTTGATCGTTTTACTTAAAGATGTGTAAGCCTTTTCGGACAGATAGTTACGCATCGTCTTTAAACTGAAGACGTTACTGCCGTAAATGTCCTGAATAGAGGACACACCCGTAATGCCGGCTACAGTTTCCATCGTGCTTTCTCCTTTTTCGTTAACAGCCAACTCTGAAATACGTGATCTTGCGCCCATCGCAGCTCTCCTTGTTGACTTAATGTTGTTTGTGCGACTCCCCTAAAACAGAAAATCCCCTGTCGACCGTATTCCAGCCTTCAGAGGACTTCATCGCCCTTGCATCTCTTTCAAAAACATGGACACCCGCGTGACAAACATCGACGCTGAATTTTCGTCAGTATAAAATCGGGTCTGATTTTTGTCAAGGATTTTTTCTTTGCCCCTTTTAAAGGCCCTTCTCTAAAAAAAACCGGTCGATATCTTCAATCTTATTGCACCGCAGCAACCGGCCGGTCTTTTCCGCCGCCTCGCCCAGATCTATGTCCCGGATAACGGCACGTATTCCGGGGATATAGGAAGAATCCAGGCTGAAGCGCCGCAGACCTATGCCCAGCAGGTAAAAAATATACCGTTCGTCGTGGGCCATGTCGCCGCAGATGGAAACTTCTTTGCCGTGACCGTCGGCGGCGGCGATCACTTTCTTTAAAGACCTTAAAATGGAAGGGTGGTGCGGCAAATAGAATTCCGCGACCTTTTCGTTGGTGCGGTCCACCGCCAGCATATACTGGACGAAATCGTTGGTCCCGACGCTGAAAAAATCCGCCTCCTGCGCCAGATCGTCAATGATCTCCAAAACGGACGGGAGCTCGACCATCAGGCCGATCTTGGGGTTCTTGTGGCAGGCGACGCCTTCGCGGGACAAATCTTTGATACATCCCAGCACAACGGCTTTCGCGTCCAGGAATTCATCCAGGGAAGAGATCATCGGGAACATGATCTTCAAATCCGCGCTCGCACCAGCCCTTAAAATGGCCCGCACTTGCTGGATAAAAATATCCTTGTGCTTCAACGAAAACCGGATCGAGCGCATGCCCAAAAACGGGTTCTGCTCCTTGCCGTAATCATAATAGGAAAGGATCTTGTCGCCGCCGATATCGAGCGTGCGAAAGGTAAGCTCCTGCCCATCGAGCGCGTCGACCACTTTTTTATAAACGATATATTGCTCTTCTTCCGTCGGAAAATCCGAGCGGACAATGAAGGGAAATTCCGTGCGGTAAAGCCCCACCCCTTGCGCCGCGGCCGCCCTGGCGTGTTTGAGATCGCTTAAAAGGTTGACGTTGGCCAAGAGCTGAACGCGCGCGCCGTCTTTGGTCTTCGTCAGTGTTTTCCTGACGAGCGCCGCGGGAGACTCGCGCGTGCCCGGCTTTTGCTTTTGGGTCTTGATCTTGTCAAAAAGATCCAGCACGCTCTTCGCGGGATTGACGTGCACGAAACCCTCTTCAGCATCCAAAAAGATCTGCGTGTCAGCGGGCAGCCGCAGCAGCTGCGGCGTTTCAGTAATGACCAGCGGAATTTCCAGCGAGCGCGCCAGGATCGACAGATGCGAAGTGATCCCCCCGCTTAAAAGGATGACCCCCTGGACGCCTTGCGAGGACAATTTCAAAAGCTCCGACGGATAAAGTTCCTGGACGATGATGATACCCCCCTTGTGATCTTGCCTCCCCTCGCGGTCGCCGACCAGATGCAGCAACAGTCTCTTGCCGATGTCCTGGACATCCTGGCGTTTTTCGCGCAAATAGTCGTTGGAGAGTTTGCCGAACATCTGGACGTAATGTTCAACAACGCTCATGATGGCCTCCGGAGGAGACACCTCCTGGCGGATAAGGTCGGTCATCGCCCCGACGAACGCCTCGTCCTTGAGCATGAGGATCTGCGCCGCGAAAATAAGCGACGCCACATCGGCGAGCTTTTCCTCGATCTGTCGCTGCATGGCCTCGAGTTCGCTTTCGGTGCGCCGCAACGCCGCCCGGAAATCCTCGAGACTGTAGTCTTTGTCCTTCACCGCTTCCTTAAGTTCCCGGAGCGAATAACGCTCGTCCCCGATAATGGCCCTGCCCACGGCCATCCCCGCGGACCCGACCCGGCAGGGGATGCGGCGCAGTTCCTCGCGGGGAGATTCCGGCGTTTTATATTCGCGCTTTTCCTCAAGGCCGATCAGGACCTTGGCCATTTCAATGGTGTTGGCCAACTGGGAAGCGATGGCCCTCACCACCTGGATGTCCTCGACGTCAAAATAATCCCTGCGCTTGTTCTGAATGACCAAAACCCCGATGCGGGTCTGCCCGCGCGTGATCGGGACAGCCAGAAAAGACTCATACACCTCTTCGCCGATCTCGGGGAAATAGCGGTAACCCGGCGCCTTGCTGGCGTTACGCTCGCAGATCGGGCGCATTTCTTTCATAGCTATTCCGGTCAAACCCTCGCCCAGCTTCATCCGAACATGGCCGACGGCCTCGGGCTTCAATCCGCGCGTCGCTTTAAGGACCAGCTCTTCCGTCTCGTCGTAAAATAAATATATGGAACAGACCTCGGAGCCCATGTGTTCCGAGACCATCTCCACGATCTTTTGCAAAAAGGCCTCCAGGCTCGTCGTGTCCACAAAGAGCCCGACCAGCTCGCCGATGTCGCAAATAAGTTGTGTGTGGCTGCGTTTCA
>DPIG01000080.1 GCA_003522725.1 Candidatus Omnitrophota bacterium
TCAAACGTATCCCGGCACCTCCACCATTTTCTTCTAAAACACAAAAAACCTCGTATCCCGAAAGGGACGAGGTTTTTTGTGTTAAGGAAAAGAAAATGGTGGTGTTGGCGAAGTCCTATGAGCCAACACCGACAGATAGGCCCCCCCTTTGGGAGGGGCAGCGTTTGTTCCTCGGTTTTTCTTCATTTTTCTTCAGCCCTTTTAATGTATTTGGTTGACCTTTTACCGACCTGCGATTAAAATAACGGACGTGATTAACAAGAACAATAATTATGCTTTTATCGACAGCCAAAATTTAAACCTCGGCATCAAAGAGCAGGGATAGAGCCTGGATTTCAAAAGGTTTCGGGTTTATCTTCGGGAAAAATACGGCATCACAAAGGCCTTTTTATTTATCGGGTATATCCCGACAAATCAAAGCTTATACACGACGTTACAGTCATTCGGTTATATTCTGGTTTTTAAGCCGACATTGCAGGGGGCAAAAAGAAAGATCAAAGGCAATGTTGACGCCGAGCTTGTTTTACATGCCATGAAAGAAATGCCGCATTATGACAAAGCGCTTATCGTCTCCGGCGATGGGGATTTTTGCTGTTTGATTGAGCATCTCCAAAAGATGAATAAGCTTTTAAACCTGATGGTCCCCGACATGAATCAGCATTCTTCGCTGTTAAGAAAATTTAGTCTGGATATTGTTTTTATGAACAATCTGCGGGGAAAATTGGAATACAAGAGGGCATAAAAAAAGAGAGGCATTGCCGCGGGACGGAACCCTTTGGATAGCCTCTCATCGTGATACGACATAAATGTAGCACGTTTTGGATGAAGTTCAAGAATTAAATTCGGTGTCCACACAGTGCCCATCAAGAGTGAAAACGCGGGAAAATATTGCAGAAAGTGTAGTGCTCTCTATTAATTTGATTTTTTAAAAAAGGAGGGAAATACCATGCGTCAGATTATTTTTATCGCAGTAGGATGTGCCTTCATTTTCTCGTTCGTCGGGTGCGAGACCATTAAAGGGCTGGGCAAAGACGTCGAGAATACGGGAAGAAATATCCAGCAAGCCCTGTCGAAAGACAAGGGCGGCAGTTAGTCTTCGGGGAATATGCCGGAGAAGATTTACAGAGTCGATGTCTGCATCGTCGGGGCCGGGCCGGCGGGGATGATCCTGGGGCTCCTGCTGGCCCACCAGGGCATCAAGGTCCTGGTCCTGGAATCCCACCACGATTTTGAGCGCGAATACCGCGGCGAGGTCCTCATGCCGCGCTTTATCCAGATGATGCGCCAGACGGGGTTGTTGTCCCACCTTGAGAAATATCCGCATCTTAAATTAAAGAATTTTGAATTTCATTACAAGGACAAGGTCCTGGCCAACGTGGATTTCGCGGGACTTTGCCCGCAAGCGCCGTTCGCCTTATGGATGTCGCAGACCGTTATGCTCAACGCCTTGCGTGAAAAGGCCGTGACGTACCCGAACTTCCAGTTGCTGTTCGGGGTGACGGCGCGCGACGTGGTCCGGGAAGGCGGGAAGATCGTCGGGGTTATGGGCACGCGCCGCGCGCAGCAGATCGAAGTGCGCGCCCGCGTGACGGTCGGTGCCGACGGGCGCGCTTCTGCCATGCGCAAGACCGCCGAATTTAAAATGGAGTACGAAGATTACGATTTCGACGTCGTCTGGTTTACGGTCAAACGCCGCGAACAGTTTGAGAATACCGTCCGGGCGTTTTTCACGCCCCGGCGGACTTATTTGATCCTCCCCAAACATCCGGATCTGGTCCAGTGCGGGATTCTCGTGGGGAAGGGGGAATTTTCCCAAATACGTGAACAGGGGATCGGGGCGATGAGGCAGGAACTGTTAAGCGCGCATCCGGTGCTGCATGATTTCGCCCGGCAACTCACGGATTTTGAACCTTTCAGCGTGCTGCAGGCGCGCGTGTCGTACGTCGCGCGCTGGGCGAAAGAGGGGTGTTTGCTGATCGGGGACGCCGCGCACACCTGCTCGCCGGCGGGGGCCATCGGCGTGTCCGTGGCGGCCGCGACCGCCATCGTCGCGGCGGATGTGATCATCAAAGGATTCAAACGGGGCGACCTTTCTCTCGCGACCTTGAATAAAGTCCAGATGTTGCGCGGGTCCGATGTCCAGCGCATCCAGACCACGCAAGCCGCGTTTACCCGCGCGGCGTTGTTGCGGTATCCCCGTCTGCGGCCGTTGGCGTTGTTGATCATATTCACCCTGGCGCGCGCCGGGATCATGCCGAAATTTTTCCGTCGTATCGTTGTGATGGACGGACCGCTGCCTGTTGACCCCGCGATCTCGCTGGAAAATCCCGCCGTTGTTTAACTTGACCCTTCGACAATGCTCAGGGTCAACCCTGAGCAAGTCCCGTCCTTTGGAACGGGACGCGTCGAAAGGGACGCGTCGAATGGGTTGACTTTCAATGCCTGACATGGCAGAATACGGCCCTATGGAAATCGGGATCGTCGGATTACCTAACGTTGGGAAATCGACCCTGTTTAACGCCCTGACCGGCGCGGGGGCGGCCGCGGCTAATTTTCCGTTCACGACCATCGAACCGAACGTCGGTATCGTTCCCTTGGCCGATGAGCGCTTGAACGTCCTGGCGCAAATGAACAAGAGCCGCAACATCGTTCCCTCGGGGATCCGGTTCGTGGACATCGCGGGGCTCGTCAAAGGCGCCAGCCAGGGCGAAGGGCTGGGCAATAAATTCCTTGCCAACATCCGTTCGGTGGATTCAATCGCGCACGTGGTGCGCTGTTTCCGCGACGATGATGTCGTCAACGTGACCGGAGAGCTAAATCCCGCGGAAGCGATCGACACCATTGAAACCGAACTTCTCCTGGCGGACATCCAGCAGGCGCAAAAGGCCATGGAACGCGTCCAAAAGGCCGCCAAAGGCGGCGATGCCAAGGCCAAAGAAAAATTTTCCGCGCTGGAAGAGATCCTTAAGAATTTCGACCAGGGCAAGCCCGCGCGCGGCCTGAAGATCGCCCCGGAAATACTGGGTGAATCGCAGTTTTTGACCGCCAAACCCGTATTATATGTCGTTAATACCGACGAAAAAGGCGCGGACCCGCAAATGCTCGCCGCTGTCGAGCGCCGGGCCAAAGAGCACAACGCGGTTGTGGTGAGCCTTTGCGCTAAAATGGAATCCGAGATCCTGGAACTTCCTCCGGAAGAAAGGGCCTCCTATTATGACGCGGCGGGGATTTCTTCGCCTGGGCTCGCGCGCCTGGCCGCGGCCGGCCGCGAATTGCTGGGACTCATTTGTTTTTTTACCGCCGGTGAGAAAGAAACCCGTGCGTGGCTCGTTTCCAAAGGGACCAAGGCCCCGCAGGCGGCCGGGAAGATCCATTCCGATATCGAGCGCGGGTTTATCCGGGCCGAGATCTGCAAATATGATGATTTCGTCAAACACGGTTCCTACGCGGCGCTGCAGGAACGGGGGCTTCTGGCCATCGAAGGCAAGGAATACGTCATGCGGGAAGGCGACATCGCGCATTTTCGGTTTAGCGTGTAAAACTAATTTTTGACATTATCGTCGGATCATGGTACACTTTGTATCGTCATGAATAAATTAATGAATCACACCATGCACATCGTAGTTTCTTGCATTACGCTTTTCCCGGCGGCGGCCTGGAGAAAGTGCGCAAGAGAAGGTGTGTTTTGAGGTCGATTCGTTAATTAAGTAAACAAGTCAAGGATTTTTCAAAACCACCAACTCTTTAGTAGAGGCGGTGGTTTTTTTGTTTCCAGGTGGGTTACCTGGAAACAACCCCCAGCGCTTTGATTTGCCGAACGAAGAGAGGCAAATCAGCAAGGGGTGACTAGAGGATTAATTCGCCCCCACTGATTCGTTTTGATTCGCTTAAAAATGCGAAACGAATCAAAACGGTGGGGGCTCATTAAGGAGGTGAACGAAATGAACAATAACGCCGTTGCCGATAACCGGCACAATGATCTGGTTGGCTACGACCGGGTGCTCAAGGCGACGTCTTTGCTGTACTTCAAAGACGCGCTTTTGAACCAGCAGTACGAAGACTGCGCGGAGCTCATCCGCGCCGCCAAAAGCTTCGGCGCGCAGCCCGGCGAGATCGGCCGGATCATCGCTGAAACTGCCGGGGCGAACGCCGGAGGAAGCGGGGCTTACAGGACCAAAGGGAAAAAGCGGTTTTAACTTTTGGAGGAACTGATAATGCCTCACGCGTGTCCATAACCCCCACACCAAAGAATAAATTTTGCTCTTTGGTGTGGGGGTTTTATATGTTCACGCAACCTCTTATAAATCCATTTGACTTCCTGGGTTAGGTTTAGGACAATACACATTGTTTGCCGCAAGGAG
This sequence comes from Candidatus Omnitrophota bacterium, assembly GCA_003522725.1. Classification (GTDB taxonomy): domain Bacteria; phylum Omnitrophota; class Gorgyraeia; order Zapsychrales; family Zapsychraceae; genus UBA10015. Next base: position 4,362 of record DPIG01000080.1, read on the forward strand.
CTCGATGGATTCTAAATTATTTTTTCCCTCATTGTTCGTTTTGATCTTCGCAGCGGTTTCCCCGGCCCGCGCGCAGGCGGTTTATGACGCGCGCACGGAAGTGGAGCTGGTCAGCGGCGTGGACGCGGTCGTCGCGGGCGAACCGTTCGAACTCGCGGTGCGGATGAAGACAGACCCCGGCTGGCACGTGTACTGGAAGAATCCCGGCGATTCCGGCCTGCCGGTGAGTGTTCGTTGGGATTTACCCGAAGGGTTTAAGGCCGGCGACGTTCATTGGCCTGTCCCCGATCGCCTGGAAGAAGCCGGCCTGACAACTTACGGTTATCCGCAGGGCGTCTTTCTTATTGCCGATATTACGCCGCCGGCTCCATCGGCAGGAGATACCGTGACGCTCAAGGCGCGCGTCGAGTGGCTGGCGTGTGAGAAAATTTGCGTGCCGGGCAAGGCCGATCTGCTGCTGAATTTGCCTGTCAGTACGGCCGCCTCTCCCAGTGCCTGGGCGTATGAACTGGCGCGGACGCGCGAACAATGGCCGCGGCCGAGCCCCTGGCCGGTTAGCGCTTTTGCGGACGCGCGGTCGATCGGCCTGAATGTCGAAGTTTTCGTCAACGAACAACCCGCGATGACTTCTTTGGAATTTTTTCCCGACCGCGACGATGTCATTGTCCACTCCGCCGCGCAGACGTTACGCGCCACCGGCCGCGGCCTCGAGCTGTCCATCCCCAGGTCAGAGGTCCAGCCCGGTCAAGTCGATTTTTTGTCGGGGATTCTGGTTGTCCGTGACGCGCAAGGGAAGCGGCGCGCCTTTGAGGTGGTGGTGGACCGAGTGGCGCAACTTGCCGCGCCTCGCCCCTCGCGAGGTCCAGCAGAAGCAGCCTTGCCCGAGGTATCATTATGGCTGGCGTGTCTGTTTGCCTTCATCGGCGGGCTTATCCTGAATCTGATGCCTTGCGTATTGCCCGTCCTGTCGATCAAAGTCCTTTCACTCATCGAGCATGGAGGGGACCGCAAAAAAGCGTTTCTCTCCGGCCTGGTCTACACGCTCGGAGTCCTGGTTTCGTTCTGGCTTTTGGCCGGGCTTTTGATCGCGTTTAAAGGCCTGGGCCGGCAGATCGGCTGGGGATTCCAGTTCCAGTCGCCGGCATTTTTGATCGCGATGTGTTTGATCCTGCTGGTGTTCGCGTTGAATCTGTGGGGGTTCTTCGAGATCAACGTGTCCTTTCCTCGGGCCGCGGCGTATATCAACCAGCGTTACGGTCATCCGAAGGCGTTCTTTTCCGGCGTCCTGGCGGTCGTGCTGGCGACCCCGTGCACGGCGCCGTTTATGGGCACGGCCATCGGTTTTGCCGTCGCGCAAAGCGCGTTCGTCAATCTTTTGATATTTACGTTCCTGGGGTTGGGTCTGGCATTTCCTTTTATCATCCTGTCCGCGTTCCCGCGATGTCTTAAATTCGTCCCCAGGCCGGGGCCGTGGATGAAGATGTTCAAGAGATTTCTGGCGCTTTTGTTAGTTGCGACGATCTTTTGGCTTGTCTGGGTATTAAGTTATGTCGTCGATACTCGGACCCCGGCCAAACAGGCCCAGAGGGATGAAACCGCGATCAACTGGCTTGATTACTCACCGGAATTGATGAGCGGGCTGGCGCGGGAGGGTAAAACCGTTTTTCTTGATTTCACCGCGAAATGGTGCATCAACTGCCAGGTCAACGAGCGCGTGGCTTTAAGTAACAGGGAAGTCGCGGATAAATTCCGGGAGCTCGGCGTGGTGGCGGTCAAGGCGGACTGGACGCGTTTCGACGGCCGCATTACCCGTGCCTTGGCCGCGCTGGGGAAAAACAGCATCCCCGTTTACGTGATCTATTCCGGCGAGAACCACCGGGACAGGAAGGTCTTGCCGGAAATTATTACTCCGGCGACGGTGCTGGAGGCGTTGGAAACAGTGCAATAGCGTATCTCGTATCCCGTATCTCGTATCTCGCAGGAATTCGAGATACGAAATACGAGCGACGAGATACGAGATCGAAAGGAGTACTAACATGCCCAAACTATTAACCGCTTTATTTCTAGCCGTCGGATTAACGGTTGGCGCCTTTAGTTCCGTATTCGCGCAGGTGGAGAGCGGGAAGGCCGCGCCGGAATTTACGCTGAAAGACAGTAACGGCAACGATGTCGCGTTGTCCCGGTATCAAGGAAAATTCGTCGTGCTTGAATGGTTGAATTATGATTGCCCGTTCGTCAACAAGCATTACAACAGCGGTAATATGCAGAGTCTGCAAAAAGCTTACACGGGTAAAGGTGTAACGTGGCTTTCGATCATTTCCTCGGCGCCGGAACAGCAAGGGTATTACGAGGCCGCGGATGTCAATCGGCTCAACGCTGAAAAGAAAGCTTCCCCAACGGCGATCCTGCTGGACCCAACGGGACAGGTTGGAAAATTTTACGGCGCGCAGACCACCCCGCATATGTTCATCATTGACCCCAAAGGGATCCTGGTTTACCAGGGGGCCATAGATGACATCCGCAGCACGAACCCGGATGATGTCGCCAAGGCCAGGAATTACGTCAGCGCCGCGCTCGAGGAAGCGATGGCGGGCAAGCCGGTCAGTACGCCATCGACGAAATCGTACGGCTGTTCGGTGAAATATCAGCAGTGATTAAGTGATTGACAATAAGCAGGAAATTATTTAAATTATTTCCCAATTAGCCGGGCATTGACACTTCCCAGACAGTGAGAAAAAATCCCCAACAATCCGGTTCTCAGGAATTTTTATCCACGTTCGTTATTCCTTCTTTCATCGCATCTTTTTTAATATCCGTTGTTTTTACCCCTCATCTTCACGCCGCGAACAAGGACGGAAAGATCATTGGGCGCGACCCCGCGAAGGCGTTAACGACATCGCGATCGGTCGAAAAATCTCCCGCGGGTCCAGACAAGTTCCGGTCACATTACGCAGGCAAAGAGCTCTCCCCCGCCACCGCCGGCTTTGAGGCCGGGTTTGAGCCGGGCCAAGAGCCGTCGTGGTCGAAGTGGCAGCCGCTGCCGGAGTTCGCTGCCGAAGGGCCGGAAGAATCCTATGCCGCCTGGACGCCGGCCGGGCCCGCGACTAACCTCAAGCCCCTTGACGCCTACAAAATTTCTCCCAACGAAAACCCGATTAACGTCGCTCTCAAGATCGACGATATGATCGGGGGCCTTTCTCCCGCGGTCGTCAACTCTGCCGTCAACGATATTACCCAAGACAACTTGCCCCAGACCATGACGCGCATGGCCGATGAGATGACGGGCCAGACCAACCGCGTGTACGGCGATATCCAGGGCATGTACGCGGACGTTGACGCCATGAAGGCCCAGCTCGCCCGTAATTACGAGACGTACAATAATTCCGAGCAAACGCCGGAGCTCGCGCAAAAGTTCAACGCCCAGTCCGAGACAATGGCCCAGCGCGTGGCCGGCATGCGCGGCGCTTTAGACGGAATGACGCAGCGGGTTCAACTTGACCGCGATCTCCTCGACGGGATGTTCGAGGTGCTTGATGAGATGGGCCAAAACGGCCAGGAGGCGGCGCAGTATTACGACCAGCTCGCCAAACATGTCGGCGCGGCCGCCGCCCAGCTCGAGGCGATGACGAAGGAGCTCACTCGCCAGAGCCTGGCGGGAACGCAGGCGGTTGCGCAGGCCCGTCGGTATCTTGCCGAGCTTCAAGAGTATGCCAAGGGCAACAAACCCTACGCGGCCCGTCAAGGGGATTATCTCAAACAGGTCAAGGAGTACCTCCAGAACACCCGGAAATTTCTCGACGATGTTTTAAAAGATTTAGAGGCGACGGCGGCGGATTTAAAAGAAACGGAAGAGTATTTCCGCAAGGCGAAGATTGATGCCGGCCCATCGCGGGAGATCATACCGCGGGAAGAGGCCGCGGCGGATGCCTGCGAGGACGCGAAGAAGGATGGGTTAAGTCCGCTCAAGGAGTGCGCGAAATCCTGCCGTACGGTCTGCCGGTGGAAGGAAAAGGTTAAGGGCGTTGACTGCTACGAATGCCCGTCGGGCTCGCCGGATTCGTGTTTCGACGTCGACGCCTGGCCGGACAACCATCCCTGGTGCCAGCCCGGCGGCGTCTGCCATTCGGACCCGATGCTGTACTGCGTGCCGTTCGGCACCATCGGGCCGAACCTGGAGCATTTATCCTGCACGCATTGCAAGAAACGTCCCGACGAGTGCTGGTCCAAGGTCGGCGACGGCACCATGACGTACACCAACTGCATGACAGGCTGTTGGGACGGCAAGTGTGTTTATAAGGGAAAGTATAAGGAAACGGAATGGGACGGCAAACCGGAGTTTATCCACTGTTATAAATGCGAAACGCCGCCGGGGCCGCCGTCGTGCGAGGATTTAGGGTGGGGATACACCTGGAAATCCGACTGCGAGAAGAATTGTCCTGAATCCGGGGAATGTCAATCAAAAGAGCATAAAGTGCCTGGTGCTCCTCCTGTTCCGCCGGCACCGCCGGATGGACAACAGGGCGGTGATCAGGGTGGCGGCGCGCAAGGCGGCGGGGCACAAGGTGGCGGCGGCACCACACAGGGCGGCGGTCAGCCGCAGGGCGGTGGCGGCAGTAAGGCCAATCCTCCCGGCGGCACACCCCAGCAGCCTACCGGGGGGGGCGGCGCCATCGCGGGCGGCCCGTCGCAAGGCGGCCAAGAGGGAACGCCCTCCGGCGGCCAGGGCACAGGCGCCCGGCAGGCGCCTCCGGCTCCGTCGACAACACAGCCCAAACAGCCGCCGCAGCCGAATCCGGGTGGACAACCGACCCCTCCGGCGAATCCTCCCCAGCCGCCTGACAATTCGGAGATTTCTTTTTATCGTAACTGGCTGACGGAGACCAGGGACCAGATCAAGGAACGTGAAGACATCCTCGCCGATAAAAAAGAAGGCGACGCGGTCAAAGAAGAGGCCGCCCGCCAGCTTGAGAGCCTGACCCGGGAGCGCGAGCACGTTGAGGGACGTATTAAGGAGGAGGAGCAGAAAGAGCTGGAGCGTCAGCGTCAGGCCGATGAGCAGAAAAAACGTCAGGAAGAATCCGGGCGGACCCGAACCCGCGTGCCGGACTACGGCGCCGAGACGCGCCGGCTGGAGCGGGAATGGCACTTGAAGAAACTCAAAGAAGCGGCCGACGCCTTGAGGGCGAAACTTGAGGAGGCCCAAAGCGTCCTGACCGGCCGGCAGGAGCGCCTGCAAAAGATCGACGAGGAGGTCGCCCGCTTAGAGCGCGAGAACCGGCATTACACCGAGGGGCAGGCCACGGGCAACGTGGATAAGACCGCCGCCGAGACCCATGTCCGGGACAACACCGCCCGCATCAACCAGTTAAAGCAGATGAAGGCGGAACTGGCGAAGAAACTCCACGAGCTTCAAAGGCAATACGACGAAGAATTTCAGCAGTTGAAGACCGAATACCAGCGCCGGCTCTGGGCGGTGGACGCGGGCGCCCGGCGCAAGGCCGACGCCGGACGGACGGATGAGTATTTCGAGCATTACAACGAACTACAGCGCCGCGAACAGTCGCGCGAGCTGAGGCGCCAGACCTTCGACTCCATGGTCAAGGGGCTGGAAGGGGCGCTCGCGCAGGCCGAGGCCGATGGAGACAGCGGCCGCGTCGACGAGCTAAAGCGGCAGATCGAGAATATCAAGCGCGGCCAGGCCGAATGGGACGCGTCGCAGGAGCGCCAGATCGAGAACCTCAAAGACCAGATCCGGGAACTCGAACTGCGTAACGGCTATGAAGGCGTGGGGCCCGGGAGCCCGGAGGATTTAAGCAAGAAGCTCGGCGAATACGGGACGCGGTTCCAGAATGAGATCGACAACGCCCAGAGGGCGATCTCTGAATTAGAGAAGATGGGGACCCGCACCGCTGAACAGGACAGGTTGCTCGCCGATCTTCGGATGAAGGCCAACGGCCTGCGCGGCGCGCTCGACGGGGTGAGGGCGCGGCAGGAGGAGATCCGGCAGGGGAGCCCTTTAAGCGCCGAAGAGAAGCAAAGGATCCATGATTCCGCGACGCGGGTCGCCGCCGGCGCGATGGACCAGGACGCGGATAAATCTTTCACCCGGCTGGCGTTGGAGTCCATCGCCGAGGAAGCGGTGCACAACATGAACCCCTACGTCATGGCCAAGAAATCCCTGGCCTTCGGCGTCGGCATGGCGCAGGGGGTTGGGTCCGCGGTCGTGGGGCTGGCGGAACTGGGGGTCGGGGCGGTGGCCGAGACGCTGGACACCGTGGCCGAGGCCATTGCCGTGAATTTAGGCGCCGAGGACGGATGGATTTTCGGCACGGAGAACCTCCAGGCGATCAACAACCTGCCCGACACCCTTAGCGCCATCGACGACAACGCGAATTTTGACACGGTTATTAAGGCCGTCGTGGCCGCGGGCGGCGCCATCGACGCCCAGCTTAAGGAATTGGCAAAAGGCGATATCGACTGGAACACGGCCAAATTCGGCGGCCGGGTCGTCGGGGAAACGGCCGCGGCGGATATGGTCATCGCCTCGGCGCTCGGCAAAGCGTCGACTCTTATCCGTGGGGTGGATGAGGCCTCCGACGCGGTCAGGGCGGGCCAAAGGGCGGTCGGGGCCGCAGAAGACGCGGCTCAAGCGGGGCGTACCGCGGAAAGAGCCGGCGGGGCCACGGGCCATCTCGACGATACGGTAAGGCTTCCTCCGTTTGAACCCCCGCCTTCGGGAGCGGCAAGCCATCTGGATGACACGGCGAAATTCCCGCCGTTCGAACCGCCGCCGGCGACAACCGCTGTGGATGACGCCGCGGACGCCGGGCGTCTGGCGAAAAAGGCTGACGATGTCCCGGCCAGCACACCCAGGGAGACACCGCCCGCGCGCGGGCCACCGGCCACGAGCATCGGCCCGAATTCAAACTTAACCTACACCACTCCGGACGGCAAACAGGTTTCCCTGCAGACGGGCGAGAAACTCGGACAAGGCAGTACCAGCACGGCGTATGTCAACGCGGATAACCCCAAACAGGTCATCCGTGTTACGGATATCGGCGGAGACGTGGCGGAGGCGCCCACGCTGGACAGGATGGGCCGCCAGGCCGTCGAGAGTGTCCAGCGGCCGGACGGGCCGGTCCGCATCGTCGAGAAAGGCAATCCGGTCACCGTGACCGACCCCAACTCGCCGTTACGGGGCAAGGTTGTAGAGGTGGTGGAGCGCGTGGAAAACGGCAGCGCGGACCAGTTCTTGGCCAGGCAGGGCGGACAGATGACGTCGGGACAGGCGCAGGCCTTTGACGCGGCCTGCAAGGATCTTAACCGAAACGGTTACGCCTGGCTGGACAACCACACCGGCAACTACGGGTTTGAAAGAATTCCCAACACCGAGGACGGCTGGCGGGTGGTGGTGCTGGACCCCGGCGGGATCGTGCCGATGAGGGGTACAACACTGGCGGAAAGGGCCGAGAACGCGCGCGCCATCCAGTCCCGCGTCAATCTCCCGACGGAAGATTTTTCGTCATCCATGGGTTTTGTTAAAAACCCGAAGGTCCGGAAGATGGTGGCCGGGGAGCAGTGGGGTAAGATCCTGGATGAATGCGGTGCCATGATTGATATCGATTCCATGGGCCTGCACAGCCCCACCGATGTCGGGTTTTATCCCGGCGGGCTCCTCGATTTTCCGGAGGCGCAGAAACTGTTCAGGACACCGTGAAGAGCTCCCTTCTCAACGAGAATCCGGGGCTCACGGCGCGTGAATTGAAGGAGAAGATTTTCTTAAGGTTTTACGGGTTAGACTTTTCGGAAACGCAGAAACAAAAAATCATCGCCGGATTGAAAGGATAGAATTCTTAAGAGGCGCTCCTGGCGGTGGCGGGCCGGGTTGCTTGAGCGTGGCACCAGCAGTAACGCCTCTGGATAAACGTTAAAATAAACAAATCTTGAGAAACGACAGCCATCCAGCCAGTCGTATATTAATTGTTATGCGTAAAAGAATGGAGTCCGACCAATGAAGCCAAGAATCAGCATGATCACGCTCGGTGTTCGCGATCTGGCTGCAGCAATCAAATTCTATGAGTATGGGTTGGGTTTTCCCCGAATGGAATCGCCTCCCGAAGTTGCGTTCTTCACCCTCAACGGAACGTGGCTTGGTTTGTATGGCCGAGAAGCATTAGCCGAAGATGCAACAGTATCTTCCAAAGGCGAGGGTTTCGAATCATTTGCGCTCGCCCACAATGTAAGCTCAGAGAAAGAGGTTGATGAGGTAGTATCCCAAGCTGTCGATGCGGGTGCCACCTTGGTCAAGAAACCGCAGAAGGTGTTTTGGGGCGGCTACAGCGGTTACTTCAAGGATCTTGATGGTCATCTTTGGGAGGTGGCTCATAATCCCCTGTTCTGGGTAGGTCTAGCAGATGAAAACGCATAACAAGTCGTTCCAGCGGACCGTCAAAAAGCTGCGCTTTTTGTCGTCCGCTGAGACTTCCGGGGAGAGACTTCCGCGAGACTTCCGNNAGACTTCCGGGGACACGTACCTGATTAGATCGGTACATGTCCCCGGAATAAGGGGAATAAGGGGATAAGACGGAATAAGACAACGGGGGGGACGGCTAATGCCATCCAAACAGCTGGCGAAAAATACGTACCGGAAACTTCTCGACGAGATCGCCGGGATCTGTGACCGCGCCGGATCTGGCGATGCTCAATTAAAATGATGAAACGGTTTATTATTTTTACATTAATGTTGTTACTTGCTGTCCCGATGACGGCCGAGGCGGGCAAGACGCCTGCGCCGCCTCCGGGGCCGAGCGCCGCCGAACAGCAGGTGTTCACTCAGCGGTTCTGGGAGGCCGTGGATGCTGGAGGGGACGCCCTTTCGAAGTTGAGCCAGGAGGTCACGGGTAAGCCTGGGGCGCAGGGTGAGATGGAAACCAGGATGCTGCATAATCTCCGGCAGGGCAAGGCCGCCGACGGCGGCGAGGCCAAGGGGTTCCACGGCGACCCCGCCGACCCGGGGCCGCAGGACTGGTCGGACTGGAATGTCGAGACGGACGCCGACGGCAACGTGACCGGATTCAAGGAAAAGGATTTCGAGCAGAAGGACAAAGACGGCGACGGCGAGATCTCGGAGGCGGAGCGCGCCGAGTGGGACAAGAAAAAGAAAGAAGAGGACGACGCCCGCGGCGGGCCTGTGGGGGACGTGGACCGTCCGCCGGATTGGGACCAAGACCGCGACGGCGAGCCGGACCCCGGTTTTACGCTGGACTGTTATCAATGCAAGATGCCGCCTTTGACCGAGCCCCCGTGCCAGGACGGCGAAGCCGGCCCTTGCGACAGCCATTCTTGCGATGAAGAAAAAGAAGAGTGTGTCGAACATATCGAAACATACGGCGCGCGGGAGCTCGTCTGTCACAACTGCGTCCCCAAAGAGGAAGTCGTTCCCTTCTGCGAGACCTGCGGATTTACTTCGGATTCCACCTGCGGCGGCGAGTGCAAGCAAGGCCCGTGTGTCCCCATCGATGTCAACGTGGATTCCTGCAAGATCACCCCTACGATGCAGACACGCGAGCGCGGCTCCACGCAAAAATGTTACGCCTGCATGAAGGTTGAGGAGATCGTCATTGAATACGTCATTATCATCATCGAAACGCCGTTTGAGCGTTATGTTTTGGGTAAGGGAGCGCCGGAGCGCTTCAACCCGTCGTCGGTGATGGCGCTGGCGAAAGTGGATAAGGCCAGCGGCATGATCCAAAACACTGCCGGAGAGCTTAAGAGCGCCGCGGATTTTATGGGCAGTTTTAACGTCGGCATGGGGTTGCCGGGGCTGGCGGGTCCGGGGAAAATCAGCATGGATCAGATGACCAGCCTTTTGGGCAGCGGGTTGAGTTCGGCCGGAAGTTATGGCATGGATTGTTTCGGGAATGTTAAAGAAGCCGCTCAAGGCGCAGAAGCCGCGCCAGCTGATGTGCCAGATGAGAAAGTATCCAAGAAGGATAAGAAAAAGAAGCAAGAAGAAGGCGTCAGCGAGGAACAGCTTAAAGCCGCGGATAAAAACGGCAATCCGGCGGTTTCGGGTCCGATTGTCGCTTGCGGAGAAGAAGACGGCAATAAAGTCTTGAAGATTTACAGCGCCGGCGGAGCCCTGGTGGACACCATTACTCAGGCCGCGCTGAAGTTAAATCCGAATATTATCCTGGAGAAGATGGGTGTCGCCCAGCAGTTAAGCGATATGTTCATTCAGAAAAGCGGCATCGATTTCGCCGGCTACGTCGAGAAGTTCACAGGGCTTCCCTTGAAACAGATTCAGTCCGCAGCCGCGCAGGTCGCGCAGATCAAGGGACAGGCGGACCAGTTTCTCGACAAGAAGAAAAAGAAAAAAGTCCAAGCGGAAGAACCGCCGCCGGTTCTGCCCAACGATCCATTATTTGATGAAGGTCCGGCCAAGAAACAGAAAAAATTGCTCGGCATTCTTGGCAGCAGCAAAGAGGCGCCGGCGAACCCTATGGGTTCTTTGATCAAGATGGGCATGGAGCGCCGGGCCGAGATCCAGGAGAACGCGCTGGACGTCAAGGACCAGTGGGGCATCCAGAAAGTGGGCTTCACGCCGTGGGACGATCCCAATTCCGCGTGGAACGTTGTTGACGCGAACCAGAAGAATGTCGTCGTGGCGGTGGTGGACTCCGGCTTGGACATGACGCACCCGGACGCGCCGCAGTTTATCTGGAAGAACCCCAAGGAAGTCCCCGGCAACGGCATCGATGACGACAACGACGGCTTTATCGACGATAGCAACGGCTGGAATTTCGTGGATGATAATCATGATTTCACGGACATCCGCGGCCACGGGACGTTCGTCGCCGGCATTATCGCGGCGAAATATAACAACGGCATCGGTATCGCGGGGATCAACCCCGGCGCGGTCATCATGCCCGTCAGGGTCGCGGATGAGGAAGGCGAAACGAACAGCCTCTTGATCTACCGCGGGATCAATTACGCCGTCGACCACGGGGCCAAAGTCATTAACGTGAGCCTCGGAGGGCGCAACATTTCCAAACTCGAACAGCAGGCCGTGGAGCGCGCGCACGCAGCTGGCGCGCTGGTTGTCGTTGCCTCCGGTAACGGCGATGACAACCTCGTCTCTTTTGGGCCGTCATCGTCGAAACATGGTCTTGCCGTCGGCCAGATCGATTACAGCGGTGTTCGTTCCACTGTTTCGAACTGGGGACCGAATCTGGGTCTTGTCGCGCCGGGTGAGCAAATTTATTCGCTGTGCTCGAAAGACAACAAGCACGTTTTGCCGTCGATCCGCAAAACCGGCTATTACAAACAGGACGGGACCTCATTCTCAACCCCGATGGTCGCGGCCGCCGCTTCCCTGATCTGGGCAAAAAATCCGGATTTAACGAACGAGCAGGTGGCGGACATCCTCCTGGCCACGGCAACCGACATGGGCGAGCCGGGATGGGACGCCATGACCGGCGCCGGGCTCTTGAATGCCTCGGCGGCACTGCGTTCGGAAACGACTGAAGGTCTGACCGTCATGTTCACCAACCTGCGTGTTAACCGCGACGCGCGCGACCAGGTCGTTTCCGTCGATGTTTTTGGCACTGTCCGTGGGCAGTTCAAGGAATTCGCCATTGAGGTCGGTAAAGGCAAGAATGCCACACGATTTACGACGGTCGCCGGGCCGTACGGTGAAGCCGTCGACTATCAGCATATCGCCCGTTTGAATGTCCAGGACGTCCTGCGCGGGGCCGACGACTGGATCCTGCGTATCAAAGCCATTGATGACACCGGCAAAGAGCACCTTGCCTCCACGCCGTTTACTCTGCCGAAATGAATTTCCTTTCCACCGAGTCGGTCACGGAACGAAACCGCGTCATCGATACTCATCGTGCATTGATCCTGGAGATCCGCAAACTAAACTTGAGCCGGAGATCAGCAAGCTTGCGGCCACTCGCGACCCGCGCCGGGGAATCAGAACAAAAGCAGGGATATTATGAATAACAGCATGTTGCCGGTATTGATCTTTGCCCTTTCTTATGTCTTTTTTATCCTGTTCCCGGCAAAAAGGATGTTCTTTGCCGTCGGGGCAAGTTTGTTGATCGTGTTGACCGGCATTCTCACCTGGCAAGAAGCTCTTGCGGCGGTGAACTGGAACGTCATGGGAATATTCGTCGGCATGTTATTCGTCGCCGATATTTTCCTGGACAGCCGGATGCCCGCCTGTATCGCCGAGTCGATCGTTAACCGGACCAGGACGATCGCCTGGGCCATCCTGGCCCTGTGCGCGCTGACCGGGATCCTTTCGATATTCATTGAAAATGTCGCGACGGTCCTGATCATGGCGCCGATCGCGTTATCTTTGGCGAAGAAGTTAAAGATCGACCCGCGCAACATGATGATCGCGATAGCCATCGCCAGCAATCTCCAGGGGGCGGCGACCCTGATCGGAGACCCCCCCAGCATGCTTCTGGGCGGGTTCGCCAAAATGAATTTCGGGGATTTCTTTTTCTATAAAGGACGTCCCGGCATTTTCTTTGCCGTACAATCCGGGGCCCTGGCATCTTTTGTCGTCTTATATTTTTTATTTAGAAAGCATCACCAGGAAACAGGACGGATAAAGACCGAAAAGATCATATCTTGGGTCCCGACGTTTATCCTCGTGGCTTTGATCGCCGCGCTGGCGGCCTCGTCTTTTTTCGATAAAGAATTTTCTTATCTGGCGGGGATGATCTGCGTGGTTTTCGGGTTTATCGCGCTTATATGGGACAGGTTTGTCCACAAACACCCCGTGCGCGCGACCTTGAGATCGCTGGACTGGGACACGACGTTCTTCCTGGCCGGGATATTCATCATTGTGGGCGGCCTGACCCGCAGCGGGTGGATCGAATCCGCCGCCGTCTATTTATCTGATTCCGTCGGCGACGATATTTTTGTGACGTATACCATCCTGGTCGTCGCTTCGGTCCTGCTGTCGGCTTTTATCGACAATGTCCCCTACCTGGCGGCGATGCTCCCTGTGGCCATGGGCATGGCCGATAAATTGTCCATCGAACCACAGCTGTTTTTGTTCGGGTTGCTGATCGGGGCGTGTTTGGGAGGGAACATTACGCCGATCGGGGCGTCCGCCAATATCGTCGCTTGCGGCCTGCTCAAAAAAGAGGGGTATGAAGTCTCATTCCTGGAATTTGTCAGGATCGGCCTTCCTTATACGATTCTGGCGACTTCGGCGGCCTATATTTTTGTCTGGCTGGTGTGGGCCTAAATCCTCATTGACAATCAGCGCCGATACGTTTATTCTCAATAATACATTTATCCGTCTAAAAACCAGAATCATCCGTTAATTACTGTAAAAAAGGAGTTTTTCGTGGAAGAGCCTAATTACAATTTCTACGGGCTGGGGATCGCGCCCAAGATTATCGAGATACTCGAGAGCCTGAAATTCAAACACGCCACCCCCATCCAGCACCAGGCGATCCCCCTGGCCTTGGAAGGCAAGGACGTGATGGGCATCGCCCAGACGGGGACCGGCAAGACCATGGCCTTCGCGATCCCCACCATCCAGAAACTGGCGCAGACCAAAGACCGCGCGCTGGTCGTTGTCCCCACGCGAGAGCTCGCCATCCAGGTGGAGGAAAGTTTTTTCAAGATCGGGCGGCCGTTCGGGATCAAAACGGCCGTGTTGATCGGCGGCGACCCCATTAAAAATCAGTTAAGGGCGCTCGCCCAGCATCCGCGGGTCCTGATCGTCACCCCGGGCCGGCTGATCGACCTGATGGAACAGCGCAAGGTACACCTTAACGATATCCGCATCCTCGTCCTCGATGAGGCCGACCGGATGTTCGACATGGGTTTCTCCGACCAGATCGAAACGATCCTCCGGGCCGTGCCCAAAGAACGCCAGACCCTGCTTTTCTCGGCGACGATGCCCGCGACCATCCTCTCCGTGGTGCGAAGCCACATGCGCATGCCGGTCTCCGTTGAGATCGCCCGTTCCGGCACGACACCCGAGCAGGTCACGCACGAATTGTTCATCATCCAGAATGACATGAAAAGGGTCCTCCTGGGAAAATTGCTCGCGCAGTTCCGCGGGTCGGTCCTGTTGTTTTGCCGCACCAAGATGGGCGCGCGCAAGATTTCCAGCGCGCTGCGCCAGCAGGGGCAGCGGGCCGCGGAGATCCATTCGGACCGTTCGTTGCCCCAGCGGCGTGAAGCGCTGGAGGGTTTTAAAAGAGGCAAATACCGGGTGCTCGTCGCCACCGACATCGCCGCCCGCGGCATCGACGTCAAAGGCATCGAGTTGGTCATCAATTACGACCTCCCGGATGACGTCGAGAATTACGTGCACCGTATCGGCCGCACGGGCCGCGCCGGATGCCCGGGCCACGCGATCTCTTTTGCCACCTCGGACCAGAAAGAGGATGTGGCCAGTATCGAGCGGCTTATCAAGGCGTCCCTGCCGATCTCCAGCCACCCGGATGTGCCCGCGGTCCAGTTCTCACAGGCCCGCGTGCGCGGCGGTTCCTGGACAAACAAAAGTTTTTCCCGCCGCGGCGGGGGATACCGAAGGCGATAAAAAAGGCCGCCCAAAGGAGTGCATAAATGCGTGCCGCGGTTATCGACATCGGGTCCAATTCCACCAAGCTGGTCATCGGGGAAAAAGCCGGGGATGACATCAGGGTCCTGGAATCCCTGAAAAATGTGGTCGCCATCGGGCAGAACACCTTTTACAAGGGACGGATCTCCCAGGAAATCTTCAACGAGATCATCCATGTCCTGGAAAAATATAAAACGTTGATCAGGCAGTACGAGGTCGCGGAGACGAAAGTGATCGCGACAACCGCGGTGCGCGAAGCCGAGAACCGGGATATCTTCCTGGACACCGTTGAGCGTAAAACCGGTTTCAAGATCGAGGTCCTCAACGTCGGTGACGTCGTTTATTTCATCGACGCCTTCCTGTCGTATAAACTCAAGAAGAAATATCCCATCAACGAAAAGAACCTGCTGATCGCCGAGATCGGCGCCGGGAGCCTGGACATATCCATCCTGGAAAAAGGCTTTACGCTGTTTAACCTCGGGATCCCCGTCGGGACGCTGCGCCTCAAGCAGTTCAAGAGCATGGTGGAAGGGAGCCAGCGGGAAGTTTACGAGGCGCTGGAGGAGTATGTCGAGAACGAAGTCGTCAACCTCAAAAGGAGCATCCCCGCCCTGAAGCTCGACGACATCCTGCTCATCGACGAAAGCTATTCCGCGGCGCTGCCGCACATTTTGCCCAACCTCAAGCGCGAGGAGAAATTCTTTCCGCTGCAGTTCCGGGAATCAAGGAAATTGCTGGCCCGCGTGATGCGCGCCGGCCCTGACGAACTTGTCGGGAAAAATAACGTCCCGCCCGATATCGCCGACACGGTCGATTGCTACGCGCTGGTCGTCAACAAGCTGTTCAAGCTGATCAAAAAACGTTCCATATTCCTGCTGGAGACGTCCCTCTCCGAAGCGCTGTTGGCCAACACGATCTTCGGGTTCGACCTGGCGGAAAAATATAACAAGACCAACCAGCTGGTTTCCGTCGCAAAATTCATCTGTTCCCTGTACGGGTCGGACCTCAAACACGCCAAACAGGTCGCTTTCCTGGCCGAAGGGTTGTTCAACCAGATGAAAGGCGTCCTGGGGCTCCAGGACAACGATCTCTTGTACCTTTTGCTGGCGGCGTATCTGCATAATATCGGCATGTTTATCAACAACCGTTCTCACCACAAGCACACGGAATATATCATTAATTCCTTGAGTTTTTTCCGGCTCTCCCCGCAGGAGATCAAATGCATCGCCTGCATCGCGCGGTATCACCGCAAGGCCCACCCGCAAAAGACGCACTATTTTTACGGCGGTCTGCCGTTAAACGAACAGCTCCTGGTCCAGAAACTCGCCTCGATTTTAAGAGTCGCCAACGCCCTCGACAGCGCGCACAAGCAGAAGGTCAAGAAGCTGGAGATCCATCCCGGCCCCGGCGGCGGGTTGACGCTGGTCGTTTATTCCAGCGATAATTTCGCCCTCGAGAAGATCTCTTTTAAGGACCGCAAGCAGCTGTTTGAAGAGATCTCCGGCAGCCAGCTCAATCTGCTGGTCAAAAAGCAGCCGGCATGAACCGATGAAAAAAGAATTCCCGGAAAAAGAGAAGTTTATCCCGAGGGACGTCAGCTGGCTGATGTTCAACCAGAGGGTTTTAAACGAGGCCCTTGACCACGCCAACCCCTTGCTGGAACGCTTGAGGTTCCTCGCCATTTTTGTCAATAACCTGGACGAATTTTATATGGTGCGCGTGGCGGCTTTGCTGAATCTGAAGAATTCGGACATCAACAAGCCGGACCATCTGGGGTATTACCCGCAGGAACTGCTGGATCAGATCGGCAAGCAGGCCCGGGAATTGATCAAACAGTTGTATGAGATCCACCGCGGGATCTGCGCCAACGAATTGGCCAAAGAGAACATCCGTGTCGAAAACGTCGCGGGTTTACGGAAGGAACAAAAACGGTTCGTCCGGGAATATTTTGAGAACACTCTTTATCCGGTCATGACGCCGCTGGGGGTCGACCCGGGACATCCTTTCCCCGTCCTGCCCTCCAGGACCATGGCCTTTGCCGTGCATATCAAACGCAAGGCGAACAGTTTTCTGGCCGTCGTTCCTGTCCCCAAAAACATCCCCCGCGTCATACGGGTCCCTTCCAGGAAAAACGAATACATTTTTGTTTTGCTCGAAGATATCATCCGGGAGCACGTGCGCGTTTTTTTTAAAGGGTACAAGATCGACGGCTTTTCCATTTTCCGCGTGATCCGCGACAGTGAGTTGAGCGCGGAAGAGGATTTTACGCCGGATCTGCTGAAATTGATCGAGAGCGAAGTAAAAAAAAGGAGGCTGGCCAAGGTCGTGTACCTGGAGGTCGATGAAAAATGCGGCGAGGAACTCCTCGATATGCTCTGCCAGGGCCTTAACTTCGCCAAGGAAGAAACGGTGCGCATCAGCGGCCATCTGGACCTGACGTATCTTTTCGAAATGATCCGTAAAGTCGACAAGCCGGAGTTGTGTTACCGCGGCCATATCCCGCGCAAACTCGAATTCGAGAATATCTTCGACAAGATCAAAAGCGGGGATTTCATCGTCCACGTTCCGTATGAGTCGTTCGAGCCGACGGTCGATCTGGTGCGCGCGGCCGCCCGGGACGAAAGGGTGCTGGCGATCAAGATGACCCTTTATCGCACCAGCAAGGATTCCGCCATCATCAGCGCTCTCAAGGAAGCGGCCGCCAATAAAAAACAGGTCACGATCCTGCTGGAGATCAAGGCGAGGTTCGACGAGGAGAACAACATCAAATGGGCCAGGGAGCTGGAAACGGCCGGTTGTCACGTGATCTACGGCATCCCGGGGCTGAAGGTCCATTCCAAAATGACGCTCATTGTCCGTGAGGAAGAAGGGGCCATCCAGCGTTATGTCCATTTGTCGACGGGAAACTACAACGAATACACGGCGCGGGTCTACAGCGATATCGGCTATTTTACCAACAACGACGATTTCGCCAAAGACATCTCGGATATGTTCAACGTCATCACCGGTTATTCGATGCCGCCGGCCTGGAAACGGATCGTCAGCGCGCCCAGGGACCTGCGCGGATACTTAATCGCGCTCATCGACAAGGAGATCCGGTTCCATAAAAAAAACAAGAACGGCCTCATCACCGCCAAAATGAATTCCCTCGAGGACCCCCGCGTCATCGAGAAATTATACGAGGCCTCCGGCGCGGGCGTCAAGGTGCGGCTCATCGTGCGCGGTATCTGCTGCCTTGTCCCCGGCGTCAAGGACCTAAGCGAGAACATCCACGTCAAAAGCATCGTGGGCCGGTTCCTGGAGCATACGCGGATTTTTACCTTTAATAACAACGCCGGCCCGCGCGTTTTTCTTTCCTCGGCGGACTGGATGAAGCGCAATTTCGACCGGCGCATCGAACTGCTTTTTGAGATCCATAAGGAGGAAATTAAATCGCATTTGAAGGAAATCCTGGAATTGTACTGGAAAGACAATGCCAAATCCTGGGAATTGACGCAAGAGAGAGCCTACAAAAAGATCAAGGCCAAAGACGATCCGTTCAATTGCCAGGAGTATTTGATCAAGCGCCACGGAGGCTAGGGTGGAGTACGTCGGGTATGTTAAAAAAGACACCGGAATCTATATCCGGAACATCCGCCATCATTATAACGGTCTTTCCGGCAGAGGAATAGTTGAGCACCTGCACCAGATCCGGGTCAACGCGCGCCGGTTGCGCAACGCCTTGTCCATCCATAAAAAAATATTCCCCGCGCGTCAATTACAGCAATGGGACAAAAGTATCCGCCGGGCGGTTGAGGCGTCTTCACAGGCGCGGGACCTGGATGTTTATCTCCGTTTCCTTAACGTATACGCCAGGAAGCCGCGGGGTATCCCCGAACGCCGGGTGCTCGCCGCGTTTATCGCCGCGCTTGAGAAAAAGCGCGAGAGGTTGCAACCGCGGGTCATCCGCGATTTAAATGATTTCAACCGGCGAAATACGCTCGAAGACATCGCCCGGAGCCTGCGTCACCCGATCGCTGGAAAAAAGGACAACGATCCCCAAAAGATTTATAAAGTCGCGAGGAAAAAGCTGTTGCGCCGGGTCAAAGAGCTGTTGGTCTTTGAGCCTTTCGTCCGCCGGCCGCGCCGGATCCGGGAACTGCATCAGATGAGGATTGCCGCCAAGCATCTGCGCTACACCCTTGAAGGCTTCGCGCCCCTCTACGGGCCGCGGCTGTCTTTGTTTATCGGGCGCGTCCTGTCGTTCCACAGGCAGTTGGGCGACATCCATGATTATGACGTATGGACAGAGCATCTCGCGCGATACGCCCGCCTGAAGGTAAAGTCCCGGAAAGAAATGGCCGTCCTGAACAAGGTCAAACGCCATTGCCTGGGTCTGCGCCAAAGGACATACCGCGTTTTCGTCCGGAACTGGTCCACGGCGCGTGAGAAGAATTTTTTTGAAGATTTAATGGAATATGTCTATGCCCATTGATGTGAATAAACAGAGATGAAAAAGAAAACAAAGAATAGAGTGTACGTCGGGATAGATATCGGCGGGAC
>DPIG01000008.1 GCA_003522725.1 Candidatus Omnitrophota bacterium
AGGATATAAAATAATGAAAGGCCGTGTCCGAACGCGTTAAGGACACTGAAGTACAGATGCTCCGGCGACTCCGGCGTGAAAAAACTGTACGCCCGGCCCGCGGTCAGAAAGATCGCGAAGGCGAAATAAACTTCCCATGCTCGTCGGATGTTCATGGACACGGCATCCATTATGCATAAGTTTTCCCAAAAAGCAACCCGCGTTTTTTGGTTTGAAAGGATTCAAGAAAAAATTTTTATATTAACATTTGCTTTTCTGTTTTTCGGTGTGTTACTATAAAAACCGTTATGGGACAACATTTCGAAGTGATAGTCGAAAGGATCCATGACCGCGACCCGCGCTACGGGGAAGGCGCGTATCTGTTCGTCATGGAGGCTATGTCCTACACGCAGCGAAAATACGGCCGCCCCCGCCACGTCAGCGGTGAAGAATTGCTCTCCGGCATCCGGGAACTCCTCTTAAAACGCTTCGGCCCCATGACCGTCACGGTCCTCGATCACTGGGGCATCCAGTCCACGGAAGATTTCGGGAACGTCGTTTTTAATCTGGTCGATAACCGGGTCTTGAGCAAGACCGAGGAAGACGATATCGGCCAGTTCCGCAACGGCTATGATTTCACCGAAGTCTTCCACCACGGTTACCGCAAGCAGCTGCATAAAAAAATTAGCAGGATGAGATAGCTGCTTTAAATCCGAAATCCGAAGCACGAAACTCCTCCCAAAGGGAGCCTAACGGGAAATAAATTTTAAATATAAAATTCAAGACATTCTGTTTGTGATTTAAGGTATTTGAATTTAGATATTGTTTCGGATTTCGTATTTCGCGTTTCGGATTTTAATACAGGACAGGGCAAATAAAGCCTTGTCTTTTTTTATTTTATAGGTAAAAATGAACCCCATGCGTTCCCTCAGCGACATCTCCATCCAGTTCGTCAAAGGCGTGGGGCCGGCGCGCAAAAAAATCTTCCAACGCCTGGGCATCGAAAGCGTGGAGGACTTGTTGTATTTTTTCCCGCGCCGCTACGAGGACCGGCGCGACCTTGTCCCCATTTCCCGGCTTAAGGTGGGTGAATTCCAGACCGTGACCGGCAAGATCCTGGGCAGCGCGTCCCGGCGCAGCTGGTATACCAAGAAACACGTCCTGGAAGTCGTGCTGGAGGATGACGGCGGGCATCTGGTCTGCACGTGGTTCAACCAGCCGTATCTGATGAATTATTTCAAGGAAGGCCGTCATGCCGTTTGTTACGGAAAAGTCGACATGTACAAGGACCGTTTGCAGATGATCTCGCCGGAATGGGAGATCATCGAGGAAAAAGAGGACGCGCAGTTGAACCTGGGGCGCATCGTGCCCGTCTATCCTTTGACCCGGGGCGTTACCCAGCGGTTCTTGCGCAAGACGATCCACGCCTGCCTCGAGCGCTATCAGAACCAGCTCATCGACGAGCTTCCGGTGCCCCTGCGCAATAAATACAAACTGTACAACATCAAACGCGGCATCCGCCAGGCCCATTTCCCGGATAGCTTTCCTGATCAAGAGAACGCGATGAAGCGGATCTCCTTCGAGGAATTTTATTTCTTTCAGATCGCGGTCCTGGCGCGCCGGTTGAGCATCACGCGCAAACCCGGCTTCGCGCACACGATGGCCGATGCCGAGGTGCTGAAATTCATCGACGGGTTTCCTTTCGCGCTCACCCGCGCGCAGACAAGGGTTATCGGGGAGATCCGTCAGGATATGGCCAAAGACACCCCGATGCTGCGGCTTTTGCAGGGGGATGTGGGATCGGGCAAAACATTGGTGGCGATCTTTGGATGTGTCACGGCCGCGCGCAACGGCTTCCAGTCCTGCGTCATGGCGCCGACGGAAATCCTCGCCCGCCAGCATTATGAGAATATTTCGCGCATGATCGAGCAGGGGCATCTTGCGGACTTGCGCGCCGCGCTGTTGACCGGCGCGGTCACGGGCAAGGAAAAGGAAAAACTTTGCGCCCGGATCCGTAGCGGCGAGGTCGATCTCGTGATCGGCACGCACGCCTTGATGGGAGGGGAAGCCGCGTTCAGGAATTTAAGTTTTATCGTCGTTGACGAGCAGCACAAGTTCGGCGTGCGCCAGCGCGCGCTTCTGGCGGAAAAGGGCCATAATCCCGACATCCTGATCATGACGGCGACGCCGATCCCGCGCACCTTGTGTATCACTCTTTATGGAGATATGGACCTCTCCGTCCTGGATGAGCTTCCCCCCGGACGCGGGGAGGTCAAGACCCGGTTGTATCCCGAAGATCGCGCCGAAGAAGTTTACGCGCTGGCGCGCGAACAGCTCAAAAAAGGTCGCCAGGTTTACGTGGTCTATCCGATCATCGAAGAATCTGAAAAACTGGATCTGAAAGCCGCGCGCACGATGTTCAACCATTTCAAAAAAGAAACGTTCAAGGATTTCCGCGTCGGGCTTGTTCACGGGCAGTTGAAAGCCAAAGAAGGCCAAGAGATCATGGATCAATTTAAGAACGGAAAGATCGATTTGCTGGTCGCCACGACCGTCCTGGAGGTCGGTATCGACGTGCCGGCGGCGGGCGTCATGGTCATCGAGCACGCGGAGCGTTTCGGCCTGGCGCAGCTGCACCAGTTGCGCGGGCGCATCGGCCGCGGCAAGGAGGACGGGTTATGTCTTTTGATCGGGGAGGCCGAAACGGATGACAGTCAACAGCGCCTCAAGGCCTTTGTGTCCACCACCGACGGGTTCAAGATCGCCCAGCGTGACCTGGAGATCCGCGGCCCCGGGCGCTATTTCGGCCGGCATCAGCACGGGTTGAATGAACTTAAAGTAGCCAACCCGTTCACCCAGCTGGACATCCTGGAACTGGCCCGGCAGGAAGCGACGGCGTTGACCGGCGCTGATTCCAAACTGGAGAAGGAACAAAACCGGCGCGTTGGGGAAATCATCCGCCGCCGGTATCCGAGTTATTTAACAGACGTGGCTGCGGGGTAGGAAGGGACCTTAATTTCATGAAAATCATCGCTGGACACTACAAAGGCCGCAATTTCTTTATGCCGCAAGGCATCCGGCCCACGCAGAATCTCACGCGCAAGGCCCTGTTCGATCTTTTAGGCCAGGATTTGACCGGGTTGACTTTTCTGGACCTTTTTGCCGGCAGCGGGGCGGTGGGCCTGGAGGCGCTCTCGCGGGGGGCGGAAAAAGTGACCTTTGTGGAGAAAGACGAGCGTTCCAGCGGGCTCATCCGGGAGAACTTGGATCTTTTGGGCGTCCCCTTGCTGGGCAAGGACAGGCAGTCCATTTATGAGGTCGTGGAGGCCGACGCCTTTGCCGCCGTCAAACGTTTCGCCGTCGGGGGCAGAAAATTCGATATTATCTTCGCGGACCCTCCGTATAGCCCCGGACTGGCAAAAAAGGTGTTGAAAACCCTGGGGGCCTATGATATAGTGACCGCCAATTGTGCCGTCGTGATACAGCATGATAAGGGAGAAATTCTCCCCGAAACCCAGGGCAATCTGCATCGCAGCGAACAACGGAAGTACGGAAGCACTGTGCTTTCAATATATAAATCCTAATGTGGGGTCAAGGGGCAGGGAACAAGGGGCAAGGAAAAACCCTTGACCCCTGGCCCTTGCTACTTGCCCCTAAAATTGGAATCTCAATGAGCCGCCGCGCCATCTATCCAGGCAGTTTTGACCCCGTTACCTACGGACATATCGATCTGATCAAGCGGGCAGCCCGTGTTTTTGATGAGGTCATTGTCGCGGTTGCCAATAATACCCAGAAAAAGCCGCTATTTGACACAAAAGAACGCCTCGCGATGCTCAAAGAAGCGACCAAAGAAATGAAGCGGATACGGGTGGAGGCCTTTGACGGTCTGGTCATCAATTTTGCCCGTCAGAATGATGCCAGGGTCCTCATCCGGGGCCTGCGCATGGTTTCGGATTTCGAGTATGAATTCCAGATGGCCTTGACCAACCGCCGTCTGGCCGAGGACATCGAAACGGTCTTTTTGATGCCCTCCGAAGGGCACTCGTTTATTTCCTCGGCGCTGATCAAAGAAGCGGTCGCGCTGGGGGCGGATGTTTCCTCGTTTGTGCCGGGATTCGTGGCGAAGAAATTAAAAGAACGATTAAAAAAATAATGTTTGCTGCGTATCTCGTATATCGTATTCCGTATTTCGGGGGTTCATTTTTTACGAACGACGGTATACGAGCGACGAAATACGACTATGAAAATATCCATTAAAGATATCCGCCCGGAAGGCATGGAGGTTTCCGGTCATATTCCCGCCGAGACGATCGGCCTTACGCGGGATGACCCCGGTTATTTCGCCGCGCCGCTCGATGTCCAGGCGAAGGTCAACCGGGTCAGCGATACGGTCCTGGCAAAAACCAGGGTCCAGGGCAAGTACCGGTCCGTCTGCGCCCGGTGCCTGGCCGAGATCGAGCGCGACTGGAACGGCAATTTCCTCTTTGATTTTGCCGTCGACAAACAGACGGAATCCGTCGAGCTTGATGAAGACATCCGCCAGGAAGTCCTTTTGAACTTACCTCCAAGGGTGTTGTGCAAGGAAGATTGCAAAGGGATCTGCCCGCACTGCGGGGTGGACTTGAATAGCGAACCGTGTAAATGTAAGGCTGGTGTTCAGTGATCAGTTGTCAGTGATCAGATTCATTCGCTGACCACTGACCACTGACCACTGACCACTGACCACTGAACACTGACCTCTGACCACTCATTACCTAAAGGAGAGTTACAATGGCTTTACCAAAACGACAACATTCGAAACAGCGCAGCCGCAAGCGCCGCACGCACTACAAGGTGACCATGGCCAGCATGGGCAAGTGTCCCCAGTGCAAGAAGCCGGTCCTTTCCCACCGCGTGTGTCCCTCCTGCGGGTATTACAACGGCAAGCCGGTCGTTGAGATCAAGGTCGAAGCGGAAGAGAAGAAATAATAGGTTCATTGAGTTTATAGGTTTTGTTGGGTTTATTGAGTTCATCGGGGTATTCAACTCAAAAAACCCAAACAACCCAATCATTTCAATGAACCCGAAACTCGGAGATACCTTTGAAGATAGTTGTCGACGCCATGGGCGGGGACCACGCGCCCCAGGCGGTGGTCGCCGGGGTCATCGAGGCCCTTAAAGAATTTGACGTTCATATCGTTCTCGTCGGCGTTCAAGAGCAGGTCGAAGCCGAATTAGCCAGATACAGCTACGATAAAACAAGAGTTGAGATCGCCCACGCGCCGGAAGTGGTCGGCATGGAAGAACACGCCACGGTCGCCATCCGCAAGAAAAGGGCCTCATCCATATCCGTCGGCATCGATATTCTTAAAGAATTATGCGGCGACGCGTTTATCAGCGCGGGAAATACCGGCGCGGTTGTCGCCGCTTCCTCGTTTATCCTGGGGATGCTCAAAGGCGTTGAGCGCCCCGCCATCGGTCTCGTCATCCCCACCTTGCAAAAGTTTTCTTTTCTGATCGACGTCGGCGCCAACACGAACCCCAAACCGGAACATTTGCTCCATTCGGCCCTGATGGCCAGGGTCTACGTCCGTGAGGTCCTGGGCGTGGCCAACCCTTCCGTGGGGCTTCTGAATATCGGGGAAGAGGCCACCAAAGGCGGCGATTTCGTCAAGGATATCCACAAGCTGATGGAAGAGCGCGTGACGAATTTTATCGGCAACGTCGAGGCCAATGAGGTCTTTACCGGACGCTGCGATTGCATCATCTGCGACGGGTTCGTGGGCAACGTGGTCATCAAGGTCTCCGAAGGGTTGATGGAATCTGCTGGCGCGCTTTTGCGCCGCGAGATCAAAAAAAGTCCCCTGGCGATGACGGGCGCGGTCCTGATGAAATCCCGCCTGGAGCACATCAAGAAATACGCGGATTATACCGAGTACGGCGGGGCGCCTCTGCTGGGCGTCAACGGGATCGTCATGATCAGCCACGGCCGTTCGTCGCCCAAGGCCATCAAGAACGCCATCCGCGCCACCATCCGCGAAGTCGACCACAACATCATCGCGGCGATGGCGAGTGAACTTTCGAAATAGTCGTAAGTCATAAGTCGTAAGTGGTAAGCATAGCCGTAAGCTATAAGTTGTAAGTGGTAAGCAACAGATATTAATTAAAAAATAGATTTTTTTTACGATTATTTTTATTTGTTTGAAGATTTTACTTACGACTTATTACTTACGACTGAACAGGAGAATGCATGCGGAATGTTGGCATCACCGGTCTCGGACATTACCTTCCCAAACGCGTGTTGACCAACGCGGACCTCGAGCAGATGGTCGAGACTTCCGATGAATGGATCGTTTCCCGCACGGGGATCAAAGAGCGGCGCATCGCGGGCAAGGACGAGAAAAACAGCGACATGGCCATCAAGGCGGCGCGCGAGGCCTTAAAGGACGCGCGCCTTGATCCGGCCAGGGTCGAACTGATCATCGTCGCGACGATCAGCCCCGACAGCAGTTTTCCGTCGGTCGCCTGCCTGGTGCAGAAGGCCGTCCACGCGCCCCGCGCGGCGGCCTTCGATGTCAGCGCCGCCTGTTCGGGGTTCCTGTACGCGCTCACCACCGCCAAACAGTTCATCCGCAACGGCGTTTACAAAAACGCCCTCGTCATCGCCTCGGAGAAGATCACCACTTACGTCAACTGGAACGACCGCGGCACCTGCGTTTTGTTCGGCGACGGCGCCGGCGCGTGCGTCCTTAAGCCGGTGGCGGGTAAGCGGGGCATCCTTTCGGATTATATACACGCCCAGGGGCATTTCGGCGACCTGATGATGGTCGTCGCCGAAGAGCGTGATCCGCTTGACCAGCAGACAAAAATGATCACCCTGCCACACATCGCGATGCAGGGCCAGGAACTGTTCAAGGTCGCGGTCAATTCGATGGCCGCGGCGGTCGGGATCGCCGTCAAAAAGGCGGGGTTGAAGCTCTCCGATATCGATTACGTCGTGCCCCACCAGGCCAACGACCGGATCATCTCCGCGGTCGCCCGGAAACTCCACCTTCCCAAAGAAAAGATTTTTATCAACATCGACCGCTACGGCAACATGTCCGCCGCGTCGATCGCCGTCGCGCTGTACGAAGCGGTCGAGCGGAAGAAAATCAAACGCGGCGACTACGTCGTGCTGGTGACCTTCGGGGCGGGACTTGTGTCGGCGGCCAACGTTGTTAAGTGGTAGCACGCGCAGTGTTCAGTGTTCAGTGGTCAGAAGAAACAACAGGAAGTCTATCCCCCGCTTCCAGGAACCAATAAGTAATGGAAAGGGGATAGGTCATGAAGATAAACAGCTTCAAGGATTTGCTGGTGTGGGAAAAGGCGCATACGCTTGTCTTGGAAATCTATAAAATGACGCAGTCATTTCCTGGCAATGAACAGTTCGGATTAATTAGCCAAATACGCCGCTCGTCGATTTCTGTTTGTGCAAACATTGCAGAAGGTTATGTCAAAAGTAAAAACGATTTTATCCGATTTCTTGATATCGCAAGAGGCTCGCTGGAAGAAACGAAGTGTCATCTGATCTTAAGCAAGGATCTTGGGTATTGCTCTGAAGCGCATTTTAATAAATTGTTTTCTTTGTCTGACGAAGTTGGAAAAATGCTGTACAGCCTAAAGCACAATTTACGTTACTGACCGCTGACCACTGACCACTGACCACTGACCACTGACATTCATGTCTACAAAAGTCGCTTTAATTTTCCCAGGCCAGGGCGCTCAATCCGTCGGCATGGGTAAGGAATTTTACGAAACTTTCCCGCAAGCCAAAGCCATTTTTGCCGCCGCGGACAAAATCATCCCAGGATTGATCGATGTTATTTTCAACGGCCCGCCGGAAAAACTCACCTCGACGCAATATTGTCAGCCCGCCATTTTTACCTTCAGTGTCGCCGCGCTTAAGGCGCTGGAATCGCATCCCAAATTCAAAAATATCACGCCGTCGTTTGCCTGCGGGTTGAGCCTGGGTGAATATTCGGCGCTGACCGCCTGCGGCGCGCTTTCTTTCGAGGAAACATTGAAATTGGTCGAGCGCCGGTCGTTTTATATGGAAGAGGCCACGAAGTTGAAGAAGGGCGCGATGGCCGCGGTCATTGGGTTCAACAAGGACAAGCTGGTTGAGCTCTGCCGCCAGACTGGGGCCGAGGTGGCCAACTTCAATTCGCCCGATCAGATCGTCATTACCGGCGAGGCCGAAAGAGTTGCGAAAGCCTCCGAGGCTATCCAGGCGGCAGGCGCCAAACGGGTGATCGCCCTCGATGTGAGCGGCGCGTTCCATTCCAGCCTCATGCGTCCCGCGGTCGCGAAATTCGAAGCGGAGCTTCAAAAATGCGCGCTCAAAACCCCGCGTTTTTCAATCCTTAGCAACGTCGACGCCAAGCCGGAAACCGATCCCGAAAAGATCCGCCGCAATCTTGCTTTGCAGATCACCTCTTCGGTTCAATGGGTGGATTCGGTGCGCTCAATCGCCGCCGCGGGCGTGACCACTTTCCTCGAAACCGGCCCCGGCACCGTCCTCAAAGGCCTCATCCGCAAGATCGACCCCGCGTTAATCGTCCACAACATCCGCGCCCCGCAGGACATCGAAGCTCTGCCGCTTTGAAGCAAGGGGGCAGAAATAGAGATTGGAAATATTGGGAAATAAAAGGCAATAGAAGGGATATAATGCTTGTATTATCCTTTCAGATATGCTATATTTTACGCGGGAGGTGAGCACAATGATCAAAGCCATTATGAATGTGGAAGATGTCGCCCGCTATTTAGGCTTCAGCGTTAAGAAGATATATCGTCTTGTGGAAACAAACAAAATGCCCGCCAGCAAGGTCGGGCGGCAGTATCGTTTTATCAAGGACGTGGTAGATCGGTGGCTCAAAGACAGCGATATTCTCATCCGCCCTGATTGGGACAAACGCCTGGATACGGTGCTGGGCCGGATGAGGGCCAGAGCCTCCAGGAAGAATATCAGCACCGAAGATATCGCCCGTGAGATCAACCAGGTAAGGTCCCAGCGACGTGCCGACGCCTAAAGTGGTCCTTGATACGAATGTTTTT
>DPIG01000034.1 GCA_003522725.1 Candidatus Omnitrophota bacterium
GCAATTATGATATGGTCTTCCGCTTCCAAGGCTTCAACTGTCAAATTAGATATCTTGAGCCAACCGCTTTTCCCCACCAAAGGCTTTAGCGCTGAAATCAATGCCGGATGACTGGAACAGTTAAATACGATCTCCGCCTCCAGGAGGCTTTCTCCTTTTACTTTAGCCAAAATCTTTTGGGCCAAGGGATGAGCCGGGCGGTACACATGCGCGTCTTCAATATTTTTTCCGATCTTGTAGGGCCCGGGATGAATTTCTTCCTGGGGAAATGGGTTCTTCTTGAGCATAAATGAATATTCTTCTTCGGCAAAATCCGCCATATCACCCAGATAATACCAGCTGATATCCCAAAGCCATCGCTCGTACGTATCCAGATACTCCCGGCTCTCTTTGAGGTTGACTCTTAACTTCTCATGGACTTCATCATCAAAATTTTCCAACAGTTTTTGCCGGGCATCTTTAAGCCCCTCCTGGATACTGGTATCCATTTCCTCTTGAAGCTCATCAAAGGCGGCGTTGATCTCCTTTTCATTCCGGCATGTTTGATATATAGCGGCAATGCGCTTTTCGAAATCCACGCCTGATTCTATGCTTCCCAATACCTCATCACTGGCGCCGAAGACTCCCTTAAAAAGATTAAATTTCTGATCTAACAATTCATAAACACGCCGGTCAGCGGCGTTCTCGCGGTTAACAAAGTTAATGACCACCACGTCGTATTTCTGGCCATAGCGGTGACACCGCCCAATGCGCTGTTCTATGCGCTGAGGGTTCCAGGGCAAGTCATAATTAATAAGCAGAGAACAAAACTGCAAGTTAACGCCTTCCGCGGCCGCTTCCGTGGCGATCATAATCTCAGCTTCCGCTTTAAAACAATCAACCAGGGCCGCTCTCATGTCTGCCGTCCTGGAACCGGTGATTTTGTCCGTATCTTTATGCTTTTCAAACCAACCCTGATAAATATCTTTGGATCTTTGGTCGTTATTGGAACCATTAAAAAGAACGATCTTGTCTTTATAACCACTTTCCGAAAGCAGCCGCAGGAGATAGTCTTGCGTTATTCTCGATTCTGTAAAAATAATGGCTTTCCTGGGAGCGCCCAGACCGGCTGCCATCTCAAACCCCTTCTCAAGAGCCGTCAACAAGGCTTCCCCTTTGGAATTCTTCCAAATTTGCTTTGCTAGATCGCGAAACTCTTCAAGGTCCTCCCTTTCTTGCTTCATAAACTGGATGTCTTCTTGGGAATATTTCTTTTTGGGGCCCTCACCTTCCCCCTCTTCTTCCTCATCGTCGATCCATTCATCTGTTTGAGTCTCGAGGTTTTCGTAATTTTC
This sequence comes from Candidatus Omnitrophota bacterium, assembly GCA_003522725.1. Taxonomy (GTDB): domain Bacteria; phylum Omnitrophota; class Gorgyraeia; order Zapsychrales; family Zapsychraceae; genus UBA10015. Next base: position 1,335 of record DPIG01000034.1, read on the forward strand.
TTCGAGCTCCGGGATAGGGATCTCCCCTACCGCCGGTTGCTTTTGAGCCTCGTCGATCATTTTATTCAATTTATAAACAAGGCCGTTTAAGGTGCTGGCGATGGCAAAGGAAGAAGAAGCGAGGAGCTTGCGCAAGATAAGGGTGATCAATTGACGCTGGCTGAAAGGAAGGGCATAGAGCACATCTCTCTGCAAATATTCAGACATGCCGTCATAAAGTTCAGTCTCTTGTTCGGTCGGCACGTAATCCTGCGTTAAAGGAATGCGCTTGGTATATTTGATGTACTCCAAAACTTGCTTGCGCAGCGTACGTATACAAACAGGCTTCAGACGATTTCGCAGGTCCGCAAACATCTCTCGTTTCGGTTCGACCAGACCCAACTCACTGTCATGCATGGTTTGTTCACGGGAAACACGCGCATAATTCGCTTTAAAACTTTCCAAGTCGCCAAAAACGTGATCGTCAATGACACTGACCAAGCCGTACAATTCAAGCAAAGAATTTTGTAATGGCGTCGCGGTAAGCAATATCTTGGGGACGTCTTGAACAGCGCCCTTGATTTCTTTAGCGATCTTATTGCCGCTTTTGTAAACATTGCGTAACCGATGGGCCTCGTCGATCACGACCAGATCCCATTTGGTCTGTTTAATATAGGCTGATTTTGCGCGCGCGAAATGGTAGGAACAAATAACAACGGCGTCTTTCTGATCAAAAGGGTTGAGATTGCCGCCGTTGATTAAAAGCTCAAACGATTTCTTTTCCAGAATACATGAGGGCAGGAAAAACTTTTCCTGAAGCTCGACATTCCATTGTTTGCGCAAGCTCGAAGGAACAATAAGCAATATCTTGCGTTTCCTTTCAGCCCATTTTTGTGTCATCACAAGACCTGCTTCGATCGTCTTCCCAAGACCAACTTCATCAGCAAGAATCGCGCCTTTGGATAAGGGTGAACGGAACGCAAATAGGGCTGCTTCGATTTGGTGCGGGTTTAAGTCAACTTGGGCGTTAGATAAAGTAACGGAAAGTTTTTCTAAACTATCAGAGGGGCATCGCTTTGTAAGCTCATAGGCAAAATACTTGGCGTGATAATCGGTAAATTTTGTGTCCTCTTGAATGCCCTGCTTTGTCACAGCCATTTAGATTATATACCTCTATCGGTAAAGCTGAAATGCTCCTTGTGGGCTCTTTCACTTAAGTCGTTATTTTACAGGAGAATAGGAGTTTGGGCAAACAATAAAAACGGCGTAAAAACGGCGATGACCGGCCAAATCAGAAATGTCCCGGCGGTTACAATTTCAACCGCCGCAGGCGCAGGGCGTTGCTGACAACCGACACGGAGCTGAAGCTCATCGCGGCCCCGGCGATCATGGGGTTCAAAAGCAGTCCCGTNNCCTCGGCCTCGGCCAAAGCCGGGGCGTCGTTGATCCCGTCGCCGGCCATCAGCACCCAAGCGCCGCTCTGCTTGAATTCCTGGACGATTTTTCGTTTTCCCGCCGGGTCCACTTCCGCGCGGACATCGTCGATGCCCAGCTGCGCGGCAATGGCCTGGGCGGTGGCGCGGTGGTCTCCGGTGAGCATAATGACTTTCAAACCCAAACGGTGCAACTCGCGGATGGCCGCTGGCGTTGTCGTTTTGATCGGATCAGCGATCCCCAAAACTCCCAGGACCTCGCGTTCCCGCGCCACCCACACGACCGTCTGCGCCTTTGTCCGCATCCGCGCCGCTTGATCCTGAATGTCCCGCGGAACTTCTCTCACGCTATCAGTAATAAATCTTTCATTGCCCAGCGCGACAACAGCGCCATTGAGCCTTCCCCTCACGCCCGCTCCCGTGACGGAATCGAAATCCTCGATCTTCGGCACGTCCACGCCGCGGGCGCGGACGTGCTCGACCACGGCCCGGGCCAAGGGATGTTCGCTGGCTTGTTCCAGGGACCCGGCCACGCTCAAGAGCAGCGCCTCATCGACGCCGGCGGCCGGATGCACGACCGTGACTTTCGGCTTGCCTTCGGTGAGCGTCCCGGTCTTGTCGGTCAGGACATGCGTGATCCGCTCGGCCTTTTCGATGGCCTCGGCGTTCTTGACCAGGATCCCTCCCTGGGCCCCGCGCCCNNGAAGGCGGCGGGCCTATCCGCCACCAGACGATAAAAGCGATGACGGCGGCAAAGATAACGGCGGGGACGAAATATCCGGACACCCGGTCCGCCAGTTTCTGGATGGGCGCGCGGCTGCGCTGGGCCTCGGCGACCATGCGCACGATCTGCGACAATAAAGTTTCCGCGCCGACCTTTTCGGCCTTCATCACAAACGTCCCCGTCTGGTTGACCGTGGCGCCGATGACCCGCTCGCCGGCCGTCCTGGCAACCGGCATCGGTTCTCCCGAGATCATCGACTCGTCGATGGTCGTGCGGCCTTCGACAACGATCCCGTCCAGCGGGACTTTTTCTCCCGGCCTCACGCGCAAGAGATCGCCTTTGTGGACATCATCAATGGCGACTTCTTCCTCTTGTCCATCGCGTACGCGATGCGCGTTTTTCGCGGCCAGTCCCAACAGCGCCTTGATCGCCTGCCCGGTCTGGCTGCGGGCGCGGGCCTCCAGCAACTGGCCGAGCACGACCAAAACCGTGATCACGGCGGCGGCCTCAAAATACAAATTGATCCGCCCCTCCATTTTCAGATCTTCAGGGAACATTCCCGGAAATAGAACGGCGAACGTGCTGTAGCCGTACGCCGCGCCGACGCCCAGCGCGATCAGGGTGAACATATTCAGGGATCTATTAAGGAGAGACTGCCGGGCTTTGGTGAAGAAAAATCCGCCTGCCCAGAGAACGACCGGCGTGGCCAAAGCAAACTGCAGCCAGCCCGAAACCGCCATCGGGACCAACGCGTGAATGTTGAGGAGGGGACCCATCTCACCGACGGCAAGGACAATAACAGGGACCGTCAGCACCAACCCACCCCAAAATTTGACGGATAAGAAACGCACCAGATGACGCTCGCTGTCATCTCCCGCGGCGGGGCCGGTTGGCTCCAAAGGCATCCCGCACTTGGGGCAATCCCCGGGATGGTCCTGGCGGACCTCCGGATGCATCGGACAGGTGTAGATGGTTTTGGTACCCTTGGGCTGCGGCGATGGGACAGGCTCCCGGGATTGTTTTAAGAATTTGTCCTTGCAGTGCGGACTGCAAAAAAAATAATCCTTCCCGCCCTGATTGACCTTCGAAGCCCGCCGTTCATCAACCGTCATGCCGCAGATCGGATCTTTAGCCATGGCTCAATGATGGCTTTTGTGTTCGGGTTCTTCCTGTGCCGGCTGGTCCGCTTCCCCCTCGGCGGCGGCGTCGATCGTGTCGTCTTTGCCCTTCATTTTGGCGCACATCGGACACATCTTTTTCATCCCCCCCATGCCCATCCCGCCCCTCATGCCGCCCATGCAACCCATCTCCGTCTTGATCTCCGCTTCCTTGACGAGGTTAAGGTTCTTGTCATATTTATAAAGTTTATTCCCTGACAAAACGATGACCCCGCCGTCGCTGGAAGCGACCATGGCGGGCGAACGCGTCATCATGCCCTTACCCATCATCATGCCTTTGCCTTCCATCCCCTCTTTCTTCATGGCACCCTTCATCCCCTCGGCAAAGACAAAACTGGCGGATAAACATACAGCCATGCCCATAATGATAAAATAAGTTAATTTTCTCATGTTGTCTTACCTCCTTTGATTATTGACCTTGTTTTATTCCCATATTATCAAATCGCTGATGTTGTTAAAGGTCTCTGGAACAGTACCGCACGGTATTATACTCAAAAAAAGAAATAAAAAGTGAGAAGAATCGCGGAATTAAAAGACATCAACCGTTTGAACGGGAGCCTTCGAGCAATTCCCAACGCTCAAAGGTCTTGAGAAGTTCGTCCTCGACCTTTTCAAGCTTGTCTTTCAGGGAGGCGATCTCCGGGGGGCTCTTCTTAAAAAAATCGGGATCGGCCATCAGCGTGTAGAGCTCATCCTGTCTTGTTTCAAGTTTTTCGATCTTGGCCGGAAGCGCGGCCAATTCCTGTTCTTCTTTATGCGAAAGTTTCCGGGCTTGCGGTTTTTTATCCCTGACCGGTTCTTCTTCGGCGGCTTTGTTGACCAGTTTCGCTTTCGGTTCCGCAACCTTGGGTTTGCGCTGGCTCAACCAGTCGTCATACCCTCCGGGATATTCGTTGACCTCGCCCTCCCCTTCGAGCACGATGGTGCTGGTCACCACATTATTCAAAAACGCCCGGTCATGGCTGACTAAAAGGAGCGTGCCGGAATACTCGAGCAGCAATTCTTCGAGCAGTTCCAGTGTTTCCACGTCCAGATCGTTGGTCGGCTCATCCATGACCAGGACATTCGAGGGTTTGGTAAAAAGCCGCGCCAATAAAAGCCGGTTGCGCTCGCCGCCGGAGAGGACCTTCACGGGGGTGCGCGCGCGTTCCGGGGAAAAAAGAAAATCCTGCATGTAGCCGATGATATGCCGCGGTTTACCGTTGATCATGATGGTATCATTGCCGGAACCGCTGACGTTTTCCATCACCGTTTTTTCTTCATCGAGCTGTTCGCGCAATTGATCGTAATACGCGACCTCCAGGTTCGTCCCCAGCCGCACTTTGCCCCGCAGCGGTGTCATCTGTCCCAGCAACAGGCGTAACAGCGTCGTTTTCCCCGAGCCGTTGGGGCCGATCACGCCGATCTTGTCCCCGCGCATGATCGTCGTCGTGAAACTGTTGATCAAAGGCTTATTTTCGTACTCATATCCAAGGTTGGAAACCTTGATCACCAGATGCCCGGAACGCCCGGCCTCCTGCGCCTGCATATTCACTTTCCCGACGGCCTGGCGCTGTTTTTTCTTCTCTTCCCGCATCCGCTCGAGCGCTTTCACGCGGCCTTCATTGCGGACCCGGCGGGCCTTAACCCCCTTGCGGATCCAGACTTCTTCCTGGGTCAATTTCTTTTCAAATTCATGACGCTGCACTTCCTCATTCTCCAGCGCCATTTGTTTGCGCTCTAAAAATGTTTGATAATCACAGCTCCAGCTGAAGATCCTCCCGCGGTCAAGCTCCACGATCCGGGTCGCCAGGTGCCGCATGAACATGCGGTCATGCGTGACAAACAGCACGGTGCCGGAATAACTTTTCAAGAACCCTTCCAGCCAGTCGATAGAATCGATGTCGAGATGGTTGGTGGGCTCATCGAGAAGCAGGATATCAGGCTTGATAACGAGCGCCCGGGCCAGGAGCACCCGGCGTTTTTGTCCGCCGGATAACTGTCCAAATTCGGCTTCCGGGTCAAGCT
>DPIG01000079.1 GCA_003522725.1 Candidatus Omnitrophota bacterium
TTGAAGTCTCTGCAACTCCGCAGGACAAAGGATTTCCGCAGTGCAAAGCAAGACCGTTAATAACGTAAGAGTCGGCCGCTTCGAGCTTTTGATGGACGCCGGGTTCGGCGCCCAGAAAGCGGGCGACATTTTGATCCGCGCCTTCGCGCGCATGGGCAAATACGTTTTTATCGAACCCACGATCCCCTCCGAGATCAGCCCTCCGATCAGGACGCGCCCGGCCCTTTCAGGGGTCATTATCCGTGTCGCTGAATTTGATCTGGCCAATATCGGGAACAATACCGACGTCATCCTGGCCTCGCACGAGGTTGTGCTGGACCGGCGCCTGGATGATGAGGAGCACAACCCCAACTGCCGCGTGCTTCTGGATATGTGCGACAAAGACCTCCCCACGGCGCAATACGACAAAGTGCTCCAGCGCGTCAAGGATTCGGGGTTACAGATATTTCCCTTTGAGGTTCTCCCTGAAGCCCAGGGCATCATCAAATCTCTCGCCGGTAAAGCCAGGAACATGTACTACATCGGGATGCTCGCCTGTATTTACAACGCGCCGGAAGAATTCGTCATCAACGAGATCAGGTTGACCTTCGGGACAAAGTTAAAAGAAGAGGTTTTCAAAAAGAACATCGAGCTGTTCCACCTGGGTTATCAATACGCCAGGGACAATGTCTCGTTCTCTTACGAGATCAAAAACGCCTCCGGCAAGAACGGCCACGAGAAGATCCTCATCGACGGTAATTCGGCTTTAGCGATGGGTGTCGTCGATGCCGGGATCAAGCTGGTGAGCGGGTATCCGATCACGCCGGCCACATCCATTTTGCACACCCTGGCGAAGGTGTTCCCTTCTTTCGGCGGCATTGTGCACCAGGCGGAAGACGAGATCTCCGCCATCGGCGCCGCCATCGGCGCGTATTACGCCGGGGTGCCGGCCATGACCTGCACCTCGGGACCGGGGCTTTCCCTGAAGCAGGAGTTCATCGGGTATGCGACCGCCGCGGAAATCCCTTTGATTGTTATCGATGTCCAGCGGTCAGGCCCTTCGACGGGGATGCCGACCAAGACCGAGCAGTCGGACCTGCTCTCGGTCATCTACGGCAGCCACGGCGACAGCGCCAAGGTCGTCCTGGGCGTCTACGACATCATCGACTGTTTTTACGCCCCGCAACTGGCCAGGTATCTCGCCGAGAAACTGCGCTTGCCTGTTTTTATCATGAGCGATTTTCAGACGGCCAACAGTTACAAGGTGCTCGACAAACCGCAGATCTTCGCGATGGAAGACAGTAACAATATCCCGGATTTCATCCTGGGACATTTCGGCCTGGAGCGGTTGCCGGACCGGATTGAGATGGTGCGCACGGAACAGGCCACGGCCGGGACACCGGGAGGGATGCGCCGGGTCACGGGGCTCAACACGGACCAAACCGGGAGCGTCAATTATTTTTCCAAGGCCAGCCAGCGTTCGCACGCGGTGCGTAACGAAAAGATCCATTGCGTCCAGCGGGCGCTCAAAAAACCCGAGCTCTTCGGCGGGCGCGAGGAAGGCGATGTGTTGATCGTCGGATGGGGCAGCGCCAAAGGGGCGGTGGAGGAAGCCGTGTCGTATTTCCAGAACCAGGGGTTGGCCGTCAGCGGGATGTGTCTGCGGTTCGTCAACCCCTTGCCGTTGATGCTCAAGGAGATTTTTTCAAAATTCAGGAAGGTGGTCACCGTCGAACTGGCGTACGGCGACCCTTACAAACGCCCGCCGCTGGCGATGCTGCTGCGGGACCACACGCTGGTGGACGTCCAGCCGCTTATCTGCCGGGTCACAGGCCGGCCCATGACGCCGCGGACCATTGAGACAAAAGTCAAGGAGTTGTTCCATGCCGGAATTGTCTGAAAAAACACATATTCCCGCTCCTTTCACGATAAAGGATTTGAACACCGAAAACCCGCGCTGGTGCGTTGGTTGCGGGGATTTCGGTATTTTGATGGGATTAAAGCGTTTCCTGGTGGAAGAACAGATCCCGCCCCACATGACGGTCAACGTCTCGGGGATAGGGTGTTCGGGCCGCGTGCCGTTTTACGTCAATACCTACGGGGTGCACTGCATCCACGGCCGGCCGATCACCTTCGCCATGGGGATCGCCCTCAGCCGGCCTGACCTGAAACTTTTCATCCATTCCGGCGACGGGGACGCCTTGAGCATCGGCGGCAACCATCTCCTCCACGGCATCCACAAGAATTTTAACTGCGTCTTTATCTTGTATGACAACCAGATCTACGCGTTGACCAAAAGCCAGTCGTCTCCGACGACACGCAAGGGGCACCCCACCAACACCCAGCCCCAGGGGACCATGCTGGAACCGATTGTGCCCACGCGCTTCGCGCTGGGGCTCGGCGCTTCCTTCGTGGCCTCCACCGCCGACTGGCTGCCGGACCATTTTGTCAGCACGCTCAAGGCCGCCTACGCGCACAGAGGATTTTCCTTCGTCCACGTCCTGCAGCGCTGTCCGCATTTCGACCCGGAGAACTTTGACAACAAATCATCCGTGTGGTTTTCCTTCTTGACCCATGAAAAGGGCATCCCCGCGGACAAGCGTCTCGCCGACAAAACCGGGGTCGTCACCCATGATCCGACGGACCATGAAGAGGCGTTCCGGATCGCCAACAGCCGGCGCACCCATTTCGGTTTGTTCTACCGCAACCCGGAGAAGCCCTGTTACGACGAGATGATCCGTCAGCGGATCGCGAATGCCAAACCCATGTCCCGGGCGGGAATTTTGGATAGCTATAAGATCTAGAAGCAAGAAATACAGAGGCAAGAAGCAGAGAAGACACTCTGCCTCTTTGTTTCTTGCCTCTTGCTTCTCCTGCGAAAATACTATGGAAAATCTCGTTATCATAGGCTCCGGTCCCGCCGCGCACACGGCCGCCATTTACGCGGGCCGCGCGAAACTGAATCCTCTGGTGTATGAAGGGATGATGGCCGGCGGTGTCGCCGCGGGCGGGCAGCTTACCACCACCACGGAAGTGGAGAATTATCCCGGATTTCCCGAGGGGATCAGCGGCCCCGAGCTTATGGTCCGGATGCGAGAGCAATCCCTCAAATGCGGCGCGCGGATCCTGACCGAAACGGTCGATAAGGTTGATGTGGGCAGGGGCGGGTCGCGGCCCGCCCGTACATTCAAAGTTTTTATCGGCGCGAAATCCGTTGAGACAAAATCACTTATCATCGCCACCGGCGCCACGGCCAAGCGCATGGGGATTCCCGGTGAAGAGAGGCTGTGGCAAAAAGGGATCTCCGCCTGCGCGGTCTGCGACGGCGGCCTGCCCATTTTTCGCAATAAGGTTTTAGTGGTTATCGGCGGCGGGGATACCGCGTGTGAAGAAGCGCTTTATCTGGTCAAATTTGCCGGCAAGCTGGTGATGCTGGTGCGCCGGGATGTCTTGCGGGCTTCCAAGGCCATGCAGGAAAAGGTGCGCTCCGATAAAAAAATTGAAATCAAATGGAACACAAACCCGTTGGAGGCGCTGGGTGATAAATTCTTAACGGGCATTAAAATCCGCAACAACAAGACCTCAGAGGAATCTGTTGTCGAGGCCGGCGGGCTTTTTTACGCTATTGGGCACCAGCCCAACACCGCTTTCCTTCAAGGCCAGCTTGATCTCGACGATGTCGGCTACATCAAGACCATCCCCGGCACCACCAAAACCAGCGTCGAAGGTGTCTTTGCCTGCGGCGACGTGCAGGACAAGGTCTACCGCCAGGCCATCACTGCCGCCGGTTCCGGCTGCATGGCCGCCTTGGAGACGGAGCGATATTTATCGTCTTTGGAGCCCCGGGAATAAAAACAGGAGGTGCTCTCCATGAAAACAATCAGCGATATCGTAAAATTGATCCGAAAGAACCGGAAGGAATTGGAAGCAACATATAACTTGAAGAAAATAGGAATTTTTGGATCGTATGTGCGTGGGAAGCAAAAAAAGGACAGTGATGTTGATATTCTTGTGGAGGTAAAGCGTCCCATGGGGTTTGTTAAATTTATCGGCCTTGAAAACTACCTTTCGAAGCTGCTTGGGATTAAAGTGGATTTAGTGACCAAAAAGGCCTTGAAGCCGTATATCGGCCAACGGATTTTGCGCGAGGTCCGTTATGTATAGTCCCGGAAAAGAGGACAGAGAATCCTTGGATTATTTGAATGATATTCTGGAGTCTATCGCCGATATTCGGCATTTCACCCGGGATAAAACTCAGAAGGGACTGGCGAAGGATAAAAAGACTCTCTATGCCGTCATCAGATGCTTTGAGATCCTGGGCGAGGCGGTCAAAAAGGTCCCGAAAGATATAAAGAAAAAATATCCGCAAGTCCCTTGGGAAGAAATTGCGGGAATGCGCGATAAGCTTATTCACGAATATTTCGGTGTTGATGTGGACACCTTGTGGGATACTATCCACGAAGATTTGTCTCCCTTCGAAGACATTATCTCAAAAATTGTCAATGATTTGCGGTAGGGCCTTTCAGCTGACTGCATTCGGCTCCTCGCCTCATGGCCGGCTTAATGCGGAGCGATATCTCTGCGAACACAAAATATAATTCCCTCACCGTCTTATCTCTAGCTATACCAATACGTTATAGTTTATGGTCAAGCCGGCTCCTGCCCTTGACAGGGGTGGGGAATATGTTATCCTTTCTCTATTATCTTTAGAGAAAACGCTTTCATGCAATATCCATTGACTGGCAATTCAAATAACAAGCGAAGGGGAGAACGATGATCGTCTCAATCCAGAAAAGACGCGTAAGCTTGCCTCATAAAATTTTATCCGCCTTTATCGCCTTCACGTTTGTTTTTAGTCTTGTTTTTCCGCCCGGCTACGCCCAGTTGATCCCTGCCTCGCCGGCAGGCGGGCCGCAGACGCTCCTGAATCTCCCCGCGCCGGGGACGATGGTTACACCCAGCGCGGCGTTTACGCCGGCGTTGATCAACGGTATCACCATCCATCCCGAAAATCCGCTGGAATTCGGCTTTATCGTCGGTACAGGGGACGAGAACCTCCAGGGCAAGGCCTTTGAAGACGAATCCACCAAACTGATCAAATATTTCCTGGCGTCCTTAACGGTGCCGGAAGATGAAATGTGGGTCAACCTTTCCCCGTACGAGAAAGACCAGATCATCCCGGAAGGGTTCGGGACAACCGAAATGGGGCGGGACCTCCTGGCTCAAGATTATATCCTCAAACAGTTGACGGCCTCTTTGATGTATCCGGAAAAAGAACTTGGCAGTGAATTCTGGAAGAAGATCTACCAGAAGGCCTACGAAGAGTACGGCACGACAGAAATTCCGGTAAACACCTTTAACAAGGTGTGGATTGTGCCGGAGAAGGCGGCTGTGTATGAGCATGGTAACAGCGCGTTTGTCGTGCAGAGCCGGTTGAAGGTGATGCTGGAAAGTGATTATGCAGCGATGCAATATGAGACTAAAGACCAAAGACTAAAGACAAAAGACCTTCGGTCTGACGGGGAAAAGTCTTCAGTCGTTAGTCTTCAGTCTTCAGTCCCCAGTGAAATTATCAAGGAAATCATCCTTCCCGCCATTGAACAAGAAGTCAACGAAGGCAAGGGTTTCGCGAACCTGCGGCAGATCTACCATTCGGCAATTCTGGCGGCGTGGTTCAAGCAGAACCTCCGACAGACCCTTCTGGGACAAGTCTATGTGGACAAGACGAAGACCAAGGGCGTTGACGTTGAAGACAAGACTGTCAACGATAAGATTTACGCGCAGTATCTGGAGGCCTTCAAAAAGGGCGTTTATAACTACATTAAGGAAGACTACGACCCGGCCACGCGAGAGATCATCCCGCGCAAATATTTCTCCGGCGGGACGAACCTGAAAATTAAAAACCTTTTAGAAACGTATAAAAAAGATCAGTCGTCTTCACCGCTACAAAAGCAAATTATCGACGCGTTCCTTGCCGGCCAATCATCGGAACAACAACGCGTCGATATCAATCTGTTGGAATTGTCCCAGATAACATCCGTCGCGGATACACGGAAACTCAACGAAGAGCCGCGGCGGCATATTTCCACACCGGCAGAAATCGAGGGAGCAAAAGAGGATCTCCTAAACAGGATCAAAGAAGCCCGGCGGCTCCTGGAAGGGCTTTCCGCCAAGGTGGAGGAGGGCGTCGTCCCCTCGGGGGTAAACATACTGAAATACACGGCTTTGCTCAATGCCCTTCGGGCGGCCTCGCTGAAGGAGGGAGGCGGAACGGACGCGGGCGTTGTGGCGGCGAGCTTGCTCAACATCACCGAGAGGAAAAATTTAGACTTCCGCATCCGAAGAATGCTCGAGACATTAAATGGCAACGCGAATACCTCCAAGGAAGACAAGCGGGAAATTACGGCGGCGTTAAACAGTCTGCAAGAAAGCCTTAAGAAATTTAAGGCCTTTGAGGATGTCATATTCCAGGAGGCAAGCCTCGACGAACAATTAAAGAAGGTGTCCCGCGCCCTCAACCTCCCCGAGGTCAATGTTTTTTACGCGCTACGAAACGCCGTGGATAAAGAAAAACTCGCGGACGGGCTCGCCGGTATCTTAGGGGTGACGCCGGAAGGCGATTTAAGAGAACGCATGGCCGCCGCGGGCATGATTTACAGCATGGGCGATACGTACATTCTTCGGCCTTATTTTTTGATATCTCCGAGGCTTAAAAAAATTGTGTCAGGGATTCCCGGGGGAGTCAGGGGACAGGTGGAGACGACCATCTTGGATTCCATCGACGTGAATAACTTCATCGCAGGTCTGGCGTGGGATTCCAGGAAAAGCGAAGAGGAGATCGTCCGGTTCCTGGAGGGGCAGAAACGTTTTTCGCCTTTGGCCGCGCGGTGGCGGTCGTTTTACGCGCAAGAAAGCGCTGAAACCGCGCCGGGGGAAACGGTTGAAAGGGCCAAAGACATTGCCGGAGAATTTATAAAAAGTCATCCCACTCACAACGGTGAGTTTGTTTGGGCGGCCAGGGTTGCGCCGGACGGAAAATCCGCCGTCGTGACAACCGCTATTCAGTCCTCGTCCGGCAACAATGAGCGCGCTTCAAGGATTCTGCTGCTCGACCTCTCCAAAGGCGCCGGAGGTGTCCGGATGCTTCCTGATAGAAACAACGGCCGCTATCATCCTCCGTTGGGCCGGATCGCGTTTTTTAATGAAGGCAGGGCGGTTGCCGCCTGGAATCTTTCCCGTCAGAGCAAGTGGGATATCAGCGACCTTGAAAACCCAAGGCCGATCGGCTGGCAGGAGGAAGAGACATGGGCGCACGCAAAGACATCCTCCTCGCCGGTGGCGGCGGAAGAACAGTTTCGGAAAGTTGTTGGAGACTTGGCCAGCGGGGGAGAGCTTCTCCAGAAATTTTCTCCGCTGCTTCAATCCATCAAGAAAGAATTAATCGAAGATTACAAAGATAGTTTGGTCGACCTTCTTTTGGAAGGCATTGTTAGCTTTTCAAGTATAAAATCTCTCGATATGGATCCTGCCATCCGGCGGTTAGCGACTGCCCAATATATACTTCCCGCTTTAGAGGATGTTGTTCAACAGCATCCCGGGTTGACCAAGCAGCGGCTGAATATGTGGCTGCGTAAGGAAGAAATAATAAATAACAACTCCCTGAAGTTTGAGAAAAGAGAAATTAGCCGTATGGCGTCTCAAAGGTTAGATGACATAAAAGGGTGGCCGGTGTCTTCTAACAGGGAAGGAATAGATAATGCCGCGGCACTTTTTGTCTATGTGGAAGGCAAAGAGAATTCCGGCCTCGGGAATGAGTCCAGGGACAGATTCAAGCGCCAGGCGAATAATATTCACGTCATTGTTTCAGAATATCTGGATGGGAGTGTGGGTTTTGAAGAATCCCAGAAGCGGCTTGCCCAGGCAAGAGGGAGAACCAACCCGACCCGCCAGGACCAGATGGACCTTCACGCGATCTGGCTGACGACACGGTATGGGCATTACGTAAACCAGTCAGACGAAGCCGTTTTCAGGGATTTAAGAGTTAATCTGGAAGATATCGCCTTAAGGAAAGAAAATCTTTCTGTAATAACTCGAGGACGTCTCAGCGGGGATGCGCTAGAGAATCTGATTATTGATGCAACGGTGTTATGGCGTGAAGATGCGCACGATTGGAAGGCCACAAGAGATCAGGCGCAAATACAAAAATATACTACCCTTTTCGTCGAAAGTTTGGAATTGGCATCGAAACAGGAGCAAGGCGATGTTCGTGCCATTGTTCGAAATTATCTTAACGGCGAAGGCGGTTACCGGCAGTCACACATGGGCTTGGGGAAAATACTGCGGCCAAAGGAGATTAAGGACAGTTGGTTCCCGCCGATTGCAACATCAGAGCAGTGGATGCTGGATGCCATTTGGCTGGCGGCCAAATATGACCTTGGCGCGGAAGGATTCAAAGATTTAAAAAAGAATTTAATAGATATTAAATTGAGAGAGGGCAAGCTGCGTGATAAATATGACTATCCCTTATCGCCAGAGAAAGTTAAGGACATATCACGGGATGCGACCGCTTTATATAAAAGGGCGGAAGTATCCGATGATAAATTAAGATTCAGCCGTGCCGCCTCCTCGCCGGTGCAAAGGGTGGAGGAAATCAAGAAGTTGTTGACAGAGATTGAAAAGGAATTGGCCGATCCCGGGTCAGGGGATCTGCCGCAGGTGGCGGTATTGAGCGATTTTCACGGCGGGTTAAACCGGTTCATCATGCTTTTAAGCGATGTGCTCAATGAGTTTTCCGGTTTTCAGGGACAGCTCGACCCTAACCGGACGATTGAGGAACAACTGGCGGCGCAAGGTTTGTCGTTTAAGGATATTAAGGGGCAGATTATTCTGGGCGGCGATATTCTGGACCGGGGCAAGCACGGCATTAAGATTTTTTATCTGATTAAGGAGTTGGTTGAAAAGGGCGAGGGGAAGGTTGTTTATGTGACCGGCAATCATGATTTTTGGGCCTTTGCCAATCTTCTGGGGATGCATCTTCCCTGGTATAAAGGATTTCATTTTTACGGGGACGCCGGAGCGGAAAACCTCATCGCCCGGTACCGTCAAACGAATCCGGAATTATTTGACACGCCGGAATCCATTTTATGGTGGACCGAGCGTTTGGCCGAGCATAATGCGGACCAGGACGCGTATCAAAAGAAGGCATTTAACGGGAAGGTGAAGGAAGTCCGGGTGAGGTTTATCGAGGATTATAAAACACATCAGAAAAATTGGGACGACGCGCAAAAAGACGCGATGGAAAAGTTTATCGGGTATTTCGCCCGGATCGGGGTTGCCGACCCTTATGTCGGGTTAAACGGATTGGGGAAGGCATCGGCTTCCTGGTGGAAGCAGGTCGCGCATCAGCTTAATCAGGGGTATGAGGCCCGGCGTTCGTTGGGGGCTCAAGACGCGGAGTTGAGCGTTTGGCAGGAGGCGATGGCCTTGACGGAACAGCTTTCGCGAGAGGTGGGCGCCAGGTTGGAGCAGACGATGAGCGAAGGGAAATGGTGGTACCGTATTTTTGAATCCATTAACACGCACGCCTACCGGTCGGTGGAATGGTCGGCGAAAGACTGGTCGAGCCATAAAGGCTGGGGCGATTTCGTTATCGGGGAGATCAATGAAATGATCGACGCGGGGCTCATCCGGGAAGAGAAGCTCACCCAGAAGAATTATATCCAAAGCCCTACTCTTCAAGCGCTTGCCCGTTTTTACCGCGAAAATTTTGATCTGTACGCCTTCACGCCCTACGCGGATCTGTTTTCTCACGGAGGTTTCCCCGTCAATGCCGACGGTTCGACAACAATTTTTTATAAAGGTGTCCCGTATACGGGGAGGAATATTTTTCATGGGCTTGATGCTATTTCCAATGACGTGAAGGATGCGGCGAAACCTCTTAACAAAATCTGGGAGGCCTTAAACCTGGTGAACATGTGGTATGCTGACATGACGACGGAATTAAAGCCGAATTACATCAAGCGTAATATTGAGCAGATAGGCATCGAGACGATCAACCGCGGGATCGGTGTGCGCCATCATGTGACAGGGCATAATCCGATCGCTTTGGGTAAATTGGCCGGGCATTCCTTTATGTCCGGAGATGGCGGTTATACGCATGCTTTTTCGGACTTCGGGATGTCGGAAAAATACGGCGGGCAGGGAGGCTGGGTCAGCATGAGCGCCGCGGGCATTAGACTCCGGGGTTTTGAGTCCGAGACCAGCGATGCCCTTGTGGACAATCCCCGCACGCATGTTTGGGACAAAGAAACAGGGCAGATCAAAAAGACGATCGAGAATCCCGGATTGGAAGGAGATGTTTTCTTGAACGGGGCGGAGGAACAGTTAAGCGAGGAACTGGCGCGGCTGGAGGCCTCCTCGCCGGTGGAAGGAATTGTTATTCAATTTATAAAATCATTAGAGCTATTGAACAATCAGCTTAAAGAAGAATTTGACCAATGGGTGTTAGATCCCTCTGTCGTGCGGCTCAACACATTAAAGGACATTGTTAAAGATATAAAGGCAATCTTGCGTAATTTTGAGGGCAGGGAAAAGTTGGATCAGATTATGTTGAGGGCAATAAACGATGTGTTTAGGAACCGGATAGCTATCATGGCTACTCCTATAGAATGGGAATTTGAAGGATACGGGGTGCCGGCATTTCGAGAACGTTTTGAAGCGTACCGCAAAGAGGTTGAAAATCTTGGCCGAATCGTGGCGGCAGGAGAATTGCGGAACGTTGAATCGTATTGGGTACCCGGTCATTTTGTGAATTTGGAGAAATTGCCTCCCGCCTCCTCGCCGGCGAGTTTTGCGAAGTTGACCATAGACGATATCCAGGAATTGGGAGGAAAGAATGTCATGGTGCGCGTGGATTTCAACGTCCCCATGATTAACGGGACTATTACCGACGATACCCGGATCCGGGCGTCTCTTCCCTTGATCAAGAAGATCGTTGTTGGAGGGGGGAAGGTCATTTTGACCGCTCACCTTGGGCGGCCGCAAGAGAGGAAGGCGGAGATCATCGCGGTCAAGAAAGAACAAGGTATTCCCACGAGCAAGGCGTATGATTTGGCCGTGGAACAGATGCAGAAGGAGGCGACCCTCGCGCCGGTTGCCAAACGTTTGAAGGAACTGCTCGCCGCGGACAACATAAAAGTTTATTTTAACCCCGACTATCGAACGCCTGGACAAGAAGAGGCCGCCGCTTTTATCGCCAATGTCATGAAAAAAGGCGAGGTCCTGCTTTTGGAAAATGTGCGGTTTAATGACGAAGAAGAAATATCGGTCAACGCCGAAAGTAAGTTAAAAAAAGTAAAGACGGAGACGGATAAGTTAAGGGCTGAAAATGAAGTTGCTCAAGCGCTTGAAGCGCATCGCCGGTTTTCAGAGATGCTGTTTCGGGGNNGTGGGGGCCGCCTTCCAGGACATCCCCCGCGTCGCCGGACCCCTTTTGAAAGACGAAATTGTCGCCTTACAACAGATACGGCATAACCTCAATTTAGCTATTATGGGAGGCAGCAAAGTTTCGGACAAGATCAAGGTCCTCAAAAAGGTCCTGACCATGGATACCGTCCAGTCCGTTTTGATAGGCGGGGCCATGGCCAATTCTTTTTTAAAGGCCAAAGGGTACGAACTGGGCGGTTCTTTTGGCACAAAGGCCGATCAGGTGGACATCGCCCGGGAACTTTTGGCCAACCCCAAGATCGTTATCCCCGTCGACGGGGTTATGGCCAGCCGNNATTTTCTGGAACGGGCCCATGGGGGCTTATGATAAACTCCCTTCTTTTGCCGCGGACGGGACACGGCAGGTGGCCGAGGCAACAGCCGTGGCGCGAGCCTTCACGATGGTTGGTGGAGGCGATTCCGTTGATGCCGTTAATACCTTTGGCCTTAGCGGGTACGGACACGTGTCGACCGGCGGTGGAGCGGCCCTGGAGGCTTTGGAGTTGGCACAGGGACGCGAGCTGGCGGGTATCGCCGCTTTGTCGCCTGCCCCTGTCTCCTCGCCGCTGGGAGAGGACGAAAGAGATATTATTGACAGAATGGTAGTCGACAGCCAAATGCCAGGTTCGCTGTCATCCGTCAAGAGGCAGGAGCGGGATTCTCTCGGGGAAGGAGTGGTGATCAATACTTCTCCTTATGATGAAATCGTTGATAATATGCCGGTTTCTGGTTCTTCGCCAGCAAGCAAGGAGGTTGGTGGTATTGACTTGAATTCCGCACTGCTGGACCTGCAGATCAAGCGC
>DPIG01000089.1:0-15606 GCA_003522725.1 Candidatus Omnitrophota bacterium
TCCGGGCCGGCCAGGAACCGCGCGTTTTTTTGCCGTATTTTAAAAAGAAGTAAAATACCTCCGTATCCCGTATCTCGTCGTCCGTATCCCGCGGCACCTTTCCCGAATTAACGCCGGATTTTTCCTGGCCCGCTGTAAATCCTTAAACAGCGACGGGTAAATCGCGGGGAAACGTTTTCTCCAAACCCCCCGCGCCGTCTTGTTTGGCCATTTCCGCGTGGTATACTTTTCTTAAGGATAGTCCAAGGGGGATATCATGAAAGAAATACTCCATAAAAGACGACGCGACCTCGGCCGGGGGACCAAGCTCATCACGATCAATTCCCGTATCGAAGACAAGGAAAGCCGGACCCGGGTCAGGAAGAGTTTCCTCTACCACGTCACCCGCTCGGAAGAGGCGAAGGTGGCCGTTAACGCCCCGGAGATCTTTATCCGTAAATCTTTCGACACGCTCAACAAGATCGAAAAGTTTTGCTTCCAGATCAAAGGGAGCTTTTTTACGACGAACGGCGAGGTGGTGGCCAGGGTCTATTTTCACCATTGCCTCAACGTCCAGGTTTCGTGGAAAGATTTTAATCTCCCCCAAAAGGTAAGCGGTACTGACCCGGCGTAAGGGGCGGGACGGAAAGCCCGCTTTTGACGCGAGGGTCAACAGCCACGTAAAAAGGCGGAAGGTCCTGGACCTTCTGCCTTTTTAATTTTTATTGGCCATAGGTTATGGCCAATAACCCTCACGCTTGTTTCGTTTTGTTCATCAAAAATCCAAAACGAAACAGTGAGGGTAGGCGTCCCGCGTTCCTCAAAACCATCTTCCCGGGGGGTTGTTTTAATTCGTTGACAAAATTGGGTGAAATGTTAAATTGGGCAGGAATGCGGGCTTTTTAAAGGGCGCCGTCCCGCTTAATACCCCTTCGATAGAGAAAGAATAGAGGAAACAAAAATGGCGATATGGATCATGACTGTCATCATCGGCTTTTGGGCAACGCCATCGCTGGCTCAACCGCAGACCGCGCAAACGCCGGAAACATCGACCGCGGCCGGAAGGGTCCTGGCCGGGTCTTCTCTCTACACCCTGGGGCCGGAAGATGTGATCGCGATCGACGTCGCGCGGCATCCGGAGTTCAGCGGCGTCTATACGGTCAGCCTGGACGGCGATATCCAGTACAGCTTCGTGGGGGACATTAACGTCTCAGGGCTGACCAAGGGGCAGCTGGAAGAGAAAATAAAGGCGGCCATTTCCGCGTATCTTGTTTCTCCCGAAGTCCACATCACTATCGCGGAATTCAAAAGCAAGGCGTTCTATGTCCTGGGCGAGGTGGCCGGCCCCGGGAAATATATGATGCGCTCCGAGACGATCATGGTCAGCGAGGCCGTGCTTATGGCCGGTCTGCCGACCGCCGCCGCGGCCATGCATAAAGCCCGGATCATCACCCCCGGCGTCAACGGCAGCACGACCAGGGAAGTGGACCTGTACTCCTTGCTTTACGCCGGGAATTTGAACGAAGACGTCGTATTGAATTCGGGGGACTATCTGTACGTGCCGGCCGCGGTGACCGAGTCGGCGGAGAAAAAGGAAGAGGATAAAGATAATTTTGATTTCTCCAAATATACCCTGGGGCCGGAAGACGTTGTGGAGATCAGCGTCGCGCGGCACCCGGATTTCAGCGGCACTTACCCCGTGAGCATGGAAGGCAATATCCAGTACAAGTTCGTGGGGGATATCAACGTCACGGGGATGACCAAGGGGAAACTGGAAGAGAAAATAAAGACGGTCCTTTCTTCGTATATCGCCTCTCCGGAGGTCAACGTCACCATCACGGGGTTCAACAGCAAGGCGTTCTATGTCCTGGGCGAGGTGGCCAGCCCCGGAAAATATACGATGCGTTCGGAAAATATCACGGTCAATGAGGCGGTGCTTATGGCCGGTCTGCCGACCGATGCCGCGGCCATGCGCAAAGCCCGGGTCGTCACCCCCGGCGCCGACGGCGGCGCGGCCAGGGAGGTGGACCTTTATGCCCTGCTTTATGGCGGGGCGCTTCAGGAGAATTCGCTCCTTAAACCCGGCGACACGTTGTACGTGCCCTCCGCGGTGACGGAGTCGGCCGTGAGCAAGAAAGAGGACGGCGGACATTTCGACCCCTTGCGCTACACCCTGGGGCCGGAAGACGTTGTGGAGATCAGCGTGATGTCGCATCCGGATTTCAGCGGCACCTGTCCCGTGAGCATGGAAGGCAAGATCCAGTACAAGTTCGTGGGGGACATCAACGTCACGGGGATGACCAAAGAGGAGCTGGAAGAGAAAATAAAGACGGTCCTTTCTTCGTATATCGCCTCTCCGGAGGTCAGCGTCACCGTCACGGAATTCAACAGCAAGGTGTTCTATGTCCTGGGCGAGGTGGGCCAGCCCGGAAAATATGTGATGCGTTCCGACACGATTCCCGTCAGCGAAGCGGCGATGTTGGCCGGTCTGCCGACCGACGCCGCGGCCATGCGCAAGGCCAAAATCATCACCCCCGGAGCCAGGGGCAGCACGGTCCGGAAGGTCAATTTGTTTTCCGTGCTTTATGAAGGGAACACGGAAGAGAACGTGTTTTTGAAACCCGGCGATTATCTGTACGTGCCTTCGACCGTCATGGCGAAGGTGATCCGCGTGATCACCCCCGTGTCGACCGTCGTCGGGATCACCGCCAGCCCGCCCGCCACGGTCGGCAACACCAAGGCGGGGATCGAGAACCTCAAGTAAACCGCGCCCGCGCGCGGCCGTCCGCAAAATCAGTTTGACAAATATTCCGCCGGCACTTAAACTTTAAGCGTTCCGGCCATTCCCCTTTCGATTGTCCCCCTGACAAGACACGCAAAAACCACGTAAAAACCATATTTGACAACCATAGTACTAAGTACTATACTTGTACCAGATGGTACTTGGTGCCTGCGGGACACCTCGATGTTCTATTTGAAAACGAAGTATTTTGCCTGCTGGGCCAGAAAAGAAGGGATCACCGACGGGTCGTTATGCGGGGCTATCCGTGAATTCGAGCGCGGCCTGTGTGAAGCGAGTTAGAATATCGGGGATGGAGGCGCAATTATGAAGAAAAATACTATCGAAAATATGGCTTTAGAAACGATGGAAGGCCTCTATAAAACGGGGAGCATTGACGAAATCACCCTCAAGGAAGTCAGGGCGCTTGCTTTGCCGGAAGTCAAGCCCTATGCCCCGGAGGCGATCGCCCGGTTGCGCCGAAAACTCAAATTAAGCCAGGCGGCCCTCGCCAGGTTCATCAACACCAGCGTTTTTACCGTCCAAAAATGGGAACAGGGTGCCAAGAAACCCTCCGGCCCGGCCTTGAAACTGTTGCACATCATAGAAGAAAAAGGCCTGTCCGGGGTAGTGTGATTGAGGCCTCTGCCGCCTTTGCCCAAAACACATTGACACTTCCCGCGGTTTAAGTTATAAAATCCGTATGCCCAGCGCGCTGAAAGCCTCCGAGTACCAGGCCCTCCTGGACCAGATCGACGCCATTTACACCCGGGCCCAGAAGGACAGCGGCCGCGCCCTCAACCTGATCCTCACCCGCGCCTACTGGGAGATCGGCAAGCGGATCGTCACCGTCGAGCAGAAGAACAAACTCCGCGCCCAGTACGGCGAAGCGCTCCTCGAACAGATCTCCCGGCACCTCACCCGGAAATACGGCGACGGGTTTTCCAAAACGAACCTCGGTTATATGCGGCAGTTCTATATTGCTTACCCAATTCCCCAGACGTCTGGGGAATTGGACTGGAGCCACTATCAGCTGCTTTCCACGATTGAAAAGAAGGAGGAAAGGCTGGCCTACGAGCGTCAGGCGGTTAAGGAAGATTGGAGCGTGCGCGACCTGGCCGCGCGTCTGCGCGCCGACGGCGTCAGGCGCCTTTCCATCGACGGCCACCGCCGCCAACTACCCCTATCGCCGAAACACCTGTCACCTAAACTTAATGTCACCCGCGGCACGCTCTACAGCTACAAGCTGGCGCAGGCGCTCACCCCGGCGGATCAAGGAGAGGTGTTTGTTGACTGCGGGTTCGGCATGTGGCGTCCGGCGGGGGTTTCTTCTCCCGCCGCGCTTAAAAGTCCCGTGCTTGAAACCGTGTCGGCCGGCGGCGGTTTTGACATCGCGGCCAGCCAGCGCTCGCCTAAAGATCTGTACACCTACAAAGCGCTCGTCGTGAAAGTCATTGACGGCGACACCCTGCGCGCCGAGATCGACCTGGGCCTTAAAGCCGTGACCCGCCAGAAACTGCGCCTGCGCGGAATCGACTGCCCCGAACTCGACACGGCCAAAGGCAGGGAGGCCAAAGCGTTTGTGGAGGCCGCCCTCAAACCCTGCGATTTTATTATCATTAAAAGCTACTGGTCGGATCTGCACGGCCGCTATCTGGCGGATGTATTTTACCTGGCGGGCGAGCCCGACCCCGCCGTCGTGGCCGCCGCCGGCGAATACCTGAACCAGAGGCTGCTGGACGAAGGCCTGGCGGTGAGGTATGAAGGATAGCGCCTTGACTAAAAGAAGCACCGTTGTATAATATACAACGATTGATGTAATATATACAACATAGGACCGAATATGCTCCCTTTCTTGAACACCAGATTAAGAAGAAGGCTCCTGGCCTTCACCTTCAGCCACGCGGGCGAGAACTTCTATGTCAGGGAATTGGCCGGCCTCATCCAGGAAGACGCCGGCAACTTGTCGCGCGAGTTAAGAAAACTGGAAAGGGAAGGCCTGTTCACGTCTCATGTCCGGGGGAATTCGAAGTTTTACGTGCTCAATCCGAAGTATTCTTTATTTGATGAACTTAAAAGAATCGTTTTCAAGACAACAGGCGTTGCCGGGTCGTTAAAGGGCGTCATTGACGATTATCCGGGGATCAGCCGCGCGTTCATTTATGGATCCTGCGCCAGGGGAGAGGAGAACGCGGCCTCCGACGTCGATTTGGTCGTTGTCGGCCAGTTCTCCCGGGATAAATTCGTCCGCCAGGTTCGCGGCCTGGAAGTAAAACTCCGGCGGGAGATCAATTTCACCGCGTACACGGAAGAAGAGTTTAAGAAGGAAAAGAAAAAGGCGGGGGGATTTCTCAATACAGTCCTCAAAGAACGCCCCTTTATGTTGAAAGGCCGTCTCGATGTCTGAAGGGGTCATCAAGGATTTGGAAAAGTCCGGCAGGTTGCGCAAACAACCCGCGGGCGTCACGCAGGTGGAAGAACTTCTGCGGGAAGCCGCGCGAGATCTGGCCGAAGCCAAAAAGATCAAGGACATCGCCGAGCGCGCGACGTACTTGCTGGCCTACAACGCGATGCTCAAGGCCGGGCGGGCCCTGCTTCTTTTTCACGGGCTAAGGCCAACGGACGGCGGCCAGCATAAAACCGTGGTCGATGCCACGACCGCCCTTATCGGCGCGTCATACCGTCACCTGACCGACCATTTTGAAACGATGCGGCGCAAGCGCCACGAAGTCACCTATGAAGCCGGGGCGCTCATTTCTTTGTCGGAAGCGGCCGCGGCCTTTGACGACGCGATCCTCCTGGTCAAGGAAGTCCTGAAGGAAGTCAAAAAGCGCAACCCGCAGATCGAATTGAAATTCGAGCTGTGACCTGCGGCGAGCCCGACGCGGCCGCCGCAGGGGAATATCTGAACCAGAGGCTGCTGGACGAAGGCCTGGCGCAGGCGTATAAGGAGTAAAGCCAATTGTAGCCAACGTTTGATTTTGTAGTACTAAATATTATTTGACTTACTTATTGTTATATGGTATCCTTTTCGTAGAAAAGGAGGAAATGTTATGACAACCACTACTGTGACCGCCAAAGGCCAGATCGTGATCCCTTCACGGATCCGCCGGCACCTGAATATCAAAAAGGGGACCCGGCTGTGCGTGATTGAAAAAGACAACGGAATTGTCCTTCAGCCCCTGACGCGTGAATATTTCGAGCAGACCGCCGGGGTCCTGAAGACCAAGGGCAAGCTGACGCAAGTCCTTCTCGATGAACGCAAGAAAGAAAAGGTAAGCGAGGAAGAAAAATGGTCAAAGTCCTAGACGCGTCGGCCTTGATGGTTTATTTGGAGAAGGAAGAAGGCTATGAGAAGGTCAAAGAGCTCTTGGTCAAGGCCGCGGAGACCGATAAGAAATTATTGATGGCCGCGGTCAATTTCGGCGAAGTGTATTACGCGGTCGCCCGGGAGCACGGCCTCCCGGAGGCGGAGCGGATATCCCACCTCATCCAGACCTTCCCCGTTGAGTTTATCGAAGCTGATCTTGTCCTGGCCCGGCAGGCCGCAATCTTAAAGGCCGCGTACAAGCTTCCCTACGCCGATTGCTTCGCCGCGGCCCTCACCAAACTGCGCAAAGGCGAATTGGTGACAACAGACAAAGACTTCAAGGCTGTGGAAGGGGAGATTAAGGTTGTGTGGGTGTAAGCGACGGTGAACCCAAAACGAATCGCCAGACACACCTGAACCCGAATTAATTAAGGTTACGTCCAGTGTCCCCGGAATAAAGAAAGGAATAACAAGGAGGCCGAACTGATATGAAAATACTTTTCATTAAAATCTTCGTTGCAGGTTTGATTATTCTGCCGGGAAACCAGGGGTTGGCCCAGGAAGGCCTGCTTGCTGATATTATCGCGAGGATCGAGAAGATTGATTCGGTGTCTTATATGATATCCGAATCGGGGGCGATAACGGCCGATAGGCCTTTACCGGAATGTATTGCTGGAGACCCCGGGATCACTGTGACGAAGGTTTGGGTCAAAAAAGGTTATTTGCGAAGAGAAGTTAATTCCCCGACGGCCAATGCGAAGAAAGTAATCCAGGTTTTTACCCCAACAGGAACACATATCTATAATTCCTATTCTAATGTTACTACGCAATATGAACCCTCCTTTACTGGGGCGGCTGGTTCTGAGTTAGGGATTTCGCGTAAAAACGCCGACATTTTCAAGGTGTTGGGTGCCGAAACAATTGACGGCAAGGAGACAACGGTTTTAGAAAAGTCTTTTCCCGGCGATGATACGGTGTACCACTCGAAGTATTGGATATGGAATGAAAAAGGGGTACCGTTGAAAGTGGAAACACAATGGACCATAATGGAATATTTGAACCTGCAGAGCGTTCAGAAATTTACGGATTACAGCTTTGAAGATATCCCGGAAAGTGTTTTTGACGTCGCGAACATCCTGGAGATCCAAAGCAGCACGATCACCTTGGAAAAGAGCAAATAAAATCTCCAGACACATACCTGAACCCGAACTAATTAAGGTTACGGTATGTGTCTGGGGATTTGTNNTGGGGATTTGTGTCTGGGGATTTGCATGTCTGGGGATTTGCAAGGGGGTTAGGTACGTAACCCGAATTAATTAAGGTTCAAGTATGTGTCTGGAGATTTGAAACTCAAGGAGGTTAGTTATGCTTCGAGAAATGCTGCGCAAGTTGGGGTTTGTGGGGGCGACTTTAGTCTTTACCGCGACATCTATATTATTTTCAGTCGGCATCACCTCCTTTCTTATCTATTTATTTAGGCTTGAACAAGGCGGCCTCATACTGGTTATCGCCACTATCTGCCCATCCATCATAGCGCCTGTAGCGGTGGGAGTTTTTGCCCGTTTGTCCGAGAGACTCGACCAGAGCTATCAGGCCCTCGATAAGGTCAAGAGAGAGCTTGAAGGGGCATTGGTCAGGGTCAAACAATTAAAAGGACTTTTGCCAATTTGCGCCTATTGCAAGAAAATTCGGGATGACCAAGGCTACTGGAAAAAGGTCGAGGCCTATATTCAGGAAAACTCTGAGGCGGAATTCACCCATGGCATATGTCCGGATTGCGTCAGGGAACAGATAAAAAAGGATTCGGAGGGAATTCGGGATACGATAAAGGGAATTCGGGAGGGAATCCGGGACATAGGGAATTCGTAGGGAATTCGGGACACGATACTTAATTCCTCCCGGAAATAAGTATTGTGTCCCCTCAAAGAGGAGTGGATAAAGATGCAGACGCAGATCAAACGCGCCGTCGCGATGGCCAAAGAGGTGGGGCATTTGTTCCTGGCGACGGCGGACGCCGAGGGGTCGCCGCATCTCGCGGTCGTCAAGGATGTCGGGGCGGGCCCCGGCGGTTCGGTCCTCCTGACGATGTGGCCCTGCCAGTCCACCTTTGCCAACCTGGCAAAAAATCCGAACGTGTCGCTCGTTATCTGGCGGCCGGAGAAGGACACCGGTTACCAGCTCTGCGGCAAGGTCGAGGACATCGAAAATGTGGCGGTCCTCAACGGTTACCTGCCGGGGCTGGAGAACAAGAAGCATTATCCGCAGGAGGAGATCAAAGTCCGCGTGCGGATCCAAAAGGTCCTTAATTTCCAGCAGGCGCCTCATCTCGACGTCAAGATGTAGCGACCGCGGGGGAACGAAAATGAAAACAGCTTCCGGCTCTGACGCATGGGAAGAGACGCTGGTCATCGCGCTCAAGGACGCTCGCCTGCGCGGGGACCTGCGCGTGCCGGCGGGGGCGGCCGGCATCGTGATCTTCGCCCACGGCAGCGGCAGCGGCCGGTTGAGCCCGCGCAACCGTTTTGTCGCCGGGTATCTCTTCAAGAAGAAGATCGGGTCTCTGCTCTTCGACCTTCTGACGGAAGATGAGGAAACCCGGGACGCGATGACGGGGGCGTTTCGTTTTGACATCCCTTTTTTGACGCGGCGTCTGACCGCGGCGACGGATTGGCTGGCCGCCCGGCTCCAGGCGCGAAAGCGCGAACTCCCCCTCGGATATTTCGGGGCCTCGACCGGCGCGGCGGCCGCGCTGACGGCGGCGGCCGAAAAGCCGGAGCTGATCAAGACGGTTGTCTCGCGCGGCGGGCGGCCGGATTTGGCCGCGGCCGCGCTGGCGGAGGTCAGGGCGCCCACATTTTTGATCGTCGGCGGCAACGACACAGTGGTGATCAAGCTTAACCAGGACGCCTGCCGGGAGCTGCGCGTGGAAAAAGGCATTCACATCGTCCCCAACGCCACGCATCTTTTTGAAGAGCCCGGCGCCCTGGAAGAGGTCGCGGCCGCGGCGGCCCAATGGTTCGGGCGGCATTTCGCCGCCGGCGGAGGCGCGTAAAGGTGACGACGGCCGAAAAGAGCAGAAAAACAAACGTCGCGCGGGGAAGCGGGAGGTCCTGGTCGGCGCGGGTGACCAAAGAAAGTAACGCCCTTGACCTGGACCCCGGTATTTTTACCTGGGACGACCCGCGAGCAATCGCGCGATCCCTGAAGGATTCCGCCGAAGCGAGCGGCCGGCGCAAGGCGGGCCCTTTGCCGTCCGCGATGTCGATGCTCAACTTCTACATCAACCGCGCCGGGACCAACCTGCCCGCCGGCCGCCGGAGAATCCTGCAGCAGGCCAAGGAAGAATTGCGGGCGTTGTTCGCGCGCGAAGGGCGATAATCCGAATTTAAATTTCGTCCTCTGTCCAAAAACAAGGTAGCGGACGAAATTTATACCGACTTGAATTCCGCGACGAGGGCCTGGATGGATTCCTTGGCGTCGCCGAAGAGCATGCGGGTGTTGTCGTAGTAGAAAAGTTCGTTCTCGATGCCGGCGAAGCCCGAGCGCATCGAGCGCTTGAGGACGAACACGGTCTTGGCCTTGTCCACATTGATGATGGGCATGCCGTAGATGGGGCTGGATTTATCGTGGCGCGCGGCCGGGTTGACCACGTCGTTGGCGCCGATGACAACGGCCACATCGATGGTGTCGATAATGGGATTGATGGCGTCCATCTCGCAGAGCTGGTCGTAAGGGACGTCCGCTTCAGCGAGAAGGACATTCATGTGCCCGGGCATGCGTCCCGCCACCGGGTGGATCGCGTAACGTACCTCCGCGCCGTTATTTTCCAGGATCTTTCCTAATTCGCGCACCGCGTGCTGGGCCTGCGCGACCGCCATCCCGTAACCGGGGACGAAAACAACCGAGCGCGCCGCCTCCAGGACATAATACGCGTCCTTGACGCTGATCGGTTTCGCTTCGCCCTTGACCTCGCTCGTCTGCTTTTGGGCCGCGCTGCCGAACCCGCTGAACAAAACGTTGGCCAGCGAGCGGTTCATCGCCTTGCACATGATCCTGGTGAGGATGATGCCGCTCGCGCCCACCAGCGACCCGGCCACGATGAGCATGCTGTTGATGATGACAAACCCCGTGGCCGCCCCGGCCATCCCCGAATAGCTGTTCAAAAGCGAGATCACGACCGGCATGTCCGCCCCGCCGATGGGGATAACGACCATCACCCCGAGGACAAGTGACAGGACCATGATGGTGATAAACAACGGATAATTGTTGGCCGGGTCGGCGCAAAAGATGATCCCGCCGACAACAAGCGCCCCCAGAAGGAGCGAATTGACGATCTTTTGTCCGGCAAAAAGGATCGGTTTGCCGGTAACGAATTTTTCTTCCAGCTTGGCCCAGGCGATAAAACTTCCCGTGAGGGTCACCCCGCCGATCAAAATCGCCAGATACGTGCTGATGGTCGTCAGCAAAGAGGCGCCGGGCCGGTAATGATAGGCGGACCAGCCCACGATAAAGCTGGCGAGGCCGCCGGAACCGTTCAGTAAACCAACCATCTGCGGCATCGAGGTCATGGCCACCCTGGTCGCCGCCAGGATGCCTATCCCCGTGCCCACGGCCAAACCCAACGCGATCCATTGCCATTCCATCATCCCGCTGGTCAGGAGCGTGGCGACGATGGCGATCAACATGCCGACGGCGGAGAGCTGGTTGGCCTTGCGCGCGGAAACGGGCGAGCTCAACCGTTTGAGCCCGACGATGAACAGGGTGGAAGAGATGATGTAACAAATTGTGATGAAGATCGCCAGACTCACTTTTTGTTCTCCGTTGGTTTGCTTTTGAACATCCGCAGCATCCGGTCGGTGACCAGATACCCGCCGACCACGTTGACTGTCGCGAAGATGACGGCCAGTGTCCCCAGCACCGTGCACAAAGTGCTGCCCGGCGTAAGCCCGATCGCCAGAAGCGCGCCCACGATCGTGATCCCCGAAATGGCGTTGGACCCCGACATCAGGGGGGTATGGAGCATCGAAGGGACCTTGGAGATCAGCTCAACGCCCAGAAAGATCGCGATGACGAAGAGGAATATCAGGTTGATGAGGGAAACAGGATCGAGATGTGTTTCCATGCGTGCTCCTACCTTTTAAGATTCTTGATTTGGTCGTTGACGATCTGTCCCTGATGCGCGATCAGGCAGCCCTTGATGATGTCGTTGGCTGTATCAAGCATAAATATTTTTTGTTCCGCGTTCCAGAAGGATTCGATCAGGTTGACCAGGTTGCTGGAATACATCTGGCTGGCGTGCGCCGCGACGTGTCCGGGGAGGTTCCCCAGCCCGATCACGCGCACGCCGTTGATATCCACTTCTTTGTCCAGCTGCGAGCCTTCCACATTGCCGCCGCTTTCAACCGCCATATCCACGATAACGCTCCCTGGCTGCATCCGCGCGACCATATCTTTGGTGACGATAACGGGGGCCTTGCGTCCGAAAATTTGGGCTGTTGTAATGACAATGTCGGCGGTGGAACAGACTTTCGCCATGCCTTCGCGCTGTTTTTGCAATTGTTCGGGGGTCAAGGCCCTGGCGTAGCCGTCTTTGGTCTGGCCTGTTTCCCCGAGGTCGATCTTGACGAACTTCGCGCCCAGCGACTGGACCTGTTCTTCGACGACGGGACGCGTGTCAAAGGCCTCCACGCGCGCGCCTAAACGCCGGGCGGTCGCGATGGCCTGAAGGCCCGCGACCCCGGCGCCGATAATGAATACGCGCGCCGGCGCGATCGTCCCCGCCGGTGTGGTCATCATCGGGATGATTTTGGTCAGCCGCCCGGCGGCAAGGACGACCGAAACGTAGCCGGCCAGATTCGCCTGGGAACTCAACGCGTCCATTTTCTGGGCGAGGGTCGTGCGCGGGATCATCTCCATGCTGATGGCGCTCACCCCGCTTTGGACGAACGCTTCGAGCAATCGGGATTCATTAAAGGGGTCGAGAAAACTGATGTGGATGGCGCCTTTTTTCAGGCGCGAAATTTCTTCCAGCGGCGGCTTGCGCAAGCGGAGGATCATATCCGAAGAGGAGAGGATGGACGCGCGGTCCGTCACTTTGGCGCCGGCCTTTTTGTATTCCTCGTCGTTTTTGTAAACCGTCGCGCCGAGGCCCTGCTCGAGGTGGACACTGGCGCCTTTTTTGACAAGGCGTTCAATGGAGGCGGGCAGAAGGGCGACGCGTTGTTCGCCGGGATGCGTTTCTTTGGGGACCCCGATAATCATGTTGTCTAGATTATCAAAATCGAAATTAATGTCAAGGAAGAAATGAGAAGAAATGAGAAGAAATCAGAAGAATGAGAAGAAATAAGTTTTTTGCGTCTTGACACATCCGGCGGCAAGGCCTAATATCAAAAATCAAGGAGTGGAACTGGTGCAAGGATGAATGTTTATTGAAACATTGAAAAAATGTGTGGGGCAAGGGGCAAGGAACAAGTAGCAAGGAAAAGCCTTGTTCCCTGACCCTTGCTACTTGACCCTCAATGAGGAAAGTGAGTTGATTTATGGTTAGTGTTTTAGGCACGCAAGAAAATCCCCTGCGCGTGGCGGTGGTGGGCTCCGGGCCGAGTGGTTTCTACGCGGCGGATGCATTGCTGCGATCAGAGAAGAATGTCATCGTGGATATGTTCGAGCGGCTTCCCGCCCCTTTCGGTCTTGTCCGTTACGGCGTTGCCCCGGACCATGCCAAAATCAAGAGCGTGATCAAAATTTATGAAAAGATCGCGGAAAGACCCGGTTTTTCATTCCTGGGGAACGTGACGGTCGGCCGGGACATCAGTGTCCAGGAATTAAAGAATTTTTATGATGTCATCTTGTTGACGTACGGGGCCGCAAGCGACCGAAAACTTGGCATCCCCGGCGAGGATTTGCCCGGGAGTTACACGGCCACCGAATTCGTGGCCTGGTACAACGGCCATCCGGATTACCGCGGCCGCGAATTCGACCTCTCCGGGAAAGTGGCGGTCGTGATCGGACAAGGTAACGTCGCCGCGGATGTCTGCCGGATCCTGTGCAAGACGCCGGAGGAGTTGAAAAATACCGACATCGCCAGTCACGCGCTGGAGGCGTTGGCGCAAAGCAAGATTCAGGAAATTTATATGGTCGGCCGCCGCGGCCCCGCGCAGGCCGCCTTCACGCCCGTTGAGATTCGGGAATTCGGGGAACTGGCTGAGTGCGATCCCGTGGTGAGCCCCGTGGAGCTGGAACTGAACCCCGCGAGCCGCGCCGAACTGGAAACCGCCAGGGAATTAACGCGCAAAAAAAATATCGAGACCTTGCAAAAATTCGCCGCGGCGGGCGCTTCCTCGAAAAGAAAGAAATTTTTCGTCCGGTTTTTGCGCAGCCCCGTTGAAATTAAAGGGAACGGCCGCGTAGAAAAGGTGGTCTTTGAAAAAAATGAGTTAACCGGAGAACCAGGGAAACAGAAGGCGCGCGCGACGGGACAAAAAGAAGAATGGCCTTGCGGCATATTTTTTAGAAGCGTCGGTTACCACG
Source organism: Candidatus Omnitrophota bacterium (assembly GCA_003522725.1). Taxonomy (GTDB): domain Bacteria; phylum Omnitrophota; class Gorgyraeia; order Zapsychrales; family Zapsychraceae; genus UBA10015. The sequence continues at coordinate 13,599 of DPIG01000089.1, forward strand.
GCGTCCCCGTCCCCGGCGTGCCCTTTGATGAACGTGCCGGAGTGATCCCGAACCAGGAAGGGCGGGTGACGGAATCCGGGCGCGTTATTCCCGGCGTTTACGCGGCCGGCTGGATCAAGCGCGGGCCCACGGGCGTCATCGGGACCAACAAGGCGGACAGCGATGAAACCGTCCGGCATATCTTCGAGGATATCTCCCGATTGCCGGCCGCTCCACGGCGGGACCCGCGTTTGTTGCTGGAATCCCTCAAGGGAAAAGGCGTCCGGGTCGTGAGTTTTCCGGACTGGAAGAAGATCGACGCGCGAGAGATTAGCCGCGGGCAACCGGCCGGCAAACCGCGCGAGAAATTCGCCGCCGTGGCGGATATGCTGGATGCCCTTGTGGTGGGATAGCCGTCATCCGTCTTCGCCGGAGACGGTTCATTTTTTTTGAGGCAATAAATTTTAGGAAAAATTATAGACAAGGGTATGCAAGTATGTTAGTTTCAAAACTGGCAGAAAAAAGTATTTTTGGATATCTGCTCCGGTAAACCGGGGATCAATCAACGTGCGGGCAAGGGTTAGATATGTCTGAACCAGCGGTTTTCAACAGGATCAGGACGACCAGAATTTTGATGGTGTGTTTTTCGTTGTTACTCCCGGCTGTCCTGGGAGTTCCTCAAAGTTCCGCCGATGATAACGGGCGCATGGAAAGGCTCGAACGCGAGGTCCAGGAACTTAAAACCATTGTCAGCCAGCTCGTTGAAGAGAACAGATCCCTTAAGGCCTCCCAGGAAGCTTCCCAGGCGCAAATGCAATCCATTTCTTCCGTCCCCGCGCCATCCTTGCCGGAAAAGCGGGGCACCGTTCCCACCCTTAACATCCGCGGGTTCGGAAATGTCCAGTACGACTTTTCACGCGTCGACCGCAATGACTCCACCGGGAGCGATACCAATAATTTCGCGCTGGGCGACCTGGACCTGTTTATTACCTCCCGCGTCGGCGACAAGATCAGCTTCTTAGGTGAGACCCTTTTTGAGTTTCCGGGCTCCGGCGGGAGCGCCGTGGACGTCGAACGGGTGATGCTCAAATACGAATGGGCCGATTGGCTGAACGTTTCCATCGGCCGGGGACACACGGCCTTGAGTTACTGGAACCAGTATTATCACCACGGGAAATGGTTGTACACGACTACCGACAGGCCGGCGACGCAGCGCTGGGAAGATGAGGATGGCATTTTGCCGCTCCATTTTGTGGGGATAGAGGCAGGCGGGTCTGTGGATGTCCCCGGCGGCACCCTTTCCTATATATCCAATCTGGGCAACGGCCGCGGCACGGTCACTGACGATATCCAGATCGTCGCGGACAAGAACGACTCAAAGATGGGGAATATTTACTTTACTTATGAGCCCGGCGCGGTCGAGGGGTTGGGGGTCGGGGGCAGTTTTCTTCACGACACCATCTCTGCGGACCTTGCCACGGCCGACCGCGGCAGCGAGATCGACGAGGATATTTACGGCGTCCACCTGACGTACGCCCTGGCCCCTTACGAATTCATCGCCGAAACAAACATTGTCGACCACTACAACCACGCCACCAATTTAAGCAACGTGACGACCGGCGGATACGTACAACTCGCTTACACGGTTAACAAATACAAGCCGTATTTCCGGTACGACTGGCTGTGGCTGGACGACGCGGACCCGTTTTTCCCGGGCGTCCAGGACGAGGCCGGGTATACGACGGGGCTGCGGTACGAATTGTCGGCGTATAACGCGCTTAAGCTGGAATACCGTTACGCTAATAAAGACGATGAGAACAAGAATGAATTTACGGTGCAGTCGTCTTTCGCTTTCTAGGTCAAACAAGGTGCGGATGTATCCTGATAGAAAAATACGTTTGGGGAACATGGCCAGGGCGGCCTTCCTCTGTGTCTTTCTCTCCATTTCCTCCTCCGCCGCCCTCGCCGGCGAGGTCGTCGCGATCGTGCACCCGGACAACGCGGCGACGGAGTTTTCGGTGGATGAACT
>DPIG01000089.1:15687-19877 GCA_003522725.1 Candidatus Omnitrophota bacterium
TTTGACGATTTTTGTGTTGGCGGCCGTCATCGTAGTGCCGCCGGCCTTTGCCGATGAGGAAATCGAGCGTCTCAAAAGCGAAATGCAGTCCATGCGCGAGACGGTCACGCGGCTTCAGGAGACGATCGCCCGGATGCAGGGCGTCATCGAAAAGTATGACCAGCAACCGAAGGTTGAGGCGCCCCGGCCGGCCGCCGTCGCCGCCACGGGAGACGTGGAAGACTTGCGTTCGGAAGTGGACGACCTGAAGGACGATATCGCCAAATTCATGAAGATCAGCGGTTATTATGATTTCGAGTGGCTCATGGACGACAAGGAGGCCAGCCCCAACGAGTTCAAACAGCACCACCTTTCCTTTTTCTTCGACAAGAGGATTGAGGACTGGCATTTCTTCTCGGAGCTCGAATTCGAATACGCCTTCGATTACGCCGGGACCGGCGGGGGCGTCACCGGCGGCGGCGAGGCCAAGGTGGAGACGACGTGGCTTGAATATAACCACGGCGACCTTTTCAATATCCGCGGCGGGAAACTCCTTATGCCGCAGTACTGGACAGCCAACCATTACCCTTCCCAGACCGTTTCCACTTCCCGTCCGTTGTTGGTCAAGAACGTTATCCCGTTTGACACCACGGGGGTTTCCGTTTACGGCACTAAATATTTTAAAAACGAGTGGGGCGGGTCTTATAACCTGTTCGTCGGCAACGGCGAGGCGGCGGACCGCGCCAAGGATGACGCGAACGAAGATAAGGTGTTTGGCGGGAAGCTGACGGCGCACATGCCGTTTTTTGACCGGTTTGACGTGGCTGGCTCCACTTACATCGGGTCAAATGCCGCCAGCAAAAGTGAATGGATGTGGGGGGCCGAGGCGCAGATCGATATCGCCAACTTCGGGCTCCTGGCGGAGGTGGCCCACAATAACAATGAGGGCCAGTTTGGATATTACGTCCAGCCGAGCTACCGCTTCCTGCCCAAGTGGACGACGTTCTACCGTCTGGACACCCGCGATGACCATAACCAGATCGATGACCCGGACGACAGCACCCGGCATACGGTGGGGTTGCGTTACCAGCCGTTGACGGCCATTTCCCTGAAAGGGGAATTGTACAAGGATATCCCTGATGACAGGACGAGGGAAAGGGCCAACGGGTTCATTTCATCAGTCGTCATATTTTTTTAAATATGGACAGAAAAATCAAAATTATCGTGATAACGGCGTTGGCGGTCGGCTGGTTTACAGCGCGGGCCTCGTTGGGCTTTACCGATGTCGTTATTATCGTGAACAGGGAGAACCCGGTCAAGACCGTGAAAAAAAGCGTATTGGCCAGGTATTTCTTGAAGAAAACAACCCGCTGGGATAGCGGCGCGCGCGTGGTCCCGATCGACCTGACGGTCAGCAGCCCGGTCCGGCAGGAATTCTCCGAAGGGGTATTGCAGAAATCTCCCCATGAAGTTGAAGAGTACTGGATCGCCGAGAGCCTGACCGGCGGGAAATTGGCGCCGGAGATCGTTTCCGATCCCGCTCTGGTGAAAAAGCGTGTGGCCGCGGACGCGGGCGCTTTGGGATATGTTGACAAGACGCAGGTAGACGAAACCGTCAAAGTCGTCGAGATCGCCGAGTGACGGCCCGGCTTTTCTGAAGGATTTCCCCCGATGGTGCAAAAATCCTCACTTTTACTCAAGGTATTGTTTTGGCTGGGGATCCTGGTCTGCTTCATGGGTCTTATTGCTTACTCCTCGGGCCGCAACGCCAGCGAAGTCGTGGGCGCCTCCAAAACGATCCTCTCGGTAACCTACCCCCAGCTTCAGGTTACGGAACGTCTCAACAAGTCCATCGAGAACATCCAGCAGATCCTCATCGAGGGGATACGCTATAATGACGAGGAATACACCGTTGAAGTGGAAAAGGAGGCCGTCCTCTTCAATAATACGATCGATGGGTTGCGGCAGGTCAAGGAGGACCCTGTCTTGAGCCGGTTGCAAAAAACATTTAATGACTACGTCGACCACGGCCGGAATATCTGCCAGTTGTATCTCAAGAACCAGGACCTCTCCGCCATCGCCGACGACCTCAAGGAGATGGGGGAAACAAGCAGGGGGATGCAGGCGGAGATCGCCAATTTCCGCGACATGAAAGCGCGGGAGTTCCAGGATTCCATCCGCAGGATGTCGGTCTTGAGCGATAAAAATTTGAAGATGTCGCTGTTCAGCATTTTATTGGCCGTCTGCGCCGGGGTGGTCGTGGCGTTTATTTTGTTAAAAATCGTCGTCATCCCCGTCAAAGAGATTGTGGAGAAGATTAAAGAGATCGCCAGTGAAGGGGATTTGCGCAAGCGCATGAAGGTCGCGGGCAACGACGAGCTGACCGACCTGGCGAAAAACTTTAACGACCTTATTTACCGTTTTGAAAATATCGTGCGTAACATCCGGCAGGGGGCCTCGCATCTGACGGGGTCTTCGGAGGAAATTACCTCGGTCTCGGCGAGCATTTCCGACGGCGCCCAGCAGCAGACCGCCACGTTCGAGGAGCTCTCCAGCGCGGTGCAGTCTAACGCGCTCAACGCGCGTTCGGCCAGTGAAATGGCGCAACAGGCCGCCAGAGGTATCGAGAAGGTCAATGAAGGGATGCAGAACACCATTGAGGCGATGGCCGTCATCGAGCGCGGTTCCAGGCAGATCACGGAAGCGGTCCAGCTGATCACGGACATCGCGGACCAGACCAACCTGCTGGCGCTTAACGCCGCCATCGAAGCGGCGCGCGCCGGTGAACACGGCAAAGGGTTCGCGGTCGTGGCCGACGAGGTGCGCAAGCTCGCGGAACGGAGCGCCGCCTCCGCCAGTGAAATCTCGAAGCTCATGACCGAAAGCGCGAAACAGGTCAAGGATGGGGCGCAGCTTTCGGCCGAAGCCGGCAAAAATTTAAAGGAGATCGTGGAGCGGATCATGAAGATCGCCGATCAGCTGGAATCCATATCAGACGCCACGCAAAAGCAGGCCACGGCCATGGAGGAGAGCACTTCCGTCGTCGAGTCCAACGCCGCCTCCGCCGAAGAGATGTCCGCTTCAGCCCTGGAGATGAACAGACAGGTCGAGAGTCTCGAGGCCCTCGTGAACCAGTTCAAGATCAGCGAGATCAAAAAGACTGAGAAGGCGTGACCAAATTCCCGGCAGTTCCTGAAGGGGGCCGATGGAGCCGACGTACCTTGGCATACAAAAGAGGAAATGGTTATCAAAAAGGACGCCCACAGCGATGTTTCTCCCATCAGAGACTCGGAAGAAATCAGGATCGTTGAATTTTGCGTGGGGGAAAAGTTTTATGGCGTCGATGTCATGCAAATCCGCGAGATCCTGCGGGCCTCAACCGGCATCGTCCCCGTCGCCGGGACGCACCCTTCCGTTTGCGGGGTTATCAACTTACGCGGGAAAATAATCCCCGTTATCAGCCTGGCTTTTCATCTGAATATCCCCGTCACGTACGACCCCCTCCAGAGCCGGATCATTGTTTCCGAATTTAACCATGTCCGCGTCGGGTTCTGGGTGCACCGCGTTACGAAAATACACCGCATGTTCAAGTCGGCCATCGACCTGCCTTCCGACCTTGTGCAGTCGCGGGGGTATTACATCAGCGGCGCTACCCGGCTGGAAGACCGGATACTTTTTCTCCTGGACTTCGCGAGGATCATCCGGGATATCCATCCCGAAGATGACCTGCCGGAGGCGAAACCCGTTTCGCTCCCGATCCCGCGGGCGGATTTTGACCGCTCAACGAAGAAAATTCTCGTCGTGGAAGACTCCGCGTTCATCCGCAAGCTGGTGGCCCGTTACGCGCGCGACGCGGGATACAACATCGCGGCCGTCGCCAACGGCCAGGAGGCCTGGCAGGTGCTGGAAGAAACGGTGCGTTCGCCGGGCTTCCAGGACATTTCCCTGCATTATCATCTGGTCGTCACGGACCTTGAAATGCCTGTCATGGACGGGATCGGGCTGATCCGGAAACTGCGCGCGCATCCACTGTTGCAGAAACTGCCGTGCATTGTTTTTTCCGCGTTCTTGACGGAAGAACGGATCCGGCAATGTCAGGCCGCGGGCGCCGACGCCGAAATCGCCAAGGACGACGTCGAGCGTCTTATCAACCTTATCGACAGCAAGGTGATCAGATCATGACGGGCCCTTCTCCCATCGAACGCAGACGC
>DPIG01000014.1 GCA_003522725.1 Candidatus Omnitrophota bacterium
ATAAAACTCTGTATATGCCCTTTAATCCTGTCTTCCGCGATATCGTAACTTGCCAACTCGTTGTACTTTTTTATTAATAGATCTCTATCGATCTCTTTCCCTTTGACTCTGACCAACATTAAACAATCCTCAAAATCCACACTCGTCCCTCTAAAAAGCTTGCTGGAAATCAAGTCATAAAGATTCAAGACGCCAATATAAAACTGTCCTATGTTTTGAAGAAAAATGTGATTGCCTTCCTCCAGGGGAGACTCCAAAAGTTCTGTAGTGTGTATCTTCTTGCCGGAGTATAAGTCTGCCTCAAATAATTCATTTTCTTTTTTCCACCGCGCCGGATTAAATTGTTTGTACCCGATATCTCTGAGCACTTTTGTCAGATAGTTGTACTCTTTTGGATCAGGCACCATAAAATCAATATCTTTGGTCGAAGCTTTTATATCTAACAGAGTCAAGGCTGTACCGCCGCAAGCGATTAAACGTACTTTTCGCTTTGAGAATTTACTCCATCCTCTCAACGTGTTCAATAAATTAAGTTTCGTTAATCTATAGTCCATAGACACAATTTATTGTACCCTTATATACAATTTATTGTATATGTTCATACAATAGAAACATACACTATTACTTGGGGTTTGTCAAGACTGAAATCTCTCTGCGGGTCAAAGGCCTTTGAGATAGCGGGAATAATACAAAACCGTCCCGATGATCAATCCGGCGACATACCCCTGGGGCATCGTCAGGCATATCAAGGCAACGAGCAAGGCGATCGCCGTGTCGCGTTTATTGTGCGCCTGGTCGCGGACAAAAAGCATCAGCGTCAGGGCCTCAAAAAACAGCACAACACCCAGGACCGGTCGCGGGAAAAACTGGATCACCTGATGGAACGCCTGGCTGAACATCAGGCCGATGAGGACCAGGACCGATCCGTAAATGACGACCGACCCCCCGGTCCGTCCACCCAGCGCGTAATGGCCGGCGAGGCCTCCACAGCCGTGGCACACCGGGATCCCTTTGAAAAACGGCACCGCCAGATTCATAACGGCATACGTTATCCCGATCTTTTTGACCGATATGTTCCGCTCCGGGAACAGATCATGAACAGTCTTGTTCGTCGCGATCACGGAATTCGATATCGAAAGCGGCAATTGCGGCAGGGCCAGAAGAAAAAATCCGGTGAGAATATCGCCGGCGTCGGGAAATGAAACCTGCGGCAGGCGCAGGCCTATTCCCGAAGAAAGGCTGTTGAAATCCACCTTGAAGAAAACGGCGTAAAGCAACCCCAACCCGATGACGAAGATCCCCGGAGGCGTGCGGCGGTTGCCCAGCAAAATGACCATGATCACAAAGCCGATCAAGGCAAGGACGTAACCGTCCGTCCCCATGCTCGGGACGTATTTCGTCAGGGCCAAGGATGCCAGGGACAACCCCAAACCGAACTGGATCCCGCGCACCACGCAGGCCGGGATTTTTATCGCCAGCCAATTAAGCGCGCCGGTCAAGCTTAAAACCAGCATCACCAGACCGATGGCAAATCCCGCGCCGAACAAGACGGAAGACGGAATATTTTGGGTGATGACCAAAACCGCCATGGCCTTAAGCGGCTGCACAGGCATCGGCAATCCGTAAACGATCCCGGTCAAAATTTGCATCAAACCGAACATCACAAAGACACCGGCCACATCCAGATTTGAGGCGAGGACCATCCCCGCGATCAGGGGAAAATCCGTGCCGATGTCTCCGAAACTTCCCGAAAGTTCGTTGCGGTTAAACTGAATTCTGTTTTTCAAAAAATAAATATTCATACCCTCTTTTTCCGGCCAAATGTATAATTGTACCCGAACATTCAAACATCCGTCAACCGTTATCCGGGAAGGATGAGGGCATGGACAAAACACAAACAAACCGCCAGCAGTGGGGCTCGCGGCTGGGGATCATTATGGCGGTCGCGGGTTCGGCCATCGGGCTCGGGAATTTCTTAAGGTTCCCGGCCAAAGTGGCGGAAAACGGCGGGGGGGCGTTTATGATCCCCTACCTCGTCTCATTGCTTCTGCTGGGGATCCCGTTGATGTGGATCGAATGGACCCTGGGCCGTTACGGCGGCGGGTTCGGCCACGGCACGGCACCGGGGATCTTCCACAGCATCTGGCGCAAAAACCGCTTCATCAAATATTTCGGCGTGATCGGCATCTTCGGCCCCCTCGTTATCTTTATCTATTACACCTACATCGAATCCTGGACGCTCGCCTACAGCTTCTTCGCCCTCTTCGGCAAATACCACGGCCTCATGGACCAGGCCGGCATGAAAAATTTTTTAAGCGGGTACCAGGGCCTGGAACAAAACCAATATTTTAATGGTCTTGGTTGGGCGTATTTCTTCTTTCTGATCACGTTCGTCATTAATGCCGTCGTGATCTACCACGGCATCAAGGGCGGCATCGAGCGCTTTTGCAAATGGGCGATGCCCGCGCTTTTTTTCTGCGCGGTCATCCTCTTTGTCCGCGTCCTGACGCTCGGGACGCCGGACCCGGCCCAACCCGGCTGGAATATCAACAACGGTCTTGGTTTTGTCTGGAACCCTGATTTCTCGGCGCTGAAATCCGCCAGGGTCTGGCTGGAGGCCGCCGGACAGATTTTCTTTACGTTGAGCGTCGGCATCGGCGTCATCCTCACCTACGCCAGCTACCTGCGTAAAGGCGATGACGTGGTCCTTTCAGGCACGACGGCGGCGAGCACCAACGAATTTGCCGAAGTCATCTTGGGAGGCAGTATCATCCTGCCGGCGGCATTTGTCTTCTTCGGCCCTACGGAGATCCAAACAATCGCGCAGTCCGGCACATTCAACCTGGGGTTCGTCACGATGCCGCTGGTCCTCAACCAGATGCCCCTTGCCGCCCTGATGGGATTCTTATGGTTCTTTCTGCTCTTTCTCGCGGGCATTACCTCGTCGGTCTCCCTGGCGCAGCCGGCGGTCGCGTTTCTCGAGGACGAATTCAACCTGACCCGCAAGCGCGCGGTATTCACCTTCGCGGCCGCGGCGTTCGTGTTGTGCCATCCAGCCATATTTTTCCTTAAAAACGGAGTGGTCGATGAGCTCGATTTCTGGGGCGGGACGTTTTGCCTGGTTTTATTCGCCACCGTGGAAGTGATCCTGTTTTCCTGGGTCTTCGGCATGGACAAAGCATGGGCGGAGATCCATCACGGCGCGGACATGGAAGTCCCGAAGATCTACAAATTTATCATCAAATACGTGACGCCGCTATTCCTTTTGACGATCCTCGGCGCCTGGTTTTACCAGGACTGGCTCAAGGTGATCCTGATGGAAAACGTCGCGCCCGAGAATAAAATATACGTGCTGGCGACCCGGCTGGGACTCCTGGCGATGTTTATCATCCTGGCCGTTCTGGTCAAGCTGGCCTGGAAACGCAAATATGAATGACGGCGCAACTTATGGAACGACAGTGAACATAAGTTGCTACCGGAATTCACCCTTGACAATTTGACCAAATTGTCAAGGGTCCAATTCGTACCATGTCCTTGACAAAATGGACATTTTGTCAAGGACGTACTCATTGGAGGAAATCAAACCATGAGACCCGACGGCTTGCTCTTTCTCGTAATTTCCTGGGGATTTATTGCGGGACTGACGTTTTATTGCTTCAGGCGGATATTGAAAAAAAAGACAGTTTAAAGAAACGTATCTCGTATCTCGTATTTCGCTAAATTACGAGATACGAACGACGAGATACGAGCGACGAAATACGAAATACGGATTATGTACGCCCTCACATTCATCATCACCAGCCTGCTCGTCTTCGCCCTCGCCTACCGGCTCTACGCCAAATTCATCATCACCAAAGTCCTGGTCATCGACGAAAACCGCGCGACCCCGGCGCACCGGATGCGCGACGGCAGAGATTATAACCCCACCAACCGCTGGGTGTTGTTCGGCCACCATTTCGCCGCCATTGCCGGCGCTGGTCCATTAGTCGGACCAGTCCTGGCGGCGCAGTTCGGGTTTCTCCCCGGGTATCTCTGGATCCTCATCGGCGCGGTGTTGGGAGGCGCCGTGCATGACATGGTGATCTTGTTCGCCTCGGTACGGATGAAAGGGTTCTCCCTCACGCGCCTGGCGCGCAAATATATCGGCAAGGCCGCCGGGCTGACAACGGGCGTGGCCATCCTTTTCATCATCGTCACCGCCCTGGCCGGGCTTGGGCTCGTCGTCGTCAACGCGCTCAACCACAGCGCCTGGGCGACGTTCACTATTGCCGTCACGGTCCCCGCGGCGCTCCTCGTCGGGGTTTACATGTATCGGCTGCGCCCCGGGAAGATCCTCGAGGCCTCCGCGATCGGCGTCATTCTGCTGATCGTCGGCGTCGTCGCCGGAGAGCCCCTTTCCAAAACAAGCCTGGGCTCTTACTTCCTTTTCTCCAAACCGGCGCTTTCCATTATCCTGCCGGTGTACGGCTTCATCGCTTCTGTTTTACCGGTGTGGCTTTTGTTGTGCCCGCGGGATTATCTGAGCTCTTACATGAAGATCGGGACGATCTTTCTGTTGGCCGCCGGGATCTTCATCGTCAATCCCAAAATCCAGATGCCGATGGTGACCCAATACATCCACGGCGGGGGACCGGTCATCCCCGGCAAGGTATGGCCGTTTGTGTGCATCACCATCGCCTGCGGGGCCATCAGCGGGTTCCACAGTCTGATCGCCTCCGGCACAACGCCCAAGATGATCAACAGCGAAAAAGACATCCGCATGATCAGCTACGGGGCGATGGTGGTGGAGGCGTTCGTCTCGGTGATGGCGCTCGTGGCCGCGACCGTGATGCTGCCCGGTGATTACTTCGCCATCAACCTTTCACCGGAAGCCTTCGGCAAACTGGGATTAGACACGGCACAGCTCGCGAACATGGAACAGATGACCGGGGAAACGTTAAGCGGACGCGCCGGCGGCGCGGTGTCGCTCGCCGCGGGGATGTCGCTCATCTTCTCGGCCATCCCCGGCATGGCGCAATGGATGGGGTACTGGTATCATTTCGCGATCATGTTCGAGGCGCTGTTTATTTTGACGACCATCGACACGGGCACGCGCGTGGCGCGCTACATCCTGCAGGAGATGGTCAAATACGCGTCGCCGCGCTCGCGCTGGGCCAAGGTCAACTGGATGCCCTCGACGATTGTCACGAGCGCCATCGTCACCTTCGCGTGGGGATATATGGTGTATCAGGGGGAGATCTCGACGATCTGGCCGATGTTCGGGGTGGCCAACCAGTTGTTGTCGGCGCTGGCGCTCTCCTTCGGGACCGTGTATATCCTGGGGCATACCAAAAAATGGCAATACGCGCTCATCACGTTCCTGCCGTCTTTGTTCATGTTCGCCACGACCGCGGCCGCCAGCTTCGATAACATTTTCCAGAACTACCTGCCGCAGCATTCGTTCAAAGGCAACCTTAACGCTCTTTTATCGGCGCTGATGCTCGCGCTGGTCGTCATCATCTTCATCGAATCCGGCCGCAAAGGCTTGACGCTGTTGCGGAAATTCCATCTTGAGAGACACTCCACCATCCTCTTAAGCAAAACTTAAACAACAGAAAGAGACCACATGGACTTTATCGATCTTTTCATCCACCTCGACGACCATCTCAACACCCTGGTCCAGACCTGCGGGCCGTGGACTTATCTCGTTTTGTTCCTGATCGTTTTTTGCGAGACGGGCCTGGTCTTCACGCCGTTTCTGCCCGGCGACTCCCTTCTTTTCGCCGTCGGCACCCTGGCCGCGGTCGGCATTCTGGACATCCAGGGAACGCTTTTCATTTTAAGCGCGGCGGCCATTTTAGGAGACAGCGCCAATTACGGGATCGGCCATATCTTGGCACCCAAAGTCTTCGGCCATGAAAAAATACCGTTTCTCAAACAAGAGTATCTGGAACGGACGGAAAAATTCTTCGAGAAATACGGCGGAAAGACGATCATCATCGCGCGCTTCGTCCCCATCATCCGCACCTTCGCGCCGTTTTTGGCCGGCGTGGGCGCCATGCGTTACCGGCGGTTTCTTCTGTATAATGTCACGGGGGGGCTGTTGTGGGTCTTTGTGCTGACGCTGGCGGGGTATTATTTCGGGACACTCAAGTTCGTCAAAGAGAACTTCTCTCTGGTCATCCTGGGCATCATCATCGTCTCGATCCTGCCCGGGGTGGTCGAATTCCTGCGGCACCGCAAGAAGGATATGTTGTAAAAACGCCGCCCCCATTCATAGAAATCATGGACAGCGTCTGAAAAATCTGTTATAAACAGCCGTTCATAACGGGGCGTAGCGCAGTTGGCTAGCGCGTCTGCTTTGGGAGCAGAAGGTCGACAGTTCAAATCTGTCCGCCCCGATTTTAAACCCGCCAATCTTATTCAACCTCAACGCCTCAAACTTAACCCGACGTAACGTGATCGGTGAAAAATTAGTCCCTGTCACGGATTTTCTTGCAACCTCCTCAGGAATGGCCGCCGGCCACTCCCGGAGTGGCCGGGTTCAGGGCTGGCAGATCAAGATCAGGAATTACTTTTGTATTTGTATATTTCTTTTTAAAATAAAATGCTCTTCTGCTCACTTTAATCAATCCACCTTTACCATCAGGAGCATTAGTTAATTCTCTATTATTCTTCCCCTTGGTTTTCGGCTCAATATAGACCCCCATGCCGCAGGAAAGATCACCGGCTCGCCCCTTAACAACATAAGACCGAATCTCTTCCCAGTCTTTTCTAAATACTTCTTGCGTCTCCTCGTCGGGAACATCTATAAACCAATCCAAAATGACATATTGATCTTGGCTAACAAACTTCCCGCCCACTTTTCCAACGCCATACACCACCCAAAAAACAGTTTCAATTTTTTCCCGGATCTCTGCGCTTTCCCATCTTTCTTGTGCCAGCTTGACATAATTAATCGTCTTGATTTGAGTTGGTTCCTTGGCTTTCAAATTGCGTAATTGGACTGGCAATACCTTCACCTCAATCTTTAAATCTTCTAAATCCGCCTTGGGAGAACTATTGTTTTGTAACCCTAATAAATTTTCGATGATAAGACCACCGGCGCCTTTCTTGAAATGGGCATGTTTTTTACTGCCCAAACCAGTAAAAACAGACCCGAGCGTTTTCCCTTTATGAGCCTCAACAATGTCGATATATGGCTGCAATGCCTTTAATTTTTTACTGGACAACATCTGTGGGCCCCTCTTGTTTATAACGGCTATCCTTGTATGGGGACAAATCTTCTTCACCTGGCTTCCTGAACACAAATAAATGCTCGTGCATAATCAAAAGGAAGTCCTTTTCCCGCGCGCCCCAATAGCGGGTGGTGGTGCAATTGTGTTGCAGCTTGATAATATCTTCCTTCAAGATAAAACCCGCCTTGAGGAACCGCTGCATGACGTTGAAGGCCAGCGGCACAAAATGCCGGCGGCGGCGGGTATCGCCAATCAGGATGGCACAGTATTTACCAGGCTTTAGCACCCGGAAACATTCTCGGGCAACGAGTTCAATTTGATCGCAAAATTTACTTAAACTGCTTATGGCGGAGAGATCGCCTTCAATTTCGCCGGCGCCATAACGGATAATATTCAGATACGGCGGGTGAGTCGCGATAAAATCAACAGAGTCATCTTCGACTGCGCTTAAATCTCGCGCGTCCCCTCGCTCGATTTTTGGGTCAAACTTCCCTTTTTCTGCAGCAACGCAGGCTTCCTGGGCCAAGGCAACCACTTCGGGATGAATATCAAAAGCCAGCCCCTTGCGCCCAAGCAGTTTGGCTTCAATCATCGTGGTGCCGCTGCCAATCATCGGGTCGAGAACAGCGTCACCTTCTTGAGAATAAAGGAGAATCAAATTGCGGGCAATTTGCGGGGCCCAATTGCCGCGGTATTTTGCGGAATGGGTACTCCATTTGCCTCGTTCGGGGAAGGACCAGACAGTTGTCGTTTCAACCTTATCGGATGGGATACTTTCGGAAAGGGCTGTCTTCACAGATTAATCCTTTAACGCATAATTCCTGACGAGGATTTCTTTAATCATACCGCGCCTCTCTGCGTTGCAATTGATCATGCGGGTAGCCGCTAATCTCTTAATTTTATAATTATGTTTAAAAAGATCGTCAAAAAAATTGTCATCGGGGTCAATATTTTGGGGATCGGAATTGCTCAAAATGACCTTTGCGCCAATTTCCGTTAATTCATCACAAACCCCTTTAAGGCGGATTTGTTCTTCATCCGCAAAACCATTCTTGATATACCCTGTAAAACTGGCTGTTTTGGAAATAGGCCGGTACGGCGGGTCAAAGTAGACTAAAGACTGGTTGTCCGCCTTCTTTAAACAATGAGCAAAATCCCGACATTCAATTTCGGCACACTTTAAGGCCGCGTGAACGGCCAGCAAATTTTCCACATCACATATCGTTGGGTTTTCATACCGGCCAGAAGGCACATTAAACAATCCTCTGGAATTAACGCGGAAGAGTCCATTGAAGCAGGTTTTGTTCAAGAAAATCATCAACGCCGTCCTGCGGACAAAACCATTGCCACCCTTCTTACCCAGCAACGCATTGTATTCTTCCCTTTTGGAATAATAAAAATTCTCCCGTGCTGTTTTATGCAAACTCAAATACTCCGACTCCAGACTCGTTAAATTCTTAATAAGCCTGTGAACGGAGTCACGAATTGTTTGGTAAGCTGTGACAATCTCGGGGTTGATATCGTAAAGGTGGGCTTTTCTAATCTGATAGTGCCGCGAGAGCCAAAAAAATACCGCGCCGCCTCCAACAAACGGCTCAAAATATTTTTCAATGCGCCTGGTCTTGACGAATTCGGGAGGAAGAAACTCTTTGATTTGATTAATGAGCTGTCCCTTGCCTCCGGCCCACTTGAGGAATGGTTTTGCTTCGTGCCTCGCCGGGCAGGCTCCCCGGAGGGGAGAAGAGATTGGGACTTTCATAGTTAAGATTAAACCACAGATAACCGGTTAATTCAACAAGGGGATAATAAGTTTTGGCGGGAGATTGATTGAATCATACCAATGCTTTTTAGGTTCGTCAATTAATTTTTTATGCCGATAAAAACGGGCATGGGGAACCGGATTACAAAAACGGCGTTTGCGTCTGATCGCCGGGTTTGACCGGCGCGGAGGAGGGGTCTTTG
>DPIG01000031.1 GCA_003522725.1 Candidatus Omnitrophota bacterium
TATATAGCCAGGTCTGTGCCTGGGCATTAATCAGTCTAATAGACCAGATTTTCGATGATTTCCGACCTTAACGATTGGCTTCACCTCCTTTGGCGGTCAAATTAAAATCATCACTGGGTTTAAGGGTTTCCAATGCCTGCAACTTAAAATACGTTGCATGCATTGGAAACGGTAGTCATTGTCACACACGCCCTAGGGAGTGTCAATAATTTTAAAAAGAATTTTCGGAGGGGTTTTTGAAGAGCTTGTTCATCCCGGTGGTGAGACACCCTGCCAGAAAAGTAACCGCGAGGATGACCCCCCAGTCCGTCTTCCCTAAAGAAACGGTGCCAAAGACCTTCTGCAGAGGCGGGATATAAATAACGCACAGCTGTAAGCCTAAGGAACCGGCCAAGGCGATCACCAGCCAGGGATTGGAAAAAAGGCCCATATGATATTGGGAGCGGATCATCTGGACCCTGACGAGCTGCATCACGACCAGTATCGTGAGGGCCATGGTCTGGGCCAGCGGAACACTTTGCCGCAGGCCGAAATGGCAGGCGACCAGGGCGCCCGCGGCGATGGTCAGGCTGACCAGGGAAAGTTGCGAGGCGAAGCGGAGAGAAAGGATCGGCTCCGACAGCTTCCGGGGGGCGCGGCCCATCGCGCCGGGAGCAATCGGGTCCAGCCCTAACGCGATGGCCGGGAACCCGTCCGTCACCAGGTTCATCCACAAAAGCTGGACGGCGGACAGTGAGACAAAGGCATTCCCTTCCCGGTCCGTGAACCCCAGGAGCATCCCCATAAAAATGACCAAAAGCTCCGCGATATTGGAGGAGAGGAGATAATTAACGAACTTGATAATGTTGTCATAAATGCCCCGCCCCTCCTCAACCGCGTTGACGATCGAGGCGAAATTATCGTCCGTGATGACCATGTCCGAGGCCTCTTTGGTGAC
Source organism: Candidatus Omnitrophota bacterium (assembly GCA_003522725.1). Classification (GTDB taxonomy): domain Bacteria; phylum Omnitrophota; class Gorgyraeia; order Zapsychrales; family Zapsychraceae; genus UBA10015. The sequence continues at coordinate 938 of DPIG01000031.1, forward strand.
GTCCGTCCCCGTGATCCCCATCGCGATGCCGATATCGGCTTCCTTGATGGCGGGGGCGTCGTTGACCCCGTCCCCGGTCATGGCCACAATCTCCCCCGCCGCTTTCCACGCCCGCACGATCCTCAACTTATGCTCCGCCGACACGCGGGAATACACGACGATCTTCCTCACGTTATCTTTCAGGCTCTCCTCGCTCATGCGGTCAAGCTCTTGTCCGTCGACGGCCAGTTCTCCGCGGTCCATCAACCCCAACTCCCGGGCGACGGCGACCGCTGTTTCCTTATGGTCCCCGGTGATCATCACGGTGCGGATACCCGCCCGCCGGCAAAGCTCAATCGATTTTTTCGCCTCGGGACGCGGCGGGTCCGACATGGCGATGAGCCCGGCAAAGGTCAACCCGTTTTCCGCGGACTCATCCAGGGGGCCGTCCTGGTCGAGGTCCCGCCAGGCGAGCGCCAGGACCCTTAACGCCTGACCGGCTAATTTTCCGTTGGCCCGCAGTACGCCATTTCTTTGCTCCGGACCTAACGGGACCCTTTTCCCCTGGATGAAAATGGATCCGCAACGGTCCAGGATGATGTCCGGGGCTCCTTTGACAAAAAGGAGCTTCCCTTCTCCCTCCGGGGATTGTCTGGCCACACCCATGCGTTTGCGCTCGGAATCGAACGGGATCTCCCCGGACAGAGGATACCGCGCCTCCAAAGCTTCTTTCTTAAGACCCGCCTTGGCGGCCGCGACGATCAAAGAACCCTCCGTCGGGTCCCCGATAATATTCCAGGCGCCGTCCGACTCGCCCAGCCGCGCGCTGTTGCATAAAACAGAGACCTTTAAAGCCATCATCAATTCCGGATGTTCTTCCGGGTCCAGGACCTTCCCTTCCTGTTCAAACCCGCCTTGAGGGGAATACCCCACGCCCGAGACATCCACAAATTTCTCATTGACCCAGACAGACCTCACGGTCATTTCATTTTGAGTCAGCGTCCCCGTCTTGTCCGTGCAGATCACCGAGGCGCAGCCCAAGGTCTCCACCGACGGCAGGCGGCGGACCAGGGCGTTGCGTTTGGCCATCCGGCGGACACCCAGCGCCAGGGCGACGGTCACGATCGCGGGCAGTCCCTCGGGGATGGCCGCCACCGCGAGGCTCAAAGCGGTCAAAAGGATATCGATAAACCCTATCCCCCGGACTAATCCCAAAACGAATACGACCGCCACGATCCCCAAGCAAAACAGGACCAGCCGGCGCCCCAGCCCTTCCAGACGGATCTGCAAAGGCGTTTTTTCTTCGGAACCCTCCCGGAGCAAGGAAGCGATCTTGCCCAGCTCCGTCGCGAGCCCGGTCTGTGTGACGGCCATCCGGCCCTTTCCGCTCACCACCACCGTCCCCAGAAACGCCATATTCTTTTTGTCCCCCAGGGGAAGATCTTCGGCCGTCATCGCTTCGGTGGTTTTATGGACAGGCAGAGATTCCCCTGTCAGCGCCGCTTCCTGGGCGGACAATTGAACCGAATAAACCACCCGCCCGTCGGCGGGGATCCGGTCACCCGCTTCCAGGGCGACGATATCTCCCGGCACAACCTGGTCCGAATCCACCATTTGTAAGGTACCTTCGCGGATAACCCTGCACCTGGGGCTTGATAATTTTTTCAAGGCGGCCAGGGAACGTTCAGCCCGGTATTCCTGGACGAACCCCAGGACGGCGTTGAGGACCACGATGACCGTGATCGCCCAGGCGTCGATCCATTCCCCCAATATTCCGGCGATGAACGCGGCCCCGATAAGGATCCAAACGATCAGACTAGAGAATTGACTCAAAAAAAGTTTGACCGGGGAGATCTTCTTTTGTTCCGGAAGCCGGTTGAACCCGTATTCTTCCAAACGCTTTTGAACTTCAAGGGCGTTGAGCCCTTCCTTAAGGTCGGTCCGCAATTCTGCGGCGATGTCTTCCACGGCGATATTCCACCACTTTTCGGATTTCTTTTCTATCATCACTTTTTCCTTTTCATTCCCCAATCGCCCTTCCACAGGACGTAAACCGCCGGAAGGACGACCAGGGTCAGGACCATGGAAGAGGTCAGCCCTCCCATGAGCGGCGCGGCGATCCTCTTCATCACGTCCGCCCCGGTCCCCGTGCTCCACATAACCGGGACGAGGCCGAAGATATTGGCCGTCACCGTCATCAGGATCGGCCGGATCCTCGGCGCCGCCCCTTCCCGGACGGCATGATAAAGGTCCTCCAGGGAAGTCATTTTCTGTTCCTTTTTCCTGCGCTCATAAACCTCGTCGAGATACGTCAGCATGACGGACCCCGTTTCCACCGCGATGCCCAGGAGGGCGATGAACCCCACCCAGACGGCGATGGACATGTTGTACCCCAGCAAAAGCACGGACCATATCCCGCCCACCAGGGCGAAGGGGACGGAAAGCATGATGATCATCGTTTCGGTCACGGACCGGAACGTGAAGAAATACAGGACAAAGATGATCGCGACCGTCAGGGGCACGAATATCTTCAGCCTTTCCCGGACGCGCTCCATAAATTCATACTGCCCGCTCCACACCAGGGAGTACCCGGTGGGGAGGTTGAGCTTTTCCCGGACAACCCGCTTGGCCTCGGTGACATAACCGCCCACGTCCCTGCCGGCCATGTCGACATAAACATATCCCGAAAGGAGGCCGTTCTCGTCCCTGATCATGGACGGGCCGGAACGCACTTCGATGTCCGCGACCTGCGCCAGCGGGACCTGGGCCCCGGAGGGGGTGGCGACCAGGACCCGCTTGAGCGCGTCGATATTCTCGCGGAACGCGCGGGCATAGCGGACGTTGACGGGGTATCTCTCCCTGCCTTCGACGGTCGTTGTGATATTCTCGCCGCCGATCGCCGACATGATGACCATCTGNNTGATATCGCCGCCGTAGATCTTGATGCCGATCGGCGTCCTCACGCCCGTCGTCAGCATGTCGGTGCGCGCCTTGATCGGCATGGTCCAGGCGTTGGTCACGCCGGCAAACTGGAGTTTTTGGTCCATTTCTCCGATCAGCTGCTCATAGGAGAGCCTTTCCGGCCACACAACCCGCAGCGGCGCTTTCAAAAACCCCGGCAGGCCGGAATACCAGCGGCGGAGGAAACGCCAGTCCGCTTCGGGCTTGAGGACGATTGTTGTCTCGATCATCGAAAACGGGGCCGGGTCCGTTGAGGTATCCGCCCGCCCGGCCTTTCCGAACACCCGTTCCACCTCCGGGAACGNNCCGGGCAGCGTCGTGGGCATATACAGGATGGTCCCTTCATTGAGCGGAGGCATGAATTCGGACCCTATTTTAAAAAACGCGGGGACCGTCAGGAAAACAACGGCGACGGCGATCAGGACGATGCGTTTGCGGCGCCGGATCGACCAGTCCACGACCGCGGTATAATGTTTCACCAAAAAACGGCTGACGGGGTAATTCTCCGAGGAGGGGACCTTTCCTTTCAAAAAAGTCATGACCAGCGCCGGGACAAGGGTAATGGCCAGCACGGCCGAGAAAAGGATCGCGAAATTCTTTGTAAACGCGAGCGGTTTGAAGAGCCGCCCCTCCTGGGCCTCGAGGGTAAACACGGGCATGAAGGCCACCGCGATGACGACCAGCGAAGCAAAAATCGTCGGCCCCACCTCTTTCATGGACTCGATGAGGACCTCTTCCCTCGTGCCTTTCATCAGGCCCCTTGACCACTCGTCCAGCCGTTTATGCGCGTTCTCGACGATAATGATCGAGGCGTCCACCATATCGCCGATGGCGATCACGATGCCGCCCAGGGACATGATATTGGAAGTGAGTTTCATGCCCAGGAGGGGAATAAAGGCCATCAGGATGGCGATCGGAAGCACGATCACGGGGATCATCGTCGAGGGGACGTGCAGCAGGAAAAATCCGATCATCAGACACACAATGATCAATTCTTCGACCAGGGTCTCTCGCACCGTGCCGACCGCCTCTTTGATCAGCTTGGAACGATCATACGTGACTTCAATTTTTACCCCCTCCGGAAAGGCCGGTTCGATGTCTTTCAACTTTTGTTTAACGCGTTCAATGACCTTCAGGGCGTTCTCTTTATAACGCATGATCACGATGCCCCCGACCACATCCCC
>DPIG01000069.1 GCA_003522725.1 Candidatus Omnitrophota bacterium
GGGGATATTCAGCTGACGATCACCCAATCCGTACGTCTAGGCGGCGCGGTCATCGTGACGACCCCGCAGACCCTGTCCCTGATCGACGTCGCCCGCGGGATCCTGATGTTCGAAAAGGTGAGCGTGCCGATCCTCGGCGTCGTGGAGAACATGTCTTATTTTATTTGTCCCGACTGCTCTTCGAAACATACGATCTTCGGTTCGCACGCGAGCAAATCTTTACAAGAACGCTTCGGCGTGGCAATTTTGGCCGCGTGGCCGCTGTCCGATAAGTTTATCCATTCGGTAAGTCCGGAATTAAGCAGGGACCCGTTGGTCGTGGAAACGGTCGACAAAGTTTTGGCGGCTTTGGATAAAATCCGCGCCCGCACGCAGGATATCCCCAAAGTTGAGTTCGACCAGAACTACGTGACGTTGACCTGGCCCGACGGTACGCGGACACGCGTGGCCAACAGAGATCTGCGTTTAAGCTGCGGGTGCGCTTTGTGTGTTGATGAACGAACCGGGAAGCAATTGTTGAAGGAAAAAGATATTAGAGTGGATATCGCGCCCAGAGAGATCACGCCGCTGGGCAATTACGCCATCGGCATCACCTGGAACGACCGGCACTCCTCGGGGATTTATCCGTACAAGAACATTCTAGAAGAGGCAAAGAAGCAAGAAACAAGAAGCAAAGAATAAAGAAGTAGTTATTTTCTTCCCAGGATTTTCCCCAACTCCCCGCCTTCATGCAGTTCCGTCATGATGTCGCAGCCGCCGACGAATTCGCCGTTGACGTAGAGCTGCGGGATGGTGGGCCAGTCGGCGTATTCTTTAATGCCTTGGCGGATGGCTTCATCTTCGAGGATATTGAAGGAATGGAACTTGACGTTATGTTCGCGCAGGATGTCCACCGCCCGTGCGGAGAACCCGCATTGCGGGGCATCCGGCGTGCCTTTCATATACAGCATGACTTTATTATTTTTGATATCACTTTCAATTCTTTTTTTGATTGTTTCGTCCATTTTTTCTCCTTTCACACGGCAATCTTTACAGTGTATATTCCCCTTTCACCTGTTCCCATCTCTCGGGAGTGAATGTTTTCAACCCCAGCGCGTGCACGCTGCCGGCGAAGGCCGCCTGCAGGGGTTTCATCACCATCTGGTGCTGCTTGACCAGAGGCATCCCTTCAAAGACAGGGCTTATGACGATCGCCTGCAGGTGTTTGCCGTCGCACATCGGGTCCAGCACGTGGGCCCGCGCCCGCGGCACCGAGCGCTCGATGATCTTCTGGATGTCTTCCGGCGTCATGATTCCTTCCAGTTCGCCTTGAACCACTGGATGATGTCATCGGACTCGTACATCGCCTTGCCGTCGATGACCAGACAAGGCACTTGCGGCTTGCCGCCGATTTTGATCAGTTCTTCGCGCACAATCGGGCTTGCCTCACGGTTTTTGAGTGGTACAGAAATGCCGTTCTGGTCCATGAAGCCAAGAACTTTCTGGCAATAGGGACAGGTTGGTTTGTAGTAGAGGGTCAGATGGTTCATTGGTTAATTAAATTCTCCACGAAGTCGAGGATTTTGTCCTCCCCGCGCGTGCCGTAAAGCCGGTTTATTTCTTGCAAGCCCGTGGGCGAAGTGACGTTGACCTCGATGAGATATTCCCCGATCACATCGATCCCCACCAGATAAAGTCCCAGCTCCTGAAGGCGCGGTTTTAAAGTGCTGATGATCTGCCGGTCGCGCGTGCTGACTTCGGCGCGCGAGGGTTTGCCGCCGGCAAAGAAATTGTTACGGTGGTCGTCCTGTGCGTGCACGCGTAAGACCGCGCCCAGCGGCTCGCCGTTAAGCAAGAGGATCCGTTTGTCGCCGTCTTTAGATTCGGGGACGAATTTTTGCAGGATGATCTCTCTGTTCCAGTTGTGGGTCAGTGTTTCCAGGATGACGTTCGCGTTGACGCCGCCGGGTTGGACATGAAAGACCGATTGCCCGCCGTGGCCGCCGGTCGGTTTGGCAACGATATTTTTTTCCTTGGCCAGAAAATCGAGGAGGTCTTTACGGTTACGCCCCACGAGCGTGGGAGGGATGATTGCGGTAAATTGTGTCGCCCATATTTTTTCATTGACGGTCCGGATGCCCGAAGGACGGTTGATGACCGGGATGGATTTGGGCAAGAGGTCCAGCAGCCAGGTATTAAGTAAATATTGTTCGTCAAAAGGCGGGTCGCCGCGCACGAACACGGCATGGACGTCGGATTCTTTCAGGACAATAGATTTGTGTTCGATAAAAGGTTTTTCAGCGATCTGTTGCGGGGTGACCTCCACAGCATGGAAGTGTAATTTTCCGTTTAACCGCGTGATGCCGCCGTCAGGCAGAAAAAAGACTTTGTGGCCGCGCCGGTGCGCGCCGAGCATCAGGATAAAGGAGGTGTCCTTTTCCATGATCACGGTATGAAGCGGGTCCATCAAGAAGATAAAATTCATTTACTCCTTGCCTCCAGATAGGCGATTTCCCGGCGGGCCGCGATGGAAGCAACGCGCGCGAGAAGCCGGTAAATGTCGAACACGTTGATGTCATGGTGCACGCCGCAATCCCCGTACTTTTTTAAATGCGGACACATTTTTTGGAAAACCACCCCTTGAGTGTTGAGGTTGTCCCGGTCTCCTTTAGTCGCGTGGGAGCGGTAAAATCCGCCCACGAGATTATTTTCGATCTGGTAGATGCACACTTCGCAGACTTCATGGCCGATCGTGTACATCGTCGGTACGCCTTCCTGTAATAAATACCGGCTGATGACCTGGGCGCTTTTACCTTTGTAGAGTTTGTTGCGGTCTTTGCGGTTTAAATTAACGATATCCGACGGGTCTTCAAAGGGCAAAACACCCATCCCGTAAGTTCCCGAGTCGGCCTTCATAACGATGTAGGGCTTCGCCTGGATGTTATGTTCTTTATACTTGATCGCAATCTCCTTGAATAATTTCGCGGCCGCTTCCGCCAGTTTGTCCTGGTCGTTTTTGACGTTGATGTTCACCTCGTCGACAACCTCGAACAGGCAGGAAAACAGCCACGGGTCGAGATCCAGCAGACCGGCAAATTCCCGGATCAGGTTCGCGGTATGGCTGAAGTGATGCGATTTCAAGCGCGCGTGCCAGCCCGCCTGGATCGATGGATAGATCGGGATCCGGGAATTTTGCAGGATCTCCGGGATGCCGGTCGTCAGGTCGTTGTTCATGATGATCATATCATAATGCTCTTTGCCCTCTTTATACGCCGCGAGGATATTTTTGAAGCAGTAAATGCGCACGGTTTGCCCGGCCGCCGTTTTTAAATCGATGGAGGCGTCGCCTTCGCAAAAGGAGGGCTGGTCGGTCAGAAAGGTGGCGATCTTCACATTGAATCCGGCCTGGCTGATGATTTGCTGCAGGATCCGCACGTTTTCCAGATACCAGGTGTTACGCGTATGTTCCTCGGCGATGATGAGGATATCTTTGCCGCCGGGAGCGCGCTTGAGGATCGCTTCACGCATGAACTTCACGGAATCTGCCAGCCCGTGCTCGCACAAGTTGTTAAACCCCGCGGGAAACAGGTTGGTGTCCACCACGGCCAGCTTCAGTCCGGAATCGCGGATATCCACGGACGAATAAAGGGGAAGTTCTTTGGACCTTTCATGCGAATCCAGCCAGCGGTGGATCTCTTCTTGATGGACACGGACGCGTTCGATCATCAGGCCGATCGTCGGTGGGACATCTATTGTAGGCGCGGGTTTATTCATATCCGTTTAATTATGCCTTAATTACGCGCAAATGTCGAGCTGAAAAATGCCCCCGGGGGTTATGTCCTTAATTTGTAGCCGACGCGGAACATGTAAACGGTCGCGAAAAAGGTGCCGAGGGCGAGGACGAGAGAGATGAACGCGCAGATCAGGATGGATGAATCGGAAAACCCGGTGATGCTGTAGCGCATCCCGTTGATGAGATAATGCAGGGGATTAAACCGGGATATGCCGCGGATGACCTCCGGCAGGATGGCCATCGGGTGAAACACCCCGCCCATCATGACCAGCGGGATGATGATGTAGATGCTCCACAAACTCAACATCCCGAAATCCTCCGCCCACAGCGCCCCCATCATCCCGCCGCAGGAAAAGATCACGGCGATCGTGAAGATAAAAAAGGCGAGCAGGAAAGGGTGTTGAATGGGCAAGGGTGTAAAAAATAACGAAACCCCGTAAACTCCTAGGCAGACGATAACGCCGCGGGCGACCCCGCCGGCCAGGAGCCCCAGGACCATTTCAAAATAGGAAAGCGGCGAGAGCAGGACTTCCTGGATATGGTTATGCCAGCGGGCGATAAAAAGCGACGATGTGGTATTTTCGTAAGAGCTTGAGATAAGGTGCATGGTCATGAGCCCGGGGACGATGAACCCCAGATAGGAAAGCCCCGTGCTGCTAAAATCGATGCGCGCGCCGATGGCGACCCCGAAGATGTACATGAACAGGACCGAGGCCATCAACGGTGGAAAGATCGTTTGGGAGGCGACCGACAGGAAACGGACGACCTCACGTTTGGATAAGGCCAGAACGCCGATTGGATTGTTGATCATATTTCGTATCTTGTATCTAGCATCTCGTATTTCGTCCGCAACTCGTTTTGAAGTTTAATTACGAGATACGAACGACGAGATACGAGATACATCTTTTATTCTTGTCCTGTCACTTCCAGGAAAACCGCTTCCAGGGATTTGTCCCGCAGGACTTCCTGTTTGTCTCCGATGCGCACAATGCGTCCGTGGTTGATGATGCCGATCGTTTTGCAGAGTTTTTCGGCTTCTTCCATATAATGTGTGGTCAGGAATATCGTTTTGCCTTCGTTGTTCAATTGGGTCAGGTAATCCCAAATAAGGAATTTGAGCTCAAGGTCGCAGCCGGCGGTTGGTTCGTCGAGGATGAGGATTTCGGGGTCGTGGATGAGCGCCCGGCAAATCAGCAGGCGTTTTTTCATCCCGCCGGAAAGGGCGCGGTGTTTGACGTTACGTTTTTCGATCAGTTGAAAGCGTTTGAGCAGTTCATCCGTGCGCTGTGAAGCTTCTTTGGGAGGAATACCGAAATAGCCCGCCTGATAAGCGAGGAGCTGATGGATCGTCAGAAAAGGGTCGAAATTGAATTCCTGCGCGCACAAGCCGATGAGCCGGCGTGTGCGCGTGTATTCGCTGACCGTATTATATCCGAAGGCCTTGACCTCACCCCGCTGAAAATTCGAGAGGCCGGTCAGGACGTTGATGGTCGTCGTTTTTCCGGCGCCGTTGGGCCCAAGAAAAGCGAAAAAATCGCCACGCTTGATCTCAAGGGAAATGTTGTCCAGCGCCTGGAGCTTGCTGTAATATTTCGTCAGGTTTTTGATGGAAATGGCGCGTTCGGAATCACGCATTGCGAAAGCCTTCCACTGTTTGCTCTTCCAGCGCCGCCTGGGCCTTGCGCGCGGCGTTGCGCACGATCTCGGGAAGCGCGGGGTGGATGTAGATCATGTTGAGAAGATCATCGAGCGTCCCCTGTTTGTTCATAAACGCGATCAGCATATGGATCATGTCCGAGGCCTCTTCACCAACGATGTGGGCGCCAAGGATCCCGCGGGTCTTGCGGTCGATGAGTATTTTACAAAAACCGTGGTCGGAAAGCAACGCCATTCCCATGCCGCTGTTTTTATAAGGATTGAGCCCAACGACATAATCAACGCCCTCTCTTTTAAGCTGGTCTTCCGTTTTGCCCACGCCGGCGATCTGCGGATGGGAAAATACCGCGTGAGGGACCGGAGGGTAGCGCAGCGGTTCGTCTTTTTTTTCGGCGAAGATCGTGCGGAAAAGATATTCGCCCTCAAAATTGACCGAATGGCGGAATAAATAATTGCCCACGCAATCGCCAAGCGCCCAGACACCGGGGACGGCCGTGCGCAAATGGTCGTCGACTTTGATAAACCCTTTTTCGGTACGTTGAATGGAAGTGTTTTCCAGCCCGAGGTTATCCGTGTTGGGGGTGACACCCGTTGCGACCAGAAGGGCGTCGGCCGTCAGATGCTGCGCGTGGCCGTCCTGCTTTTGGTAAGTCAGGAGAAATGTGCCGTTATTGTGTTCGACCCGGCTGGGAACGGCGCCGAAATGGACGGTGCAAAGTTGCGAAAAAACGCGCGTGAATTCGTCGGCGACCTGCGTGTCCTCGGCGCGCAAAAAGCGGCTGCGCACCAGAAAATGGACTTCGCTTCCCAGAGCCCGGTAGGCATAGCCGAGTTCAACGGCGATATATCCGGCGCCCAGGACAATCAGGCGCTTGGGGAGATTGAGGTTGCGCAACGCCCCGGTGCTGGTCATGTATGGTGTCCCGGCCAGTCCGGGGATCGTGGGAATAGCGGGGCGCGCGCCGGTGGCGATGAATATTTTGTCCGCCGTGATTTTTTCGCCGGTTACTTCAAGGGTTTTATTGTCGATGAACCGCCCGGGCGCGGGATAAAAATCAATGTTGGGGTTGCGCTGGTAACCAGCCTCGATACTTCCGGAATCGGCATCCACCGTCCGGCTGATGCGCGTGACCAGTTTCGCGAAATCAACGGTGAAATGCGGGTTGACATGGATGTCGAATTTATGGGCTTCCTGGATATGCGTGGCGACGTAGGCCGGATGGATCAGCATTTTTGAGGGGATGCAGCCACGGTTCAGGCACGTCCCTCCCAAACGGCCTTTTTCCAGGACAGCGACTTTCAATCCCATTTTCGCGGCGGGCGAAGTGATCTTTGAACCGCCGCCGGAACCGATCACAATGACATCATATTTTTTCATGGATCCTCTGCAATGGCCGATATCATTCGAACTTGATGCCGGTGTCGATGTCGTCTTGTTTTTTGGGGACGGCGGAAGTGTCACGAAGCAGGGCCAGATACCAAAGGATCAGCACGTTCACGCCGGGGACCAGCATAAGGTATCCAAGCCAGTGGGGCCGCTCAAGCCGCCGGGCGATGCTCATCCACGCGAAGAGAAAAGCAATGAGGTTTATGCCCGGGAAAAAGAAGAATAGAAACCACACAGATGATTTATTGGCGATCCGGAGGATAAGAAAAATTTGCAGGATGGGAACCCAGGCCGTCCAGCCGCCGGCCTTGAGCCGGTGGGCGATGCGCATAAGGGGAAAACAGAGCAGCACATATACACCTGCCCATAATCCCGCCGCGACGGGTACGCTTGAGGGTCCTTCGGCGGTTGTTTTGATGAGAGGATAAGCGTCCTTTAATCCCCGCCAGCGGCTGGTCAGATATTCTTTCAGGGACTGGACAGCCTGCCGGGCGAGTTCTCTCTCGACGGCCATTGCCTTTTCAAATTGTGTTTCCAGGTATTCGTCCCTGCCAAGGCTGGGTGCTTGCCCTGGGGGCAAAGTCGACTGGGTGTATAACTGCAATTCTCTTCTTGTTTCTTGCGCGGCAGATGGCGCCGGTTGTTTGGGCGGAGGCGTTCCAGGGGGCGGCTGAGGCGGCACAAAGGAGACATTTTGGGTTGCCTGAACAGGTGCCGCTGTTGGCAAATCGGTCGGGACTGGAGGTGCCGGCGTCTGGTCCGATCCCGGCGGTGGCGCGGGCGCGGCGATAATCTCCTCAATTTCATCAAGATAATATGTGATCAGAATGCCGATGCCGCTATCGACCTTGATGGCGTCCGGGGTACGGGCGGCAACGGTTCCTTCGACCACCAGTCCGGATTTGAGGCGGATGGTTTCCGCCTGGACCGTGCCGGCCAGCAGGAAGATGACCGCGAAAAACAGCAATATCCGATTATGTGGAATGGACCTCATGCGCGTTGTGTGTCAAAAACTCGTGAAGGCAACCGACGATCTTGTCCAGGTCGGCGAGCCGCATCAATTCCTGCCGGAGTTTGTGGACGCGGGGGATGCCTTTGAGATAAGCCACGTAATATTTCCGGAACGGGATGATCGCGTCCCGCAGGCCGTTATGGTGGACGGACAATTTCAGATGCTCGACGCACAAGTTGATGCGTTCCTCCAGCGTCGGCGCGGGCAGGTGTTCTCCGGTCTGGAGGTAATGCCTGGCCTGGCGGAAGATCCACGGGTTGGCGAGCGCCCCGCGGCCGATCATGACACCGTCGCAGCCGATGGAGAACATCCGGTCGACGTCTTCCGGCGTGACGACGTCGCCGTTGCCAATGACGGGGATCGCGACCACTTTTTTAATTTTTTCGAGCCACTGCCAGTCGGCCTTGCCGGTGTAGGCCTGGCTGCGCGTGCGGCAGTGGATGGCGATCGCTTTGGCGCCCGCCTGCTCGACCATGCGCGCGACGTCTTCGATCACGATACTGCTGGTGTCCCACCCCAGACGGGTTTTCACGGTGACCGGGAGTTTGGTCGCGTTGACCGTCGATCGCACGATTTTTTCAAAGCGCGGGAGATCTTTCAAGAGCGCGGCCCCGTGTCCGTGCGCGACATGGTTTTTGACCCAGCATCCGCAGTTGATGTCGATAAAATCCGGCCCAAAACTCTCGGCCCGGCGCGCGGCCTCGGCCATGGAATCCTCGATGCCGCCAAAAAGTTGGATGGCGACAGGGCGTTCCTCTTCGACGATCTTGATCTTGCGCAGGGCCTTGGGGATCCCGCGGATAATGGCCTCGCTGCTGGTAAATTCCGTGTAGACGATGTCCGCGCCCAGGCGTTTGCAGATGACCCGGAAGGCCGTGTCCGTCACGTCCTCCATGGGCGCCAGGATGATGGGTTTGTCGATGTCAATTGTCCCTATTTTCATCAGGAAAAATTATATACGACTTCACGACAATTGTAAACTCATTGCTTTTTTGATTTTCCATCGGTATACTTGGGGTTGGCCATTTCAAGATTTATGAACAACCCCACGATTTCATTTTACACATTAGGTTGCCGCCTCAATCAAAGCGAAACGGCGGTCCTGGAGCGGTCGGTGGAAACCGGCGGGTTCCGGCTGGTTGATTTTACCGAGCCCGCGGATGTCGTTGTGATCAATACCTGCACGGTGACCGCGGGAGGCGACACGGATACCCGGCGGCTCGTCCATAAGGTCAACCGTCTTAACCCCCGGGCGCGCATCGCGCTTATCGGTTGCCAGGCCCAGATGGATAAGGGAAAGCTGCTGGAACTTCTTAACGTCCGCTGGGTGATCGGCAACGGCCGCAAGATGGAACTTTCTTCCATTCTGCAGTCGACAGCGGAGACAGATGCGCCGCAGGTCATCACGCCGACGATCACGCGCGACAGTTTTACGGTCCCGGTCATTGGCGTTGACCACCGGCACCGGCGGGCGAATTTGAAGATCCAGGACGGGTGCGATTTTTTCTGCTCATTTTGCGTGATCCCTTACGCCCGTGGACGCGCGCGCAGCCGGGAATTTGAAGATATTTTACGGGAAGCCCGCGGCCTGGCCGCCGCCGGCCACAAAGAGGTTGTCTTGACCGGCATCAATGTGGGGACGTACCGGTATAAAGATTATACGCTCATGGATGTTATCAATGCTTTGGAACAGATCGAAGGGCTCGCTCGCGTCCGCATTTCATCCATTGAACCAACCACGATTCCGGAACCATTGATCCATAAAATGGCCGGGCGGACGAAACTCTGCCGGCACCTGCACATCCCATTGCAAAGCGGCAGCGATACAATTTTAAAGACGATGAAGCGAAAATATTCAACGGAAGAATTTGAAAGATTTATCCGCATGGCCGATGAGCTGGTACCGCAGATATGCATCGGCACGGATATGATCGTCGGATTTCCCGGGGAGACGGAAGAAGCGTTTGAGCGCTCGGCGGAAAATTTGCGGGGATGGCCCATCGATTACGCCCATGTCTTTAGTTATTCCCGGCGGCCAATGGCCCGCAGCGGCAAGCTGCCATCTCCGGATAATATCCCGGCGGAGGTTATCGGACGCCGCAGCCGGATATTGCGGGACTTAAGCTCGCGCAAGCGCCGGATGTTTTATGGGTCGCTTTTGGGCACGCGCCAGGGCGTCCTTTTTGAGGAAAAGAAAAAAGGGGAATGGGTCGGTTTGACGGACAATTACGCGCGCGTGGCGGTCAAGTCGCAGAGTATCCGGATCAATGAATTTCGCGAGGTCCAGTTAAAGACGGTACGCGCCACGATGGTGGAAGGGGTCCTTGCATGATGGCTGAAGAAAATAAACCCGTTGAGGAGATTTTGCCCGGAGGGCTGGCCTTCCCGGCGGAGAACGCCGGCAAAGAAGGCCGGGTTTGCGTTACCTACGGCCGGAATCTGGTGATGAACAAACAGGTGGTATCCGTCATCAGGGATCTCGGTATCAAGCCGCTGGTGATGCAGGATAGAAAATATGCCGAAAAGCCCTTGGCAGAATTTGTCGCCGCTTATTCCGGCATCCAGTTCGTCGTGGCGATCCTTTCCGCCGACGATTGGGTGTATCCCAAAGATGCCAAACCTAAAGACGCGGTGTTGCGCGCGGACCAGTTGGTCATCTTTCATCTGGGGTTCTGGATCGGGAAGCTCGGCCGGGACCGCGTATTCGCGCTTTATTACGACCAGCGCAGTTTCCAGTGGCCGACGAAATTTCTGGACCTGATCTATACGCCGCTGGATAAAGGGGGACTGTGGCAGAAAGAACTCATCGGGCGGTTAAAACAATTCGGGCTGTTATAAATTCCCGAAATAGGGGGAAATAGGGGAACACATTACTTAATTCCCGAAATAAGTATTGTGTCCCTCTATTCCACTATTTCTTTTTACCTAAAACAGGAAAATATACATTGATAAGCATTTGAGTTATTTTTCGTGCCATAAACAGTGCTACTGTTCTGGTTCACAGTCCCGCAGTATGAAGCCGCTCCTGAACTAGTGCGACCGGCCTGTTGCAACAGCATGATTGTTTCGCCGGCATTGCATTTGCAAGTAGCCGCCGCCGCAATACTGCAACTCCCCACATAAGAAAGACCTACCGGTACGCACTGCGCCTGGGCGTCGTTGGGCTGGATATTGATTTTGTAGCCCGAGGCGAACAAAAAAAATGCGATAGAAAGCATCGAGACCGCCGTACCCCGCAGGATCCAGAGGGGGAGTTCGGCAATAAGATTGTTTGATTTTAACACGTTCTTTTCCATAAGATCACCTCACTTTTAATTGTTCACATCGAAAAGGGCGTCCGCCAGAATTATAACTAACATTTAGGCGAGACCTCGCCAAAATCAAAGATTTTGGCGGGCTGTCCTCATTTTCGATGCCATTTTGCCTTTGCCCTTGCCTATCCATCGCAACAATACGCTCTCGCTGTGGCCGTGCCGCCATTAGCAACATAGCGGCATCGGAAATAGTTGGGGCCCAGCTCAAGTTCCGACTGCTCCTGCGAATTGTCGGACCATTGACAACCAAATCCCCTGGCGACTTTCCCCCCCGGGCATGTGGCTGTGGACCAATTGGGTCTGGCTGCTGCAGGGGCGTTGAGCCAGCTGCACCCACTGGCGGTCCAAATCGGCGTGCATTGCGCGGAAACTTCGTTGGGAGCGATTTTATACGACGCAACGATCAGGAAAATAGCAAGGGTTAAAGAAGAAATGGCGGTAACGCGCAGGATCCATAATGGCAGCCGTGACATTAAATTTTTCTTTACATCTAATGGTTTGTTCATAAACCCTCCTTGTTAGCCATATTTTTAATATATTCGTTGTTGACCGACCGGACAGCCCTGGCGGTCATATTCGTAAATGCCACAGCTTCCTCGATTTACCCAGCCGGGTGAACAGGCGCATCCCGGACAAAGTTCACATTCATTCGGTCCGCAGGAGGGGCCGCGGAAACAGGAGTTCGCTCCGCAGGTTCCCTGGTTCGCGTATCCAGCGGGCCCGTATGTCGCTCCCACCGGACAATCGCAATACGTCGGCGGCGGGCCGCCGCGGGGAACAAAAGGATCATCGCAATTATATTCACAATAGGTCCCCGGTGTGCAATCGCTGGAGACAACGTAATCCTGATCCCCAGGCATGCCTGTATCATCTCCGCAGAAGGTGGCCTTGGGGATCGGCACGAAGGCGCTCAAGGGCCCGCCGCAAACGAAACTGCATCCGGGATCAGCAACACATTCCGTTTCGATATATCCGCTGTCGCAGGTATGAAGGCGCAGATATTCTCCATCCGGGCATCCGGCCAAGGGGCCGCAATCGGAATCCGCGGGACAGCCGAAATCACCCGGCGTACAGCCGGAGGGGGTGACCCATGCGCTGCAGCAATGGTTGCTGTCGTTGACGTCGCAGCGCGCGATATCATTAATGGATATATAAGGGTTGTTAATATAACAGTCGGTCGGATTATAGTTTCTCATTTGTAACATCTCCTGGGCGATGCAGCTCACCGACCCGCCGGAAGGAGAGGTGTATCCTAATCCGCAGGCTTGATTTGCCCAACCAAGCGGGTTACATCCGGGAATAGAAATGCTGTCGGGCGGGGCTTCCGCCAGAGGATCGGTCATGGAATCCATGACCGAATCTTCCCAGCCCTTCATCTGGGCGTTCCAGGAGCGGATGGCATAGGGCCCGCCGATGATGATCCCGGCCATGATGAGCGTCAGCAGGATCATGTATTCGAGCGTGTGCTGGCCGTTTTTGCCCGTGAACCTGGAATATTTTATGGGTATAGGCATGATAGGTATTACTATAAGTATAATCGACAAAAACCGAAGATTCAATAAGTGAAATAATTAAAATTATGTTATACTGCGCCTGTCATCTGCCTTCGCTGAACTACTTTCGTGTTCAGCTACGGCGGGATGTTCTCCCTTATCCCGAAAAGGCTGTATACAATTTTAACTGTAGGGCTCCATGAACTCCCTCAACGAACATCACCTGTTTATTTTTCTGATCCAGGTTTTTCTTTTGCTTGTCCTCTCCAAAGGCGTGGCGGATCTATTCACCCGCTGGAAACAGCCCGCGTTCACCGCCGAAATGCTGGTGGGTCTATTGCTGGGACCGACGATCCTGGGTCGTTTCCTGCCCGGGGCGCACGGGTTCATTTTCCCGGAAGATCCGATCCAGCACAGCATGCTGGAAACCATGGCGTGGGTAGGTTTGTTTTTCTTCCTGCTCAATACCGGACTCGAGGTGGATTTCTCCAGCGCCTGGCGCCAGCGCGGAGAGGCCCTGACAATCGCCCTGACCGACATCGTCGTTCCCATGACCATCGGGTTTGCGGCGTCTTTCTTGCTGCCTGACCATTATCTGATGGACCCTTCCAGGCGATGGATCTTCGCGCTGTTTATGGCAACGGCGATGACGATCAGCGCCATGCCCATCACCGCCCGGGCCCTGCACGATCTGCGCATCGCGAAAACCGACCTGGGATTTCTGATCGTTTCCGCGCTTTCCGTCAACGACATCATCGGCTGGCTGATATTCAGCGTGACCCTTGGATTGTTCACGCAGGCCGGGGTCGACGGGTTGAAGCTCGCGGGACTTTTTGGTCTGACGCTGGGGTTCACCGTGTTTTGTTTCACGGCCGGACGGAACATCGTCGATTTTGTTTTTTCGAAGATCAAGGCGCGGCACACGAGCCCGACGGCGGCGCCGCTGACCATGCTCTGGCTTCTCGGGCTCGCGTGCGGGGTGGTGACCCAGAAACTCGGCATCCACGCGCTGTTCGGGTTTTTTCTGGCCGGGATCATGGCCGGGGAGGTCCGGGCCATTTCCGAGCGCACGCGCCAGGTCATTTCCCATATGGTGTACGCGATCTTCGTGCCGCTTTTTTTCGCGAGCATCGGGCTGAAGGTCGACTTTTTGAGCAATTTTGACCCGTTCATCGTGACATTCGTCAGCCTGATCAGCGTGGCGGGAAAATTCGGGGGCGCGTGGCTCGGCGTAATCCTCGCGAAACTCCCGAAGTCCAACCGTTTGCCGGTCGCTATCGCCCATATCCCCGGCGGGTCCATGGAGATCGTCATCGGGTTGATCGCCTACCAGCACCGGCTGATCTCCGAGCCGGTGTTCGTGGCGGTCGTCTTTAGCGCGGTCGTCTCGTCAATCATCGTCGGGCCGTGGTTGAGTTATGCGCTGGAAAAGCGCAAGGCGATCAGCATCCTGGAATATTTTACCCGGCGCGGCGTGAGCGCCGATTTGAAGGTTTCCAAAAAAGATGAAGCCATCTGGAAGTTGTGTGACCTTGCCGCAGGACAGGACGACCCCGCCGAAGCGGAAAATTTCTATAAATCCGTTCTGGAGCGCGAACACCTGATGGGGACGGCCATGGAGGAGGGGACCGCCGTACCTCACGCGCGGCTGGCCGCGCTGCGCCGGCCGCTGATCGTGTTCGGCCGATCGCCGGCGGGCATCGAATGGAACTCGCCCGACGGCAAGCCCGCGCAATTCATCTTTTTGATCCTGACGCCGGAGCACCAGGATGAAGTCCAGGTGCAGATCTTGTCTTCGATCGCCCGGACCATGAGCAATGAGCGGACGCGGAAAAATATCCTTGACGCGCAGGATGCCGATCGTATCTGGAATGTTCTGCGTGAGGCGTTTGTTTCGAGCCAGATTGTCAGAAAATAAAGTCGTAAGTCGTACGACTTATAACTTACGACTAAACCGTAATGAAGACTCGCGGGAAAAAGCGGCGGAAGTTTCAGCGCCAGGGCACATTCCACGTCTACATCGTCGTGTGCGCCGACGGGACGTATTACACGGGCAGTACCGGCGACCTTCAAAAACGTATCGCACTGCACAACAAGGGAAGGGGCGCGAAATATTTACGTGGCAAGCGTCCCGTTGAGCTTGTCTACGCGCGCAAGTACTGTTATTATAAGCTTGCCGTGACCGCGGAACGCAAGATCAAGCAGTTCACCCGCCGGCAAAAAGAAAAGCTGATGAACGCGTCGGCCGTATAGAATCTGGGTTGATTCATCGGGATTATTGTTATAATGGGAAGGTGTTGAGGCGCGGGCCGCCTGGCGGGAGGTTGGGCATGTTTCTCTACGAGAAGTATTTTTACAAAAAGAAAAAGACCGTCTGGACCGACGCCGATTCGGCCGTCCGGAACATCAAAAA
>DPIG01000072.1 GCA_003522725.1 Candidatus Omnitrophota bacterium
AAACACCCCCGGAAGAATATGTGCCTGCCGGGGATAGAGGCTCTGTCAAATTCTTCATCGATCTGACAGTGGAAGGGATAGATAATCGTACATCACGCGAGATATTGCGTATCCTGCGGACTATCCCGGATGCCGACGTCACGAGCTGGTGGATACCGGAAATGTTCCGGAGAAAGAAAACATACCAGGATCATTTCAGTGTGGAGGTCCCTCATACCGTCGGCCAGCTCTACTGGATTCACCACACCCTTTGGGGCATCAGCGTTGTTGAGGCTGAAAGCAAGATGATGGATAACGGGCAAGTCAGGATTTCGATGACGCTAGAACTGCCTGACGAAGTGAAGCGCTCGGATGTCGCCCTGGCTTTGGCGGCCGCCACGCGGGGAGATGAATTGCCCGGGCCTGTTTCCTTGCGGCTGGAAGAAGGCACCGCGGACCGTTTCTTGCAGGAAAAAATCAGGGAATTTCCCGATGAGGGTTTCTTCAGGGTGGATTATTTTATAGGAACAGGCACCAAAATCCCCGGTCTGGACAGGGAAACCTTTGAGATCATTTACAAGATCGCCCGGTATCATCACGCGGGACACCGGCGCGAAGGAATGGCCGATTACCTGACCCATCTGCTCGGCGCGGCGGCGTTGTATGTCAACCGGTGGGGAGGGAAAGACCTCGTCACCTTTTTGGCATTGCTCCTGCATGATGCGGTGGAAGATTCCATTGAGTATTTTACCAATGAAAGCAACAAACATTTGCCCGCGGAACAAAGGAGGGCGCAATTTGAAGATCAAATCAAAAACAAAACGTTTATTGTCAGCGACGAAGAAAAAGAAAAAGTTCGGGAGATGATCAGACGCCAGATCGTGGAAGGGTTCCAGGCGCGCGGCCAGGAGATACTTTTTGACCTTGATGAATTGATGGGTTTGATCTGGGCCCTGACGGAAAAAGAGGACAAGACGCGTTATATCGCTGGTCTTGTCGCGTTTGGTTATAAGGCTATTCTCGCAAAATTTGGCGACAGGGGCGTGAACCTGCGGGATTTTGGACCTTTCATAAAACCTTCCTTTGTCGAGAAACAATTTGAAAAGACCATTAGCGAATTTATCGAAGGACAGGTAGAGGACACGGGCATGTCGATGATCGACCATCTGGGGGATGAGGTCGCGGCCTTGCAATTCAGAATATCCTTTCTTGTTTCGGCTTTATTCAGCTTCAACCGGTTGACTAAAATCCACACCAGAGAGGGTGCCGAAGCTATGGTCCGGCGCATCGACCCGACCGTCCCTGTGGAAGGGTGGGATCATCCGGAAGAGGTCCTCCTGCACGCGGTGATGGTCCTGGCGGAACGCAAAAGGCAAATATCTTCTTCTCCCATTACGGCCAGAATCCGTCGGTTCGAGAATTTAGTTTTGTCCGGTTACGAACCTCTCAAAGTCTTTTCCCATCTTTACTTGGACGCGTCTGATGAGCAAACGGTGATATTTATTCAGAACGTTTTCGGGAAGTATAACGAAAATGGCGTCGAGGAATACGGCATCCTCACTTTGATGGATATCGAAACCGTGAAGTTATCCATCATCGGCGCCTTCGCGCGATCGACGGTGGGGGGGTTACAGCTTACGCCGCTGGATGTCCCCCAAGAATTGCGAGAATTATTGCGGCAGACGGGAACACAGATAGGGACTGTTTTCCGGTTTTTGTTTAATCTGCGTTATTTCGTGGACGGCGCCTATAACCAGAATCTTCATACTAAATATGTCCTTGACCTGCAGACGACCTATCGCCAGGAAGTGGAAGTCGTCTCGAAACCTTCGGCTGTTTACAGCGCGCGACATTACCGGATGAACGTCCGTGCCGGGGACATGAGTCCGGATATCGGATGGGAAATAACATTTCATGAACAGAGTTCCTCCAGCCCGCTGATGAGACGAAGGACGGTGGGCGGCGTGGTTTTGAGGCGGGGGTCTTCCAGCTCTCCGATCGGCAAGCACGAACCGTCCATGAAGGGAAAGAAAAAGGCCGGCGTGAGCAAATGGGACCTGCTTGAGGAATTCAGCAGGCAGCTCGCCGATATGCCGCGGGATGTCGCCCTGAAACTCCAAGGTTTGCAGAATATGGGGGAACGCAGGCAGATTCTCGCGGACAGAGGCTTGGACATAGTCTATGAGATCGACGGAAAGTTTTTTAACCAGGAAGTGGAGAAATTCCTCAAAAAGTTTGCCGTAAAGCAGGGAAATATCCTTGTGAAAAACAAACTGCGCTATGGCGGGCACGGAAGGTTTTTGAAGGCATATCTCGGAGATGGATTTGATTATATCATAAAGACCTACTATGATCCGGCGAAGCGCAAATATGTTCAGGCGGAGTGGATCGACAATGGTTATTGGCTGGCGCGCGAGCGGCTTGGCGGACTGGCCGTGCCTACGCTTGTCATCGACGCCATAAAGGATAAAAGCAAGGAATTTACCTATATTCTGGAAAATGAAGGACACAGGACCGCGGACATAGCCATCATCCAGCAGAAGATAACTCCTCTTTTGGAATATCTCAAGGTCCTGAAGCGCTCCGGACGTAAAGAAGAGGCGAGAAGATATATTGACATTTATAAAGAGATTGTCTTGTCCATGTTCAGGCGCGGTGTCTACGATATGGACTTTGGCGGCACGCTGGCTAATTATGGCGTGAACGAACTTGACGGCCGTCTTTATATTTTTGATTTCGGCGACCTTACGGGGGGCATCGTCAACACTTACGATTTCGTTGAAAATATAGATATTGTCAGCAAGTATGTGGAAGACGGGATCAGAGGTGAAGTGGATGAGGGCTTGGCAGATTATTTTGCCGCGCATCCTTTTGTGGAGTCAGATTTCTACGAGAAGAGGAAAGGCAAACAGGTTTATCTTTTCGGTGACAGTATCGCCCGCGGTATCCCGGCCGAATTCGGCATGACGGCGTTCCCTCTGGATGAAACCCAGGTGCGCGAGCTATTTGCGCATAACAACGTTAATCACGTCGATGGGTCGTCTTCTTCTCCTGCGCGGGCAGAGGTTGCGGCCAAGACTACGCCGGGAATTGCGGGAACGATGCCGTTGTTGGATATGGAAGCGATCAAGGAATTTTATAAGGGGATGGCCGGCAAAGAACAAGGCGTCTTCCGCCCCGCGGAACCTCGCAGTGAAAGGTACCATGGACTTCAGTCGGCGGGGATCCACGGACAGATGTTATCCCGGGAGAAGGTCAAACAGGGCGGCATCCGCGGGCCGGATCAAGCGGCCCGTCGAGGTATCGGCAGACGTATGCTCACAGTCCTCATTGCGACAAGCTTCCTGACATCCATTCCGCGCAACATAGATTCATCCTCCTTCTTCATCAGCAGAGATATTATTTATGGGTTGCCCCAGAAGACGCTCGCTCAATTAGCATTATATCGGCCGCTGCGGCCCCGACTAACCGTGGCTGGTTTGGGGGGGAGTGACATACTACGTCATCCCGCAGCGGCCGAGATATTTGAAACAGTCGAAAGAACCGCGCCCGCCGTGGCCGTGACCCTGGATCAACCCTTTTGGGCCGCCCGCTCCTCCAGTCCTCTCTCCTTGGATGAAGAGGAACAACTTATCGAGGAGTTATTCAGAAGGCTTGAACAGCAACATTATGAACCGGAAGATATTTTGGCGGTCAGGGATGCTGTTGCACTTTCCAGGGCGCTTTACGAGGGCAAAACCTTCGCTTCGGGGGAGGGTTTCCTCCGTCATGCCCTGAAAGTCGCCTTGACGCTCGTCGACTGGAAGACGGAGATCTCCGCGGTCCTGGCCGGCCTTTTCCATAAATTGCCCGTTGGAGAACTGGAAGAAATTTTAGGGCCGGAGGCGTTGCGGCCGTTCGCGCATCTTATGGACAGGGATCTCTCCGGCGTGCGCGGCCTGATAAGGCGGCTTTACAACATCACCACGTATTGGCCCTACGTCGGCGGCTACATCCATTCCGTGGAAGGTCAAAAAACGCTGCAGAATTACATGAACGGCATCATTCAGCTCACCGAAGGCGACCCGTCAACGCTGCTGTTGGTCTTCGCGGACAAAATCCAGGCGGTGCCGGTCGCGGCGACCAAAGCTGAAAGGACATACTGCTATCAGGAGCTGGACCATATTTACACAAGATTGGCGTCGCGCCTCAATATTTATCTGAACGGCCACAACTTGTTTGAAGAGTTAAGAAACAAGGGATTCCAGTTGCATGATCCGGAGGGATATCAGCGCACGTCAGA
>DPIG01000065.1 GCA_003522725.1 Candidatus Omnitrophota bacterium
GGGTTTCGAGTGGGTAAATTAAGCCGTTTTTAGTCATCTTTGATAAAAGACGTCAGGACTTTAAGGCGAAGGTATTCGTCGCTTCTTATGCCGTAAGCCCTGCGTTGAATAACACGGATCTTATGACAAATAATATTGTCTTTTTCTTAAAAGTGAACTTTCAGAAAAAGGACTCATTGTATTAACAGTTTAAACCCTTTTGGGCGTTGCGGGGCTCGCTGGCACTCACCCCACAAACGGCTTCACCTGTCTACCGAAAGACTGGCCGCTTAAACTTTTCCACAAATGCGACGATATAACCCTTTCAGAAGGATATCTTGCCTAACCCTAATCTTTGCTTTCCTGTGTACCCAGTTTGTTCTCGCGGCTCAGTCATCCCCCGCTGTTCTGGTTCGAAATAAAAATCATTTCGAACCAGAACAAAGCGCGGGGGATAAATTCCCAAGTCTCGATAGCGGGGAATTTACCGACGCGAACACCCCGGCGGGAATCACGACCTACGATTACGACCTCAACGGGAATCTGACCAAGATCACCGACGCCCACAATAACCCGACAGCTTACGCCTATGACCTTTTTGACCGGCTGGATGTCACGCAGTATGCCAATTTATCTTCGAGCGATTTCGATTACGACAAGAATTCGAACCTAACCCGCCACACAACACCCGGCGGCAAACCGATCGATTACGACTACGACGCATTGAACCGTCTGACCGCTAAACGCTATCCGCTAACCGCTTCACTGGATACGAACTACACCTATGACCTGGGCGGCCGCCTGACCGACGCGGACAACGTGGCCAGTCAGATTCATCACGACCACGACGCCTTAAGCCGCGTGACAACAACAGCCCAACACCTGTCACCCAACACCTATAACCTGAGCTATCAATATGACAGTACCGGCAACCGCACGCAACTCGTTTATCCGTCGGCCAAAACCCTCGACTACACCTACGACGCCAACGACCGGTTAACCGGCATAACACATAACACATTAAACTTTTTGCAATACCAATACGACCCGCTCGACCGGCGGACGACCAAATCTTACCTCTCTACCTCTTTACCTCTTAGCTCTTACAGCTACGACATCGGTAATCAGTTAAGCTCGGTCACCAACACCCTCGTCAACGGCACTCCGGTCAGCCAGTACGCTTATCCCGTGTACGACAACGTCGGCAACCGCAAACAGCTTGACCGAACTCTACAAACCCAACCAACTCAATCAACCCAATACAACTACAACAATATCTACGAACTGACCAGTGTCACCGGCGACCAAACGCATTCTTATGATTACGACAATGTTGCCAACAGAGAAGTGGCGGATGGAGTGTCATATGCTGCGAACAATTTGAATCAATACACAGCGGTTGGATCAACCACCTATCTTTATGACGGCAACGGAAACCTCATCAGCGATGGAGCAAACACCTACGCCTACGATGAACTAAACCGTCTTCTGACATTCTCCAACGGAATAACCAATGCCAGCTATACCTATGATGCCTTTGATCGAAGGGTAAGCAAGACGGTCAATGGAACGACGACGTATTTTATTTACGATGATTCGTCCGTGATTGCGGAATATGACGGCGCAGGTGGATTAAATACCGAATATGTTCTTGGCGATCAGGTCGATGAGATTCTGACAATGGAGCGAGGGGGCAATACGTATTATTACCATTACGATGGTTTAGGATCCGTGTCAGAAACAACAGACGCAACGGGAACAGTTGTAGAAAATTATACGTACGACGCTTACGGCAATCCGTCTGTGGTTAATTCGACAATCGGCAATCGTTACCGATTCACGGGTCAAGAATTCGACGAGGAGTCTGGACTGCATCACTACAATCGCAGGGCTTATGATAGCCAGATCGGCCGGTTCTTGCAGAGAGACCCGATAGGCAATTTTGATAGCGAAAATTTGTATCAATATACGCTAAATAACCCCATCAACTTTGTAGACCCTTCGGGTGAGATTATTGATACCCTAGCTGATATTGGTTTTATTGGCTATGATTTATATCGTCTGGTTAGTGATAGTTCTAAGGGTTGTAACGATAATTTGAAAGGCAATTTGGTAGCGCTTGGCGGAGACGTTGCCGGGGCATTTATTCCAGGGTTAACTGGAATTGGTTTGGCTATTAGAGAAGTGAAGATAGGAGAGAAAATTGCGATAAAAGCTACCAATTCAAAGCTTCAGAATGTTGTTAAACAACTTTTTAAGCCTGCTGATAAAATGCCCGGAGGCACAGCAGGAGCTATAAGAAATGAATTGAAAACTGGTCTGCCAGTTCAAGGAAAATTTCATGCGATAAAGGGGCAGCAGAATGTGAACGCTTTGAATAAAATAATAAAGAATGAAGACTTATCAGCCAAAGATAGAATAATTGCAGAATCGCTTCTCAAAGATTTGCAGAATGCCTTGAAAGGGAAATAATGGGAAATATTAATTGGGAAAATATAAACGAAAAATTGATAGAAAACGTCCCAGAATTAAAAAAAAAATATGAAGAAGAGGTGAAGTGGTGGGGTAGTGATAAGCCAGGAGCACATAATATTTACGGCGCAGTATTGTGCCCTTATTTTGAGGAGTTATTACTTTCTGAGGCGATAGGCCAAAATGAAGAGATTTTAATTCGTATTTTTAAATTTATGGAGGAATTGGCTAATAATGAGGATGTTAAAATACAAGAAGTAGTATATGCGACGGTATTAGAATATTTAATGGATAATAAGCCATTAATTTTGAAGGCAAAAGAATATATGGGAGATACAACATTAAAATTTCTTCGAGAACTTTACAATTTTTGGGGATAGAAACGTAACAAGAAAACCACAAGAAAACAGTGAGATTTTGGAATACAATCGAATTCCGGCCCCAAAAATTTCCTCCCTTAAATGAGCTATTTTAAGAAACTAAAACTAATCTGCCGTATCACCTGCATAATAATAGTCTTCCCTTATGTTACGTCAGCTAATGTCTGGTTTGATCAAAATTCTTGTTTTCAAGGAGATTCTGTTTACCTGCATAAGGGTGAATTCCGCTATGAGTGTACCGACTTTTTTACCCCGGGGAGAGGGTTGAATGTTGAGATCAAACTCATATATCAAAGCGGGAGCGATTATAACGGTCCTTACGGTTATGGCTGGACGATCAATTATCATCAGCGGCTTGAAACACTTGAAAATGGGAATGTTACTATTAGGGGAGGTGATGGACGTAAAACCAAATACACTTTGACCGGAACCGTGTACGCGCCGCCGGCGGGCCGGTTCGAAACGTTGGTCAAGAATCCGGATGATTCCTGGACGCTCACCCAGGCGCAAGGAGAGCAATATCAGTTTGACGCTGACGGCAAGCTCGTTGCCATCAAAGACCGCAATAATAACACGATCACCCTTGTTTATGATACCGGCCAACAGCCCTATTACGGCAAAAGTCAATTCGCCCAGGACCCCTTGAACAGTGTGGTCATCGGCAGCGATTATCGCCTTATTCAGATCCTTGACACCGGCGGCCGCGCCATCGATCTTACTTATAACGCCGACGGCCTGCTGGAGAAGATCATCGACGGAGGTAGAGAAGTGGCCTTCGCCTACGACCCGGCCACCAACGATCTTTTGAGCGTCACCAAACCAGCCACACCGCAGTTCCCCGCCGGGGTGACCAAATCGTTTGAATACGAAAACCACAATGTCAAACGGATCAAGGACGCTAGAAATCAGTATTTTGTCGAGAATTTTTATGACGCGCTGGGCCGCGTCGAGCGGCAAAACTTAGGGGGGAGCGACATCACCTTTGATTACAGCGTTGTGGACCAGGTCATTGAAACCGACCGCAAGGGGTTCGAGAATGTCTACACCTTTAACGCGGCGGGCAATATGGTCAGGAAAGAAGAAAAGACCAACGGGCTACGCCTGACCGACCCGGCATCTTTTGTAACGACATTTACTTACAACGCGGACAGCCTCAAGACCGCTGAAACTTTTCCCAAAGGCAATGGCGTCAAATACGTTTATGATTCCGCCAATCCAAATGCGCGTTCCCGGGGCAACCTGTTGCAACTCCGCCGCAAAACCGATATGGCGGCCACGGATAATAACACCAATGATATTGTCACGGTCATGACGTATGAGCCGCTGTTTAACCAGATCAATACGGTCACGGGCCCCAAAGGCAACGCCACCGCCTACACGTACGATCATGAATTAAAC
The DNA here is from genome assembly GCA_003522725.1 of Candidatus Omnitrophota bacterium. Taxonomy (GTDB): domain Bacteria; phylum Omnitrophota; class Gorgyraeia; order Zapsychrales; family Zapsychraceae; genus UBA10015. The sequence continues at coordinate 4,230 of DPIG01000065.1, forward strand.
GTGGGCCACCCAAAGCATGGCACAAAAGGCGATCTGATCTTTATCGACCAGCCCGCGGTGGCCTTAGGCGTGCCTACAACTGAATTTGCCTACAACAGCTTCGGCCAAGTCACCGAATCGATCGATCCCAACGGCAATGTCACACAGTACGCGTATGATCCTGTGACCGGTTATCTGACCGATATTTACCAGGACCCCGCCGGCTTAAACGCGCACACGCACTTTACGTATGATACCTTCGGCAATCTGGACGTTGTGTCTGACGCCAATAATCACGCGACCGACTACGATTATGACGCGCTTGGCTGGCTCAACAGGGTCACGAACCCCTTGGGTTTTGTCATCAGGCATACGTATGATGCTAACGGCAATGTTATCAAAACCGAACGCCAGGCCGATACGTTGGCCACGGTGTGGCAGGCCACGGAATTCACCTACGACATCCTCAACAAACTAAAGACCGTCAAGGACCCGCAGAACCGCGTGACCGGAATCATCCAGGGACACGACGTAACCTATAATGTCATCCCTGTCCCCAAGAGGACTCCTTTCAGCCGTATAAGCACTTGAAAATTTCCTTCGGCACGCTCGGAAATTCCCGGCGCATACTCAATTGCGTCACCTCTGCGAACCTTAACCCCGCCTTACAACAATTCTCACGAAATCCTTTTCCAGTTCCCCGATTATGTTATTATAATAAAAAATCATGATCGAAAAATTCGTCCGTGTTTATAAAAAATTCTATATCGATGAAATCAAGGCGCACCTGTTGATCTACGGGGACCTCGGCGGCAGTTGCGCGGCGTGCCGGAAGATGGACATCAAACTCGACGCCACGCATTGTCCGGAGTGTAAAACGGAATTCAAATTCATCGCGTTCCGCAATCCCCGCAGCCACATGCCCAAGATCCAGAAACTCCATGCCGAGCGGCCGCAGGTCGCTGTCGTCGATTACGAGGACTACAATCACCACGTTGGAGAGCAGAAAGCGCGTGAATTTTTGAAATGATCAATAAATCCCGCCTCGTCAAACTCACGCAAAAAGTCATTTCCTATAACTCCGAGAACCCGCCGGGCAACGAATGGGGCCTGGCGCAGTTCATCATCAAGGACATGAAGTCCTGCGGTCTGGACGTAAAAACCTATACCTACGCCAAAGGGCGTCCTAATATCGTAGCGACTTTAAAGGGGACGTTACCCCGCCCCAAAGCAAGCCGTGAAGCGATCCTGATCACCCCGCATTTTGACACAGTCCCCATCGGCAAAGGCTGGAAATTCAAACCGCTCGGCGGACAAATCCATCAGGGAAAAATTTACGGCCGCGGCGCGAGCGACGATAAGGGGAACCTGACCAGCTGTATGGAGGTGATGCGCAGCCTCGCGGAAGACAAAGTTAAGTTACGCAAAGACGTCATTATGGCGGCCACCGTTGATGAAGAGACCGGCAGTCACGCGGGGATCATCCCTTTACTGGAAAAAAAAGTCTTGAAACCCGGCCTGGCGCTCGTGATGGATTCCGACGAGTTCCATACGATCATCGCGCAAAAAGGGCTGATCCATTCCCGCGTCCAGATCTTCGGCAAAAAGGCCCACGGCGCGTATAACTGGCGCGGGGTCAATTCCATTGAACAGGCGACCGAGGTCATCCGCAAGATCAAGGCGCTGCGCTGGACGTATAAAAAGCATCCGCTGCTGCGCGGGCCGACGACGAATATCGGCGTGATCAAAGGCGGCGACAAGGTCAACATGGTGGCGGATTTCTGCGAATTCGCGCTCGATCTGCGTTACGTGCCCGGAATGGATCCAGAAGCTATCTTGCGGCGCCTGCGCGCGACGGTGCGCACGGTCACGCCCAAATTCAAGATCGTTATCGATGACTTGCAGCTTCCCTATACGATCGCCCCGACACACCCGGCAGTCGAATTGTATCTCAAAACGGCGCGCGCAATGAAATGCCCGGCCGCGGTCAAGGGGAGCGAAGGGGCGACCGTCATCACCTTCTTTAAAAAGCACGGCATCCCGGCGTTCGCGACCGGTTACGGCGCCCGCGGCACCGCGCACACCACCGATGAATACATCCGCGCCAACACGCTCTGCAAGGGGACCAGGCTCCTTGAACAATACATCAAAGAATATGATCGGATATAAAGCGCGCGCTCTCGTATTGACTGCTTTGTTTCTCGCCGGCACACCGGTTTGGGCGGCGGACGCGCCCAAGGCATTGCCGTTTCGTCCCGGCGAAACGATCCAGTATGACATCAAAAAACTTAAAATGCGCGTCGGGCAAGCCAGCCTGACGTTCCACGGCCTGGTGTCCATCGATGGGCAAAGCGCGCTTTTGATCACCTTTACCGGCAAGGGACTGAAATTCTTTGATGAGGAAAAAATTTACGTTGACCCGCGGACGTTCCTGCCCCAAAGGGTGGAACGCGATCTGAACATATTCGGCAAAAAAGAGAGGATCGTGGAACATTATAACGCCCGGGATGGGACGGTGAGGATCGTCAAGACCGCCAGGGGCAAAACGACTGAACAGGTCATCAAGCGTTCCGTGCCGGTGGATAACATCTATTGCTTTATCTTCCGTTACCGGGCAATGGGAAAGTTTGCCGCCGGTGAAAGCATCCAGATACACCTGCCGACCAAAGACGTGCAGTTTCAGGTGCAGGACACCCGGGATCTGGGGCTTGAAGAAAAAAAAGTAGCGGCATATTACATGCAAAGTGACCCGGCGCAATACCGTGTCTGGTTCGATACGGGGGCGCACAAAGTTCCCCTGCGCATCGACGGCGCCATCGGCTTCGGCAAAACGGCGATGGTTATGGTAAACTATCAAAAATAACAGACGCGGGGGTTGGCGGATTCTGCCAGGGTCGAAAATACTCGCGAGTAAATTTGACAGTGGTAGAAAAATAATGTATAGTAACACTGTGGACAGATATCTGACATCCCAGATTAAACATGACTTGAGCAAAAAGATGGTTTTTCTTGGCGGCCCCCGCCAGGTTGGAAAGACGACTCTCGCCAAAAGCATTTCCAAAGACCCCAAAGGCTACCTTAACTGGGATATCGCGGAACATCGGGAAAAGATTCTTAAACGCGAGATCCCTCCCGCGGAGATCCTTATCCTTGACGAAATCCATAAATACCGTTCCTGGCGCAATTACCTTAAAGGCCTGTATGACCTCTCCAAAGAACGCAAAATCCTGGTGACGGGAAGTGCCCGGTTGGACTTGTACCGTTTCGGGGGAGATTCCCTTCAAGGAAGATATCATTATCTGCGCCTGCATCCGCTGTCTGTCGCGGAGCTTAAAATAAACCGTCAGGAAGATATCAGGCCTTTGCTGGAGCTGGGAGGGTTTCCGGAACCGTTTCTCGGCGGGTCTCAAGTGGAAGCCAAGCGATGGTCGAGGGAATACCGTACCCGTCTGATCCGCGAAGACGTCGTCTCGCTGGAAAGAATCCAGGACCTCGGCAATCTGGAACTTCTGATGCTTCGGCTCCCTGAACTGGTCGGCAGTCCGCTTTCACTTAATGCCTTGCGAGAGGATTTGCAGATAAGCCATAAAACGCTCGCCTCTTGGGTGTCGGTATTGGAGCGCATGTACGCGATCTTTCGGTTGAGCCCGATCGGCGCGCCCAGGATCCGCGCCGTCAAAAAGGAACAGAAACACTACCATTTCGACTGGTCGCTGGTGCCGGAAATGCCGTACCGTTTTGAGAACCTGGCGGCATCCCATCTTCTCAAATGGGTGCACTTTGAGCAGGACACCAAAGGCAGGGAAGTGGACCTCGCCTATTTCCGCGACATCGACGGCCGCGAAGTGGATTTTGTTGTCACCGAAAACCGCAAGCCCATCATGCTGGTCGAATGCAAATGGGGGGATGACGACCTCAGCAAGTCTCTACGGTATCTGAAAAACAAATTTCCAAAGGCCGCGGCGTGGCAGATCCATGCCGCCGGCAAGAAAGATTACGAGACGGAGGAAGGGATCCGCGTAGCGCCGGCGATTGAGCTTCTTAAAAACCTCGTTTAAAATTCCCCAGGACACTCCGGGAGTGTCCTAGCCTCCAGCTCAAATAGTGCCTGGAAAACCGCAAAAAATAAGCCGTGTTATGGCTCCCCACGGATGAGGAAATATGATATACTTGGGGCCGATACTAAAAAAGATTGAGCATTAACCAGGAGGGCTTATGACCGTACTCGCTGTAGTTCTTATTCTCGCTGTCCTGGCGGTGGTGTACGCCGTCGCCATCTATAACAATCTGGTGCAGCTGCGGGAAAACGTCAAAAACGGCTGGTCGCAGATCGATGTCCAGCTCAAGCGCCGGCACGACCTTATCCCCAATCTGGTGGAGACGGCCAAGGGATACATGGGGCATGAGAAAGGCACTTTGGAAAACGTGATCAAGGCCCGCCAGCAGGCCATCAACGCGGACAACATCAAAGACAAGCAGGCCGCGGAAAATTTCCTGACCGGCACCCTGCGCAGTCTTTTCGCGGTTTCCGA
>DPIG01000071.1 GCA_003522725.1 Candidatus Omnitrophota bacterium
GCCGGAACGCTCCATCAGCATGGCGTGATACCGCTTTTGCATTTCTTCGGAGGTATCGTTCATGCCTTTGCCTTTCTGTTATTAAGCCGTACGAACATCCTTCCCCAGCAAACGATGAACGAGTTCTCTTAACTGTTCATGATTTCTCTGCGCCAGACGCTGGAGACGATTTTGCAAATCAAACTGATATTCCGAAGGTTGATACATCTTTTCCCCTAATTCAGCATAGCCAAATCCAGCAGGTCCGGCGTGCGCCAGAGATCCGCCAGGCCGGCGTCCAAAAGATCCTGGTTCAAAAGTTTCCCCTCGAGCGCGATTCTTCCCGGGTCGTCGCAGCCCTCAAGGTAAAAAATATCCGCCAGGTACCGGTCGTAGATGTCCGTTGAGTACGTCTTGATGACGATCCACGGGCAGTCTTTAAGCGCTTTGACGACAAAATCTTTCGCCTTTTTCCCCTCGGGCGTGTCGATCTCCGGGGTATTGATCCGGCGCAGGCGTAATTTTTTCCCTATATCTGTCTCTCCGACCTTGACTTCCACCTTCAGCGTGTCACCGTCGATGACCTTGACCACCCGCGCGGCGTACGTATAAAGGACGGGATCCCCCCTGGGATCTTTGGCGGTGATCTTTTTTATTTCCACAAGACCCTCCGGAGATTCCGTCAGAACGACAACGTCGTCGGGTTTGACAGAGGCCGGCGACGGCAGTCTGAAACTGCGCTTTACCCCGAAGCCGTAATCCAGACGGACCTTCCGGTCATTCTTTGCGTCGCAAGCGCGGGGCTCAACGACACGGCAGGCGTTAATGATGCCTCGTTTGAAAGCGAGGCGGATGACTTCCGCTTGGGCAGGCACGGCAGGCCCGCCTGCCGGCGAGGCAGGCAAACGCCCAACCGGCCCGTTTCCCGAGGGGATCGTTTTGACCTGGTCGCGAAGAAGGACATCCTTAAGCTCTTCCACCGTCCATTTTTTTCCAGCGGCCTTTTTAAGATACGCCTGCCGTTCTTCCTTGTCCTTGATGACGGAAAGGGCCACGAAATGAGTCCAGGTCAATTCGGCAGTTAACTGCCGAATTGGGAAAGCAGTATAAACCTGGCGCATGTTGCGCAGGTTACGGGCTGAAAATCCTTTGCGGTTGGTCTTGGCCATGTCGCTGGAAATCTGTTCCAGAAGATGGGCGCCGTACTGCGCGCGGATGTGGCCGTCCTGCTCGACCTCCACGACGCGTTCGCCGATCTTCCAATACGCCGCCTTAAGGATCGCCTCCACCGCCACGTGCACGTCCTTCAAGGCGCGGTCATAGATCCCGGCAATGTCGTCGAGAAATTTTTGATACGTGTTTTTCGCTAACTGTTTAGATGGCATTAGCCGTTTACCCGTGTTTTTAGTAAATCGCCTCTTTAATCACCGACAGACTATATTCAATATCGATGAAATGATGACTAAGGCCCAAGTAGCCAAAACCAATCCCCGCGTATACCTATTTAGCTCTTGCATCTTTTCTAATTGTTTCTCTTGATATTTATTTTGTTCAATGAGCAGTTCTTTTTGAAGTAACTGATGAGCAAATGCAGTGGCCATAGCTACATGACTTTCGCTACCATTAAATCTGGCCATAAATTTTTCGCCAATTTCTTTTACAGTTTTACATTCACTAAAATCAATCCACGACATTTTACTATCCTCCTTGGTTATCCAGAGGCATTACTGTTGATGCCACGCTCAACCAACACAGCCCGATACCGTCAGTAACGCATCCTCAAAATTCATTGACCCTCAAGTTTTCCCCCCTGTTTCCATAAATAAAATAAATAAACGGCATGAAGAACAATAGGTATAAGACTGCAAGCCACCCAACCAAAAACTAATATTCCGGAGCGATGAGATATAATATTTTTTTCCTTTAATACTTTAGCTAAAAAATATATTCTTACTGCAACAATCCAGAAACAAATTGCAAAAAATAATTTAGTTCCAAGGAAAATAAACATAACTAACGAATTGTTATTTTCCATCAATTCAGAGATAAACGGCACATAAGCAGATACTATAAATCCAACCATTAGCCCAAAAGATAGAAGTAGTAATTTGACAGAACTCTTGAATTTAATAAATTCCTGCATAGCATTCTCCCTTTTTCCAAAATGTTAATGGAGCCATTATTAACCCGGAAGCGTTACTGCTGATGCCGCGCTCAACCAACCCAGCCCGACACCGTCAAAAAACGTCTCCTCCAGATTTCAAACTTACGTCAACGCCACTTGTAGGGGTTTACGCCGGATTTTGCTGACCTTGAAGATCGAAAACCCGAGGATATTGCCGTCCTTGTCCACTTTTTCCATCACTTGGTCGGATTTGGTCTCGCGAAAATAACCCGCCTTCCGGTCGAACATGACTTCCAAGTAATCCCCTTCCCGGTCATACCATAACTTCACAATCTTTTTAGCCATACCGCCGCCACTCCTTCACCGCTTACCCGGCGCCCGGGCCGCCGGAGAGATACCGGTCGATGTCCAAAGCCCCGTGAAAAATCCCCAAGATATCAATGCCGCCGTCTTCCTTGATCAGATAAGCGATGCGATAATGCCCATAAAGCAAAATACGAATGTTTAAATCAGGATAACGTTCATAGCGATGACCGATCTGGGGCAACCGCCGAAGGATCTGAACTTTCTCATAAATACTCCGGGCGACTTTTTGAGCCGCCACGGGATTGTCGACGGCAATGTACTGATGAATTTCCTTTAGCCAATAAATGGCCTCACGGGTCCATCTTATTTCTGCCATGACTTGATCTTCCGCTTTACTTCCACGTTCGAGCTTGTCCGCTTCGCCCTGGAATCGGCCACGCCCCGCTCGACCATGCGCGCGAAGGCCAGCTCCTTCAGAATTTCTTCATAGGAACTGTCTTCGGGCTGTTCGGCAACGATCTTTGTCATCTGCTTCTTTGGAGAAATCATAGGCCCTCCCTTTCACTGTCTTGGTTCTGTCAAAATTTTTTAATCTTAATCTTTGTATCTTCTGTTCTGATCGACCGTTACGTACACTGCTCTCCCCTCCCCTAACCCCTCCCACAAAGGGAGGGGAATTTATCCATAGGCTTCCCTCCCCCTTGTGGGGAGGGCTAGGGAGGGGGACATCAAATGTTCTTCGATTTTCTCAAATACCCCATCCAGATTCTCAAGAACATCTTGGTTCCAAAACCTGACAACTTCAAACCCCTGTTTGATGAGCCATTCATCCCGTAGAATATCCTTCCGACTCTGGGCATGTTGCCCACCATCAACTTCTATGACCAATTTCCTTTCAAAACATACAAAATCAACGATGTAGGGACCAATGATCACTTGTCTGCGAAATTTGACGCCAAGATTCCTGGAGCGAAGTACACACCAGAGATGCTTTTCAGCTTCTGTAGGGTCATTCCGCAGTTTTCGGGCAACAGGTGTTAACGCTTTTCTCAATCCCCCCTCCCCTATCCCCTCCCACAAGGGGAGGGGAATTCTTCATATCATATTCTACCGCATCGCCAGGCCGCCGTCGACCTGGACGATCTGGCCGGTCATATATTGCGCACCCTGGCTTAACAAAAATACCACGCAGTTGGCCACGTCCTGCGGCGTGCCTATCCTTTGCAAAGGGATACTGTCGGCGATCTCTTTTTTCTTGTCATCGGTAAAATGGGACAGAATATCCGTTTCGATAAATCCCGGGGCGACCGCGTTGACCCGCACCCCATAGCGGGCCACTTCCTTGGCCAGCGCCTTGGTAAAGGCGTTCATGCCTCCCTTGGAGGCCGAGTAATTCGTCTGCCCCGGCAAACCGATGACGCCGCTCACCGAGGAGATATTGACGATGTCCCCGCTTTTCTGCTTCATGAAGGTGACAATGCACGCCTTGGCCGCGTTGAACATACCGCTCAAGTTGGTATCGAGCACCTGGTCCCAGTCCTCGCGGGACATCATCATCAGCGGCTTGTCAATGACGATGCCGGCGTTATTGACCAGGATATCGACGCGGCCAAAATCTTCCTTGACTTGCGCGATCCATTCTTTGACGTCCTCAAAATCCTTGATGTCCACGCACTCCGCCTTGCACCGCACGCCTTTGGCCTTGATGGCTTTCTCCAGTTCCAGTGCCGCCTCGTGACTTTTGCTGTAATTAAAGGCGATGTCACAGCCGCGGCCGGCCAGCGCCTCGACGATGGCGCGTCCGATGCCACGCGACCCGCCGGTCACAATGGCCACTTTATTCTTGAATTCCGACATTACGGCTGATACCTCCCTAACACCATGCAACTGTTACTGCCGTTGGGGCCGAAGGTGATGATCAAAACTTTATTCAATTTCGCCGGACGGGATTGGTTGGGGACATAATCCAGGTCGCAGTCCGGGTCTTTTTCCTGATAATTCACCGTCGGGGGGATAAAATCCTCGTTGATCGCGCCCACGCACGCGGCGGCGGCCAGCGCGCCGGAAAGGCTGTAACATTCCCCGGTCATGGATTTAATGGCGCTGACCGGGATCTCATAAGCGCGTTTGCCGAACACTTCCTTGATGGCCTCGGTCTCGATCTTGTCCGCGGGCTGTGTTGAATTGGCGTTGGCGCAGATGTAATCAATCTCGTTGATGTCGACCTGCGCGTCTTCCAGGGCGCTACGGATGGCCGCCTTGACCCCCGTCCCTCTGGGGTTATACTTGTTGATCCGGAACGGATCAAAATAATACCCGAACCCCAGCACCTCCGCCTGGATCGGCGCCTTGCGCCTGCGGGCATGAGCAAGCTCTTCCATCGCCAAGAGACACGCGCCTTCCCCGAAGGTGATCCCGTTACGCCGTTTGTCAAACGGACAGTTAATAAAAGACGTCCCCTCTTTGGAGCCGGAAAGAAATTTCAGCGTATAAAAACCGTAATAGGTATGGAAGCACATCTCCTCGACACTGCCCGCGTAGATCATCTTGGCCCAGTCGTAGATCTGGATCATATCCCAGGCGTAACTGAACGCGTCGACGGCGGAGGTGAACCCCGTGGAAAGGGTCGTGCTGAATCCCTTGATATTGTTCCAGATGTTAACCTGGCT
>DPIG01000026.1 GCA_003522725.1 Candidatus Omnitrophota bacterium
ACATTCTTTAATGAGTCAACGGGCCTTCGCACCGCGGACCCTGGGGACGGCCCCAGGAGTTAAATTGAGTCCCCTGCCTTACTTTGCTTCAGGAAGGGGACGAAATTTACCCCGAGCAATGCGCCGAAAGTTTCTGAACGAAGTGGGTGAAGAAATTTTCAAGCGCTTATGCGAGGGGCGACCGCTGCAATTAGGACGTGCCCACGGAAGTTTCCAATTCGGCCGACGTCGGCCGAATTCAGGCGGCGCCGCCTGAATTTGGGGAAGACGCCCGGCAATTCAACCGATATCGGTTGAATTCAGGTGGTGACGACTGTTTTTGGGGGACGGGCGAGGAAGGCCCCCCTAAAACTAGTACCTGTTACAGATTCTCACTTGCAAAAATATCAAAAAAATGTTACGCTGCAACCATGAACCTAAAACTTAAAAAAACCATAGCGTCGTGGCTGATTTTTTCAGTGCCTGCTGCTGCAGCCCTTTGTGAAGCCAACTGTGCCGAGGTATGCGAAGAGGTAAAATATGTTGCTCTGCATCCTCTTGAGTCCACCGGCCCAGTTCAAGCTACAGCGGCCAGCTACGTGGTTGCTCTGGCTACAACCACATCCACCGTGAGCAATTGGGGATAAAGAGCCACAGTGCCCTTGCCCGCCTTACCTCGCCCTCCTTTTGTGGGGTTCGTTACACGGCCACGGAAGGCCTCTTATACCACCACAACGTGAATTTGCTCGCACAAATTTTCAATAAAGTTAGTGGCACTTTCTATGTCTTGATAGGAAATAGCCCATCGCACTCCAGGATAACTTGGATCTAAATCAGCCTCATGCGCAATCTTGTTTCGACGGTCGATTATTAATTTTAGGCGAGTCTTAACGTCATTAACCGACAATCCCAATCCGAAAGCAACTGCAGACCATAGCTCACAGGGAGAGAAGTGCCGAATCGCATCAGCTATTTTGTCTGGGTGTTGGAACGCAAGGTATCCGTGTTTCTCGCGTATTTCTTCTTCAAGCCATAAACTTCCGCCTGTCTTCAAACCAACCATTACCGCATCGATGGTCACCTGAAACCGCAGGAAAGCATCAGTCGGTGGCCTCAACCCGTTAAAAACCTCAAGCATACCAAGACGTGTTAATTCATGAACATACTGATCGAGAGCACTAACAATAGAAACCATTTGCGCACGTAGAATATCTGTTGCATCAACCGCAGGAGTTGTCATCCCTGAAAGTGCCACGTAAAGCCCACCAAGAGCACGTGCACGCTCAATATTTGAGCGGAATTCTTGAATCGCACTATGCATGGTCGATTATTTTGATAATCCGATCAGCACCTGTTGAATATAAATCATAAAATTGCTGCATAGATCTTTTTGTTATCTTTAGAACCACTCCTGTTTGCTCGAGCTGTTTATCTGTCAAACTAAAAATTGGCGCCTTATGTTTCTGAGAAAGAGCAATCAAGCTGTTAAAATCTGACATTTGGATCAGGGGCTGCGTCGGCTTTATGCCTACATCCTCATATATTCTTTTAGAAAGAAGCATCTGATTTTCTGTGAGCATTGGTATAAATTTTGTTTTTATACCCATTTCTATCTCATCTATCCATTTCTGGAAGGCCGCAGATGGGGTTTTACCTTCTCGTAGTCGATATTTTTGAATGATTGTACCAAGAAATTGGGGATTCTTGTCCGGGAATGGATAAGCAGCCTTCTTAAGTAATGGTTGTGCTTTTGCCTGTCGCGACCAATTTACCCACTTTGGCAATACAGACGAAAGACTATCGATTGCCATGACTGAGAAGTAGTCTGGTGCCATGGGGACAATAAAAAAATCGCTTGTCATCAATAGATTTTGATTAATCGCCCCAAGACTTGGGCTCATATCGACAAGAATAATATCTGCCCTATATTTTTCAGCGGTAAGGTCAAACAATCGAGAGAAGGACCCTGGTAAGTTCTGAAGCGTTACTAAAGAACCTGACAATTCTTGAGCTATACCCAGCGTGACTTCATATTCAGCAAGACCAATATGGCCCGGCAATAAAAATAAATTTGGTTGGCCTTTAATGGTTTCACATGTAACCGGCTCAATAGCGGTGGGGCGCGACTCAAAAGCCGGTGCCAATCCTTCACGAATATTCTTTACCTCTCCTGCTTTGGTCTTATAAATCGCCTCAAATTCATCTGCCTTTTTAAACCCCAAAACCATGCCTGTAAGATTGCATTGAGGGTCGCAGTCAGCGATAATAACTCTCTTCCTTTTTTTTGCTAACATCCATCCCAAATTAAAGGCTGTTGTCGTCTTACTTACCCCGCCCTTATGATTGAACAACGCTATTTTTTTAACCATTCTCCCCACCCGTTGCTGTTGTTAAAAAGCATTCTTAGTTTAACCCATAACCCGTACTCCAAACACATACCGTAACCTTATTTTCTTTTCACCCTACACGGTGCCGGGGCAGAAAGTAAAACCCCCGCACCGTTTCTGGTGCGGGGGTTTTGGATTGTTACCCCGATTGGCAAGACATGATGAAGTTGTCTTCGATCATTTCTTCAAACTCCTCGAAGGGGTTGGCGAGGTCATCCCAGCTCGTAAACCATGGCGAAATTCTCCCGGATTTTTTATTAACTTTCACGGGTGTGAAAAATCCGTGACAATTTCGCCATACTCGCTGGGATAATTCGCCGAAAGTCGCCCGAGGGCGAATTACATCATTCCACCCATCCCGCCCGGCATGCCGGCTCCGGCCATCCCGGGATGTCCATGTCCTTCTTTTTCAGGGACATCGGTGATCAACGATTCCGTGGTCAAAAGTAACGCGGCAATGCTGGCCGCGTTCTGCAGGGCCGTGCGGGTCACTTTGGCCGGGTCGATGATCCCCGACTGAAGCATGTCGACGTAAGCGTCTTTGTTGATATCGTACCCGATGTTTTGCTTCTCTTCCTTCAGGCGGGCAACGATGACCGACCCTTCCAGGCCCGCGTTGACGGCCAGCTGGCGCACCGGCGACTCGAGCGCCTGACGGACGATCGCACATCCGGTCTTTTCATCCCCGCTTAATTTCAAACTATCGATCGCGTCGATGGTCCGCAGCAAAGCGACACCGCCCCCGGGGACAATCCCCTCTTCGACGGCGGCGCGCGTGGCGTGCAAAGCGTCTTCCACGCGGGCCTTCTTTTCCTTCATTTCCGTCTCGGTGGCAGCCCCGACATTGATGATCGCGACACCGCCGGATAATTTGGCGAGGCGCTCCTGGAGCTTCTCTTTATCGTACGAAGAATCCGTCGAATCGAGCTGATGACGGATCTGGCTGATGCGGCCTTTGATATCGGCCGTTTTCCCGGCGCCTTCCACGATCGTCGTATTATCTTTATCGATCTTGACTTTCTTGGCACGGCCCAGGTCCTTGATATCCAGACTTTCCAGCTTGATGCCCAGATCTTCGGAAATGGCGCGTCCGCCGGTCAAAACCGCGATGTCTTCCAGCATGGACTTTCTGCGGTCACCATATCCCGGGGCCTTGACCGCGGCGCAGGAAAGCGTCTTGCGCATATTATTGACGACGAGTGTCGCGAGCGCTTCGCCCTCCACGTCTTCAGCGATGATCAAAAGCGGTTTGCCGGATTTCGCGACCTTCTCCAAAAGCGGCAATATCTCCTTGATGTTGCCGACCTTCTTCTCAAAAAGCAGGATATAAGGCTCTTCCAGGATACATTCCATTTTCTCCACATCCGTTGAGAAATACGGCGAGAGATATCCCTGGTCGAACTGCATCCCTTCGACGATCTTCAGTTCCGTGTTGATCGTCTTGGACTCTTCGACGGTGATGACCCCGTCCTTGCCGACGGAGTCGAAGGCCTCCGCGATCTTTTTCCCGATAACATTATCATTATTGGCGGCGATGGTGGCGACCTGTTCGACCTCCCGGGAATTCTTTGAGTCGATCTTCTTGGACAATGTCGCGATTTTGGCAACGACCGCCTCGACCGCTTTTTCGATACCGCGCTTAAGCGCCATGGGGTTGGCCCCGGCGGTCACGTTCTTGAGACCCTCACGGTAGATCGCTTCGGCCAGGACCGTGGCGGTGGTTGTCCCGTCACCGGCGCTGTCGGAAGTCCTCTCGGCGACTTCCTTGACCATCTGGGCGCCCATATTTTCGAATGGATCTTCGAGGTCTATTTCCTTCGCGACGGTGACCCCGTCTTTGGTGACCGTCGGGGACCCAAACTTTTTGTCCAAAACAACATTACGGCCTTTGGGGCCAAGGGTTACTTTTACAGCCTGCGAGAGCTGCTCAACGCCTCTTAAGACGGCGCGTCTGGCTTCATCGCTAAAAATCAGTTGCTTTGCCATTTTCAAATTCCTCCTTCAATGAGCCCCAAATTTATGGAGCGTTAGCGAATATAAATTTGTTGGGCGAATTGGATCCTTGACAATTTGCCCAAATTGTCAAGGGTAAATTCAGACAGCAATTTACGTTCACTTTGTTCCGTAAACTGCGTCTTCATTTATTTCATGACCGCGAAAACGTCATCCTCGCGCATGATCAGAAGTTCCTGTCCTTCTTTTGTCGTGATCTCCGTTCCGCTGTATTTGCCGTACAGGACGCGGTCCCCGACGCGCACTTCGAGCGCTTTCAGCTTGCCTTCCTCGGTCACTTTACCTTTACCGACCGCGACGACTTTCCCCTCCTGCGGTTTTTCTTTCGCGGTGTCCGGCAAAACGATACCGCCCTTGGTGACCTCTTGAGCGTCCAAAGGTCTTACAACGATCCTGTCTGCCAACGGTTGAATGTCCATTCCTCCACCTCCTTGAAAATTTTGTTGAACTTTTAAAAGCGCCTACCACCACAACTGCGTTTAGCAGTAAGATTGGCAGAGTGCTAATTTAACAAAAATTACATTTTTGTCAAGATATTTTTTGATGGAGTAAAACGATGCCTTTAAAGACGAGGGACTGGTCGATCTTGTCGATCCTCTTGCGGATGAATTTCTGCATCAGGCGGGTGTGGCCGCCGGTGATGATGACCCTGGGCCGCCGGGGCATGGTGTCAGCAATCTGGTCAATCAGACCGCGGCACATGGCGCCATAACCGTTGAACAAGCCGCTTAAGATACTTTCTTGTGTGTCCTTCCCTATTAAAGAACGAGGCGCGCGGATTGTATCGACTCTTGGCAATAAAGCGGTTTTCTGAAACAGCGATTCGGCGGACAACCGCAACCCGGGGATAATAATGCCCCCCTCATATTCTCCACGCGCGGAGACGACATCGAAGGTGATGGCGGTCCCGAAATCGATGATCAGACATGGCGCTTTATAGAGACACTTGGCCGCGTACGCGCCCACCAGCCGGTCCTGCCCCACCTGGCGGGGATCCCGGTAATTATTTTTAATCGGGACTTTGATGTCGCGCCCGATGACCACGGGCTTGACGGCCCATTTTTGCCGGACCAGTTTTTCTGTCACGGACAGCGCCGCCGGGACGACACTGCAGATGACGACCTTGTTTAAGGAAGGATGCCTCCGGCGAATGCGCGTCAAGAGCTTCTCAAAGGCAACCTTCAGACGTTTCTTGTCGGCCACCGTGTCAACCCGGTAAACGGCCAGGACCTTTTGGCCGGCGCACACGCCGCAGGCGATCGTTGTATTGCCTATGTCCACCGCCAGGATCATCTAATCTCCTCGCCTTTGATCCGCCTTCGCTGAATACTTCCATGTTCAGCTACGGCGGATGATTTCATTTCCTTGATCTTGTCCCGGATCAGGGCCGCGCGCTCGAATTGCAGGTTGCGCGCCGCCGATTCCATTTCACGCTCCATCCGCGCGATATGGTCGCTTAGAGTATACTCCTCTTCATTTTGCCCCGCAACGGCAAAAACCAGCTCCCGGGCCTCCTCGCGCGACAATTCCTCAATACCGTTACGGATGGCCTTCTGGATCGTCCGGGGCGTGATGCCGTGCGTTTTATTAAACGCCGCCTGGATCTTCCTGCGGCGTTCGCATTCCTTCATAGTGCCTCGCATCGCGGCGCTGACGCGGTCCGCGTACATGATGACCAGGCCGTTGATGTTGCGCGCGGCCCGGCCAGACACCTGGATGAGCGAAGTCTGGGAACGTAAAAAGCCTTCCTTGTCCGCGTCGAAGATAACGACCAGCGAAACCTCGGGCAGATCGAGCCCTTCCCTCAAGAGATTGACGCCGACCAGGCAATCGAATTTCTTCAGACGCAAGTCCTTGAGGATCTGCATACGGTCGATCGTTTCGATATCCGAGTGGACGTATTTCACTTTCAGTCCGTGTTCCTCCAGATATTGCGTCAGGTCCTCGGACATTCGCTTCGTCAGCGTCGTGACCAGCACGCGTTCGTCTTTTTTCGCCCGTTTTCTGATTTCTTCCATCAGGTCATCGACCTGCCCTTTGGTCGGACGGACCTCGATGGGCGGGTCGACGATCCCCGTCGGCCGGATGATCTGTTCAATGACCATGGCGTGGCTCTCCTTCTTTTCGAACGGCCCCGGTGTCGCGGAAACGTAAACGCGCTGTTTGATCAGATCCATGAACTCATTGAACTTCAACGGCCGGTTATCCAGACAGGAAGGCAGCCGGAATCCGTATTCCACCAGAGTCTCTTTACGGGATTTATCTCCTTCATACATGCCGTTTATTTGCGGGATGGTCACGTGCGACTCATCGATGAGCGTGACAAAATCCTCCGGGAAATAGTCGATCAAACAAAACGGACGGCTTCCCGATGGCCGGCCAGAAAGCGCGCAGGAATAATTCTCGATGCCGTGGCAATATCCGACCTCTTTGAGCATCTCCATGTCATATTTGGTCCGCGAGGCGAGCCGCTCGGCCTGGGTATATTTTCCCGCGTTTTTAAGTTCCTTCAAACGCCGCTCCAGCTCTTCCGCGATCGCGAGGCAAGCCCGGTCGATGTTATCCGGCGAGGTGATAAAATGTTTCGCCGGATAAACAGCGACTTTATTAAACCGCTGGACCTCGTTGCCCGAGACCGGATCAATGGCCGCGATTCTTTCAATTGTGTCCCCGAAAAACTGGATGCGCAAGGCCTCCTGTTTGTACGCAGGGTAAACCTCCAGCGTGTCGCCGCGCACACGGATCTTTCCGCGCGCGAGGTCGCTGTCGTTACGCTCATATTGAATGTCCACCAGCTTGCGCAGCGCCGCGTCGCGGTCCATCTCCTGTCCCTCTTCCAGGTACAAGAGGAATTCTTTATAATCCTGCGGCGAACCGAGGTTGTAAATGCACGAAACGCTGGCGACGATCAGGACGTCCCGGCGGGACATCAAGGACGTGGTGGAAGACAACCGCAGGCGGTCCAGACGGTCATTGATGGAAGCGTCTTTCTCGATATAAACGTCTGTCTGCGGGACATAGGCCTCGGGCTGGTAATAATCGTAATAACTGACGAAATATTCGACTGCGTTATTGGGGAAAAATTCTTTGAATTCACTGTATAACTGCGCGGCCAGTGTTTTGTTGTGGGAAATGACCAGCGTGGGACGGTTGATCCTGGCGATGACGTTGGCGAGTGTAAATGTCTTGCCGCTTCCCGTTACCCCCAAAAGGACTTGAGATGGCTCGCCTTTTCCGATGCCCATGACGAGCTTGTCGACCGCGTCCATCTGTTCCGTGACCGGCTTGAAGTTGCTCTGGAGGACGAATTTATCCATGCGAAGGAAGGATTTGCCTGCCTGCCGGCAGGCAGGCAGGCAACCGGACTACTTTAGCAGGGACTCGATACGGCCGAAAAACTTCCCGGCGTAACGGTCATTGCGGTAATTCTGAAAATTCTTCAAGGATGCGGAGGTGACCGTCAAATACCGCAGCTCGACTTCCGTGGAACCGTCGGTGCCGGACTGCACGTAAATGTTCATCCGGGCGTAGCGCGTCCCGAAGATGAAGGCCATCTGGCGGACATCCGTAAAAAGGAGGATCTGCCGGACGCCGGGTTTGTCCGTGTCTTTGTTACGCTCAAAAACGGAAGGTTCCGTCGTCTTGGCGACCTTCCAGCCAAAATCTTCCAGGGCATGGACCGTGGCGTCCAGGACCGTGTCATAGGGAGCGTAAAACGTCTTGCGGTACGGATGCTCGTCCCGGATGTAATTGGGGATGGTCACGCTGGCGCATCCGGCAAACGCAAATAACGATACCCACAACAGAACGTTCTTTCTCATTAACATACTTTTCCGTGTTTATACGGCCGCTTTTTATTCTTCGTGGACTTCCTGGAGATCTCTTCTTCGATATCGATGCCAAGCCCGCCGCACAGGTCCAATAAACGGATAAAACTGTCCGCGATCTCTTCCCGGAAGTTTTCCTCATCCTGGACGCGGTGCGCCTCCATGGCCTCGGCCAGCTCGGTGACGATGAGCATCAAGGCCTCACCGATATTACGCTCGGTCTCCCAAAATCCTTTTTCCACGGCGATGCTGTGGCACAACCGCGACAATTCGTTGAGGGATTTTCCCTTAATTTCCGTTTCTTGCAAGGAAGTCCTCCATGTCCTGGTGCAGCTTTGCGGTAACGTTGATTTTCTCGCGGGATACCGGATGCTCCCATCCCAGCGCCTGCGCGTGCAGCGCGACTCTGCGGAACCGAAGCTTGTAATCTTTCCCGCGCGCGTATTTGCGCTCCCCCACCAGTGGATGCCCGATCTCGGCGAACTGGATACGGATCTGATTCGTCCGTCCGGTCACTGGCATTACTTCAACGACACTAAACGATTTTTTTTCTTCAAGGACCTTGTACCGTGTCACGCTCGGTTTCGCGGCGGCGCCCCGACGAAATTTTACCTGGTCGAGATCCCGGATCGCGCTGCGTAATTCCCCTTGCCGTTGGGGGAGCCTCCCGTGGACAAAAGCGATATATTTTTTGGCTACCGCTTTCCCGCGGAAAAGCTCCATCATCGCCTGCTGCTGCCCCTTGCCCTTGGCGAAGACGATCGCGCCGGAGGTTTCCCGGTCAAGACGATGGCAGGGATGAAGTTTCCATCCCCCGGCGGGAGCGTATTGACGGTTAACAATATCCACCAGCGTCTGCTTTTGTTCGCCGGGCGCCGGAATAACCAGAACGCCCGCCGGTTTGTCAAAGACTATGTAAGATTCATCCTCATATAGAACAGGGATAATTCTTTGAGAATGACCGCTGTGCATCTCTTACGATGTTTCTTTATCTGGATCAAACTGTTCCTGGATGATGTCCGTCAAATAATTGATTTTGCGGATCAGGATAATGGGGAAAACGACGATCCAAATCTGAAAAGCCAGGGAAAGAAGCGCCTGTAATGGCGAGAGGCTGACCGTGATGGCATTCTCCATGGTCCTTACATACCCCCTTCAAGCATTGTCCTGCCCCAGACAGGAACCGACATAATCGTTGATGGATTCCGCGTCGCGTTGCGCGATCTCATTAAAAAATATCGCGACCTCAAAGCGCCCGTTTTCCGCGGCCGGTTCCACGCGCACCACAACTCCCTTGCAATGGATGGTTTTGCTCAAACGTTTTTGATTCTTGCGCGCCGCCGATATGCTCCTTGCGGGAGGAAGAAGGATCTGGATTTTGAGCTTGGTCATCAGCTCGACGCGTTTATTGACCCGGCAATACGCGCCCGAACGGCTGATATTCAATGTCTCGGTGACGATGTCCCCGTCTTCTTGCGCTATCTTCACGGGGATATGCGCCGCCGATCTCCGGGCCTTTCTTCTTTCTTGTCCCGCATACTCTGCTGGAATCATTTCTTTTATGCCTTCGCCCCGGCTTCAGATCCTTCGCCCGCGAGCTTCTTCTTGAAACAATTCTTGTTGCAATAATACGCGCCGTTACGATAATAACGTTTGGCCTTTTTCATGGGCTTTTTACATCCGGCACAATTTTTACCAACCTCCAGCACTTCCTTTTCATCAGCCATAACTTCTTAAACTCCTTTTGATTGAATTAAAATCATTCTGGATTTACAGAACTTCGACAAGGTCATGAAGTTGCCGCTTCGCTGCCAAAAACGTCTTGTCTCCTGAAAACTCCAACCCGGCCTGATAACGGTCCGCGAAAGGAAATTTTCGTATCCACACCACGCGGCCGACGTATTCAATAACTCTTTCCAGAGCCAGGTGGATCTGGAGGGTCAATTCGGCGTTCAAAGGCACGAATTCGTACATATCGACGCGTACCCCACCCTCGCCAAGATCGCAAGACAAGGCCCCCCTTTCTAACGCGCAATTTGTGGACTGGAACTGGATCGGCTGGCGTAACTGGATTCGTCGATACCGCCTTTTTTCTGCAGCTTCCGTGGCTCCGGCATCCAGGGGAATATTCATTAGGGTGCATTATAGCATAATACACTCCGGTGACAATTATTTTTTCTCCGGTATTTACCAAATACCACCGCCATGCTATAATCCAGGCAAATGTACAAGGAATTCTATCACCTGCGCGAAAGCCCTTTTAACGTCACCTCTGACCCGGATTTTTTCTTTTCCAGCGCCCACCACATCGAAGCATTTTCGCATCTGTTCTACGGCATCCAGCAACGCAAAGGCATCATCGTCATTACCGGAGAGATCGGCACCGGCAAAACGACGCTCTGCCGCATGCTTTTGAACAAGCTGGATAAAAACGTCAAAACCGCCCTTATTTTAAATCCCAATTTTTCGGCAGTCCAGCTTTTGCAGATCATCCTCAACGATCTTGGCATCGAAGGGGATTTCAAAAATAAATTCGCCCTGGTCAACGCGCTCAACGGCTTCCTGCTGCGGGAGACCAGTCACGGGCATAATGTGGTCATCATCATTGATGAGGCCCAGAACTTAAGCGTGCGCCAGCTCGAACAGATCCGCCTGCTTTCCAACCTGGAAACCGAAAAAGAGAAACTCCTGCAGATCGTCCTGATCGGCCAGCCGGAATTGATCGAGAAACTCAAGCTCTCTTCGTTGCGTCAGCTCAACCAGAGGGTCACGGTGCGTTACCACATCATGCCGTTAAGTAAACAGGAAGTGCGGGACTATATCCTTCACCGCCTCAAGATCGCGCAATCACCGGAGGACCCACGGCACCGGGTCCATTTTACCGGCAACGCCATTGACCTTATCTATGAAAAATCCAAAGGGACGCCGCGGATGATCAATATCCTCTGTGACCGCGCGCTTTTGGCCGGGTTTATCGCCGAGACGCACACCATCGATGACACGATCGTCCAGCGGTCCGTGGAGGAGGTTGTTTTGGTATGAGCATCATCAATGAAGCTTTAAAGAAAACACAAACTAACCTCGATCATATCAAAGGAAAAGTGCCGCCCGCCGGTGATGACCGGATCTCTTCGGGAGAAAAGCCCTGGCAAAAACCCGCGGCGCAACCTTCCCCCGTTTTCAGGCCGATACCTCCTTCTCCATCGCCTGTGGTGACCGCAGCCCCGGAAACCGCGCGCGCCTCCTCGCAACGGGGACCTGCCGGCAAACGCTGGTATTTCCTCGCCCTCGCGGAAATCCTGGTTCTAGGCCTGGCCGCGTGGACTTTGTTCATTTTCCAACCGCAACTGTTTCGATCCTCCCGCCAAATCAAAAAACCCTCTCCGGCCGGAAAAATGGAACCGGCAGCGTTATCTTCGCAATCCGCACAACCCGCGGCCGCCGCGAACGTGTCCACCGGAATAAAGTTCCCCATCGGCGTATCGGGCAAAAGCGACCTCGTCCTTAATGGCATTATGACAAACCAGAACAAGATGGTCGCCCTGATCAACGGCGAGATTTACGAGACAGGGGATTTCATTGCCGGGAAAGAAATACGCAAAATTACCCTGGGCAGGGTTGAATTAACAGACGGTGAGGAAGTCACGACCTTGAGCGTCCGCGAGCAAGGACGATAATTACACCCGCATGTACGTCCGGATGGCTTTTTGAATGACGGAGGAGGGAACGCCGGTCACGACTTTGACCTTGCCGATTTTCTGCGCCAGCACAAAACGGTTCCGGCCCTTTTGAAATTTCTTGTCATGCCGCATGATCCGCAGAATACCCGCCAAAGGAACGCCTTTGATCTTCCCGGGTAATCCGATATCCGAAAGAAGGCCGTTGAGCTTTTTACAATCCGCCGCGGACAGCATCCCTTTTTGACGCGAAATCTCCGCGGCCACCCGCATCCCCAGGGCCACGGCCTCCCCGTGATGGTAACGGTTGTATCCGCCGGCCGCTTCGAGGGCGTGGCCGACCGTGTGTCCGAAGTTCAAAATGGTGCGGAGCCCTTTGGTTTCTTTTTCATCAGCCGTGACCACGCCGGCTTTGATCCGGCTGCAACGGACAACGACATGCTCCAGCGCCGCGGGTTGCAGATCCAGAAGCCGGTGATAATGCCGGGCGATGTACGAAAACAGCTCCTTGTCCGCGATGACACCGTATTTGACCGCTTCCGCCAGGCCGTTACGCATCTGCCGTTTATCCAGCGTTGACAAAACCGAAACGTCGCTCCAGACAATTTTGGGTTGATAAAAAGCCCCTATGAGATTCTTGCCGACAGGCAAATCGATGGCCACTTTCCCGCCGATGGCCGAATCGATCTGCGCCAAAAACGTCGTCGGCACCTGGACGTACGGGACGCCCCTTTTGTAGGAGGCCGCCACATACCCGGCCAGGTCACCGATGACGCCGCCGCCGAAGGTGATGATAAAAATGCCCTTGTTGGAATCATGCCGGGCGATTTGTTCCATCAACGGGAAGGCCACTTTCGCGGATTTACTTTGCTCGCCTTCCGGGACTTCAAAAAATTTTACGGAAAAGCCGTTCTTTTTCAACCCCGCGGCCAAAGCGCCGCCGTGGTGGCGCCGGATCACGGGGCTCGTGACCACAGCCGCGTCGGTACCTATCTTTAGCGGTTTAAGCCTGGCGCCAAGTCCGGACAAAATCCCCCGCCCGATCACGATCTTATAGGCATTTTTTTTTAAGGGAACATTGACCGTTTTCATGAAAATTGTACTCCCAATAATCTTCCCGCCCATTCAACAACGGGCAACACCACGGCGTCCAGGACCCCCATATAAATAAAGACCATGACGATCAATATACCATAGCGCTCCAACTGGCTGTACGGAACGGCGAGTCCTCGGGGCAACAGTCCCATGACCAGCCGGGAACCGTCCAACGGAGGGATGGGGATCATATTGAATGCCGCCAGCAATAAATTGATAAATACCGCCGCTTCGACGAATTTGTAAACGTCCAAAGACATGGGGACCCGCGTCAATTGGCTGGCTACGACCGCCAAAACAACATTGACCGCCGGCCCAGCCATCCCGACCAACATCATATCCCTTCGGGGATTGTTCAATCTTGAGAAATTAACGGGGATCGGTTTTGCCCAGCCGAACAAAAACGTGTTCAATCCTAAAAAACGTAACGCGATCAAAACGCCGGGAAGGAAAATGGTCCCCACCGGGTCCACGTGCATGACGGGGTTGAGCGTCAGACGACCTGCCAATTTTGCCGTCGGATCGCCAAGTTTATACGCCACCCAGCCGTGGGCGTATTCATGCAACACTACGGCAGAAAAAAGTATAACTGCGATAGAAATGATCTCAAGAATCACGAAGGGATGCCCCTCTCTGTCCTCTTACGAAAACGTCTTACAACACCAATTGGACCCTGGTAACGGTCAGGACAGGTCTTAAAAACTGTTTTTCAAGGCCGGCGTTCAAAGCTCCATCGATGGTGACCGTGTAACGGGCAAAGTCGTCGAGCATCGCGCGTGGACCTTGGATAAAATAGGCGGGTTTGTTGCGGATAAGGAGTTCATAGGACACGTCGGTTTTATCCTGGCGCGGCGGCAATAACCGCAGGACGCCGGTCACCGAAGCATTTTGGGAATCAGGCGGCACCGTGACCGGGCCGGGCGCTTGCGCAAAGAGCTGTTGTGTCTGACTCGCGTCGCTTGCTTCCTTGCCGGACCCGGCAACCGGGGATTCTACGCGCTCTTTGGGGCGGTAGGCCGTAATATCCCTGGATTTAAACGTCACAAGCCCCTCGGAGACCCAGCCGAAAACCTGCGCCGGAGGCGCGATCTTGTACCAACCCTGGAGCTTTTCGATAACGCGGATACGTGCGCCTTTTTCTATCTGCCCCAGGATCGTCGACTCGGCCTTGGCGGAAGACCTCACATTCACGCGCTCGCCGGTGATCTCCCCCTCCATACTGCCCGCAAGGCGCACATATTTATCACTGACGTAAACATGCGTCCGGGAAGGAAGCTGAACTTTGTACCAGCTGAAATCCTTGCCCACGACGACGACCTCTTCGCCCTTGTCCAACTGGCAGAGTTTCTCAAAGTTCTGGCTTTGTCCGGCGCGGACATTCACGCGTTCATTGATCGCCTCGGCTAGAAAAGGGAAAGACTCCTGCGCGGCAAATACAGGGATGGGGACAAGGAAGATAATGGCAAGACCCACGAGAATTCGTTTCGCTCCATGAAACAGGAAACGACACGCGTTCGCCATTTATGTCAGGCCTTTTTCGCTGCTGGTTTTGCGGCAGCGGCTTTCGCGGCCGGAGCTGTGCCAGCGGATGGGGCGGCCGCGGCGCCTTCTGCCCCTTCAGCGCCTTCTTCTTTCTTCTTCGCCTTGGCCGTCTTGATCTTGATGATCTTCGTTTTGGGCAACGCGGTCACGGACTGCGACTCATTCCAAAGGCCTTTTTTCATCAGGTCCTTGATGCGTTCGATACGCGTCAAAACCGTGCGCTGCTGCGTCGATGAAGAATCGATCTTTAATGAAGGATGTAATGACATGGCTACAATCTCCTTACCAGGCAATCATTGTATTTGTTCTTTAATTTATTCGAGAATTCCGTGGCCTCGTCTTTGATCGCGAATTTTCCAACGCAAACGATGGAATGTTTACCCTTGGGCAGAACAAATATCTCGTAACCTTTTGATCTCAAGCGCTTCGCCTCCATCTGGGCTTTTTCTTTCTCTTTAAAGGAAGCGACCTGGATCGTAAATGTGCCCTTTCCTTTTTTTTCCAGAGAAGGCGCGCTCACCGGTATTTGCTTATGCGGCTTCTCCTGCGGTTGCGCACCGGCCGGCTTGAGCGATGAAACGCTCTTCCGCGTTTTCGTATTTCCAGCAGGCGTAATGGAACGCTCCCCGGTCTTGTCGGATGAATCCTCGGGAGCCGGTAATACCGTTACGGTGACCGGGGGTTCCGCCAAGGCGCCCTTGACGATCTGTTTTCCGCGTTCCACCCCAAAAGAAAAGAACAGGACCACCGCCATGACAAAAATAATACATAAAACAATAGTATTTTCCACCGAAAGTGTCAAGTCTTTTAGCAGGTAGCGCGGTCGGGCGGCCCTGCTGTGCGGACGTTCGGCCAAAAAAGGGAACAGCTCAAATTGCGTATGTTCAGTGGCCATCGTGCGTTCCATTATACGTTTATCCCTTCGCTCAACTCAAGTAATTTCTGAACTTTTTCTGTCCCGTGCACACAATAAACGCATCAATGACCCTCGGGTCAAATTGGGTGCCGCTGTTCATCCTAAGCTCTTTGATCGCCCCCTCAACCGACAGTCTCATTTTGTACGGACGCTCGCGCGTCATGGCATCAAAAGCGTCGACGACGGCCATGATCCGCGCCCCGATGGGGATCTGTTCGCGCCTTAAGCCCGACGGATATCCGGTCCCGTCATAATGTTCCCGTCGATACAGAACAATCGGCAAAACCGGACGCAAAAAATCGACCGGCCGGATCAATTGGACGCTTTGGGCAGGGTGCTCGCGGATGACTTTAAATTCTTCCGGCGTCAACTGGCTTGTCTTGGCCAGAATATTGTACGGGACGTCAATGGCCCCGGCGTCACGCAGCACGCTGGCATAATACAAATTGTCGATCTCCTCCTGACTGACGGCGAGCTGCTCCGCCAGGGATTTGACGATCTTGAAATACACCGGCGTGTGTGATGTGACCGGCGCGTGCCCCTGACGTTTGAGCAGTTCGCCGATAAACCGGATGCTCCCCAGGATAATTTTTTGTTGCTCCTGGTAAAGCTGGATGTTCTTGATGGCGGTAACGGACTGTTCCGCCACGACGGCGAGCATCTCTTTGTCGAACTCGCTAAAGGACGGCTCGCTTTTCTCGCGGCGGACAATGACGGCCCCGATGTTCTCATCGGCCACCAGTGGAAGTCCGATCAGATGTTTCTCTAAAACCGCGTATCCACGGGCCACCCTCTTCTCCTTTTCCGAAATCTGCCGCAGTTCTTTCTTTTTGTTAAGCAAAATATTGATTTTGTTGTTGAAGATGGCCCCCAGGGCGATCTTCTTGCGGGAACGGTCCAGCAGATAAATATTCGCGGAGCTTGCTTGAATGAACTGGCACAACAAACGCGTCAGGCGCAGCGACAATTCCTCCACATTATAGGTGGAATTCACCAGCCTGTAGATCATGTGGACGGCTGAAAGGACCAGCCTATACCTTCTGGTAAGGGTCGAAAAGTTTTTTGTGCTCATCTAGCGCGAACCTGTCCGTCATTGACGCGATATAGTTGCCGATGATCTCGTATTTCTCGGTATCACTGTAGCGCTTGTCTCTCTGGTACACCGAATACGGCAATTGCGCGGGGTTTTCCTTATACACCTCAAAGAGGTCATGGATGATCCGGTTGGCCTTGTCCGTCATGCGCACCACGCGGTAATGATGATAAAGTTTCTTGTTCAACAGAGTCTGCAGATAATCCCGCTCCTCTTTAAGCGCCGGGCTGAAATCAATGATCGGGTTCGTCGAATTCTCAAGATTATATTCTTTGACCGCGCGAGACGATTTGAAATCAAGCTTCTCCAGACATTGCGCCGAGGCCGCCAGAAGATCCTTCATCTGAAGGTCGATCAGGGCCTTGACGATCTGGTATTTAAACATCTGTCTATCTCTGGATTTAAGCGCCGGATCCACGCGCTGATAGGCCTTTTCCCAAAGCTGACTGTCGCCGAGATCGTCTTCGCTGATACAGCCGGAGGTGATCCCGTCGTCGATGTCGTGGGACAAATACGCCAGGGAATCCGCGATGTCAACGACCAGCGCCTCGAGGGTCTGGCCCTTGTTGGCATACTCCCCGGCGACGCCGGGCTTGTCGTAGATGGTGCGGTGTTTGAGGATGCCCACCAGGACTTCGTCCGTGAGATTAAGGCCATCAAAATCGGGATAACGCTTTTCGTATTTGGTGACGATCTCAAAACTGCGCACGTTGTGGTTAAATCCGGGCACCTTGGCGGATTTCATAATTTCGTTAAGCGCTAATTCTCCGGCGTGGCCGAAGGGCGGGTGTCCCAGATCATGCGCCAGGGCAACGGCTTCGATCAGGTCTTCGTTGAGTTGCAGCGCCCGACCAATCGTTCGGGCAATTTGGGCGACTTCGATGGTGTGCGTCAGCCGGGTACGGTAATAATCGCCTTCAAAAATGACGAACACCTGCGTTTTATATTCCAGCTTGCGGAACGCCTCGCAGTGGACGATACGGTCGCGGTCGCGCTGATAACACGTGCGGACATCGTGTTTAGGCTCATCATACATCCTCCCATCCGTATCTTTGCTCTTCATCGCGTACGGTGCAAGGATATTTTCCTCTAACTCTTCAATGTCTTCTCTTGTGCGAAGCAGCACGGATCAATTCCTTATATAAGGCGTCGAGGGACTGGGACAAAACTTTCGTGTGGGCGGTCACCGGCATAAAATTGACATCGCCTTTCCATCGCGGGACAAGATGGATATGCACATGGCCGGGAAACCCCGCCCCGGCGACGCGTCCCAGATTGATCCCGATATTATACCCTTTGGGGTTAAGCGAGCGCTGGACCAGGGATTTTGTTCTCCGCAAAAGATTAAACAAATCTTCCCGTTCTTCACGCGTCAATTTATCCAGGTCATCCACATGGCGGTTGGTCACGATCAGCATGTGCCCGTTATTATAGGGATAAATATTCAGGACGGAATACGCGTGGGCCGTTCGCAACAGGACATAATTTTCTGCGTCTTTTTCTTGCTTGAAAATACTGCAAAACACGCACCCTTTGCTCTTTTTGACGATCTGCGTGATATACGTGACGCGCCAGGGAGCCCAAAGCCTTTCCATGATTATCCTTTCAACTTGACGATCTTGCCCGTGACCTTGCCGGATTCGATTTCCAGGATGCCGTAGGAACGATACGGGGCAAAGACCATGTCGTTGGGACTTCCCGGGTTGAAATATAACGTGTCGCCGATCAGCGTGTTGAACGGCTGATGTGAGTGACCGAAGATAACCACGTCGAGCTTCCGGTCTTTGAAGGCGTTACGGACCGCGTCCAATATCCCCTCTTTCGGCCCTTCCCCGTGGAATATACCGATCGTGACACCCTCGATCTCGAGGATCTCACGGCGCGGCAGAAATTTGCGGACGTCCGCCCCGTCCATGTTTCCGTAAACTCCCTTAAAAGCTTTAAGCCGGCTAAAGATTTCGACATCCTGCGGCGTGCAGAAATCCCCGGCGTGGATGATCATGTCCATCTTGTTCAAAGCATTGATCACTTCCGGGGGAATTAACAAAGAATGCGTATCCGAAACAACACCAATCTTCATCGTGAAATGTAGGGTTTATTAAAAAGGGTCAACAGGGTGTTGATCTCTTCCTCATTCCATATCCAGCAGCGTTCCTGCAACGCCTTCAAGCGCGTATTCTCATCGAGGGTCTTAAGCGAAATGATCAAGTGCCGGCGGGGCTTGGGCGCGTCCTTGCGCGACTCTTCCAAAAGCGCGCTCACCTCCGCTTCACTGACGTTTTCGCCCTTGACCGCGATCAGCCATACATCTTCATTGGTCAATGCCTTGATCACGTTTAACGACTGCCCCTGTTCGTTGCTGATTTTCCATGGAAGGATTTCCCGGAAAAGCGGCAGCTTGTATTTGCGTCCATTGAGGTCAAAGGCCTCATTATCAAAACAATACAGCAATTCCATGACGCGTAACGGCAGGTCCTTGGTGGAGGTGACTTTGAAATTCTCGATGCATGACTGGAATTCCTGCTGAAACAGCTCCCGATGCTGTTCCGGACCGATTCCGACGTTCTTTAACCGCGGCTGAAAGATATATTTGATCCAATATTTAAGAAGCTTGTCCCGGAAATAATAAAAATTGCCGTTCTTGAAAATGACCCCCTCTTCTCTCAGGCGGTTTATTTTCCCGGCGACCTGATTTCTCTTGAACCCCAGTTCGGCGCACAGATCGTCCGCCTTGTGTTTATCATTGGCAAGACACATCAAAAGCGCGGGGATGATCTGGTTGCCTTTACCGGCGGCTAATTCCTGAACCATCAACTCAAAATGCCGGCTGATGAGCCCCCAGCGGTTGAAAATGGTATTCTCGATCGCCTGGGTCAGCACGGGGATAAAAATTTCATCCTGGTCGTGCAGGACGCTTAACCCCGCCAGTTCTTTACAAACAAGCTGCAGGTACAAGGGATATCCTCCGGTAAAATCAACCAAAAAGTCACGCAACGGTTCTTTGATCCGGATGCCCTGCAGGGTTTCCTCGATAAATTCCCGGCTCGTCTGCGGGTCAAGCGGGTCCACCGGGATCATTTCAAAATTACCGAAAAGTAACGACAGCTTCTCGGAAAGGATCTTTTGGGCCTGCTGCGGACTGGAGCTCGTCACGACATAAAGACACTTCTTTTGCGTCATGATCTTTTTGCCCAGATACGCGAACGCGCCGGGCACGGTGACTTCTTCCAGACGGTGGAATTCATCCAGGACCAGAACGCAGACGCGTCCCGTTTCATTGGTGAAAATTTCCGGCAAGGCCAGAAGCCCGTGAAAAGACGTGCTTAACTTCTTGGCGTGATAATCCTTATAAATCTTGCGGATGACCGAAACGGTGTGTGGGATGCTCTCCTGGACACTCTCTAGAAGTAGCGCGACGTCCTCATAAAGAGGAAGTTTGCGGCTGAAAGAATAATGATGCAACAGAGTGCCGACAAATTGATCTAAAAAGAACCGGAAATCCTTGTTTTCTACATCGATGTACAAAACGGTAATTTCTTCATCGAGGTTGGCAAGGAAATGCTGGAGGATGGTGGTCTTGCCGATATAGCGGTTCCCGAAGAGGGCGACATTCTGCCGATATCCCTCCTTAAGATCGAGGACCCTTTTTTTCAATAACTCCATGATGACCGTACGGCCAAAAAAATTTTGTTGTACCCTCATACGAGCAGCAAAAAAATCCCCTGAACTGTTTACCTCTCCGTCATCAAGCCCTTTGACCAAAGAGGTCATTTTATATGTGTAACCCTCTCATGGCAAGTAATAAAGAGGATTGTCTTCCAGCGATCTTTTTCTGATCTCAAAATGCATGTACGATGGATTTTCCCCCTGCCCGACACGCGCGATTTCCTGTCCTTGGTGGACCGGGTCGTTTAATCCGACGAGGAGTTTGCCGTTACGCGCGTATACGGAGAAGAATTCATCCGCGTGGCTTAAAATGACCGTATGGCCGTAACCCATAAGATAATCCGCGAAAACCACCTGTCCGCGCCGGGCCGCCCGGACGATGTCCCCATCCCTGGCCTGGATATCGATCCCCTTGTTGAAATAGGCGCCTTTGCGTTCATGAAAATAGCTTATCAATTTCCCGCGCACCGGCCAGGCAAATCCGCCTTCCCTTGATTCTTTATTAACGATGATCTCTTTGCTCGCGTGAGCGCCGGGAATAAAAACCAGCTGGCCCTCTTCAACGCGAGCGACATTGGGGATACGATTGGAATCAATGACGTCCTTCATCGACACGTCATAGGCCTTGGCGATGCTCCAGAGGGTTTCACCTTTTTGGACCTTGTGATACACCCCCTGGCGGCCCTTTTCCGAGAATCCGCCGACGATGTAATCCTTTTTTGTTTTAACCGTCGCGCAGCCGGATACGGCGAATAGTAAAATAAGGATAATGTAATTTATTTTTAAGTTCACGTTGTATTCTCCAGCGACTCACTCCTGCCGTTTCTACTTCGTAAAACGGCAGGAGTTTTTTGGCCTTTTCTCTCTGAAAAGGCCAAAAAAGCGAGGGACGGGAATCGAACCCGCGTGATAAGCTTGGGAAGCTTACATTCTACCATTGAATTACCCTCGCAAATGCAGTGATCAGGGACCAGTGTTCAGTGATCAGTATTTTTCTGACCACTGCGACCGAAGGGAGTCCCCGCCAAGGGAAGCACTGGCCACTGACCACTAATTTCGTCTTTGATTTCATTTATTGCTTCTCTTATATTACGTGCCTTACAGACTGCCCGGCAAACGGCGAAATGTTTGACTCCGATGGCTCGTAAAACTGCTATGTTCTCTGCCCCGACCCCCCCGATGGCAAAAACAGGGATAGAAATCTCGCGGACAACTTTTTTCAACGATTCCAAGTTCATTGGGTTGCGCTCGGGCTTCGTGAGCGTTTTAAAGACCGACCCGAATCCGATATAATCGGCTCCCTCTGATTGGGCCCGCCGGGCGTGCTCATAACTCTGGCAGGATACACCGATTAGGGCTTTGGTCCCGAGGATGCGCCGCGCGTCCTTGACGGGGACGTCGTCCTGCCCCAGATGAACACCATCGGCGCCCGCGGCAATCGCCAAATCAACGCGGTCGTTGATAATAACCGGAACACGGCCGTTGACCGCGCGCATAATACCCTTGAAACACTGCAAGGTGTCCCGCGCTGTCCCGAGCTTATCCCGCAACTGGATAATATCCGCCCCGTGGCGAATGGATTCCCGGGCGATTTCAAAAAGCCGGCCGTCGTCATTGACCTGACGGTCCAGGATCAAATACAATTCAGCCTTGTGTAATAATCCTTTTTTCAAGGGCGTACATGCGATAACGCAATTTCTTAAAATCCTCTGCGGTGTGTCTGTCTTTCAATTTCGCAAATTCTTCCAGCACACGGATCGATTCTTTGACCCGCTGCGCATTGGCATAAAAAATATCGTCAACCCTCCGGCGAGCAAGCTCGCTGTTGAGAGTTTTCCTCCCGACATCGCCTTCGATATGACGCGCCGCAACCAAATTCGAAATACCAATGCCGGCGGCCGATTCGGTCAACTGATGACGGATCGTTTTAAAACCCCTGGTCCATTGCCGATGGTCATGCACGAACCGGCAAATATCCTCGCAAACCCGCAACCCCTCTTTGGCCCGGTTGAGGTTCGCGTCCATCACGCGGTAGAGTTCCTCGTCTTTCATCCGGCGCATCGGCACTTTTTTCTTCTTCGAAGAAGAACCGCTTCGATAATGTTCGTCGATGAATACCGCGGGATGTACTTGGCGTATTCCACTTTACCGCCGTATTCGCGGACAACATCGCTGCCGGCGACCTCTTTGCCCTTCCAATCGGCGCCTTTGACAAGGACATCGGGCTTGAGCGCGGCAATGAGCTTCTGCGGGGTCTCCTCGTTAAATATCGTCACATAATCAACGCAGGCCAACGCCGCCAACACGGCCGCCCGCGCGTTTTGGGACACGATGGGCCGCCGCGGCCCTTTGATCTTTCGCACCGACCGGTCGCTGTTAAGACCGACAACAAGGACGCGGTCCCGCCCCTTCGCCTTCTCTAAATACTGCACGTGGCCGAAATGTAAAATGTCAAAACAGCCGTTGGTAAAAGCGACCGTCCTGCCCCGGCGTTTCAACCGGCCAAGGGCGCGTCGCAACGTCTTTAACCCGAGAACTTTTCTGCGTGTTTCCACCCGTGCGCCTAAATTCTTTCTTCCACCAGTTCACAAATCGCGTGAGCGATACATATATGCGATTCCTGGATCCTGGCTGTTTCCGCGGAAGGAACAATAATGCTGATATCCGTAAGCGGCGCCAGTTTCCCGCCACCGCAACCGGTCAATGAGATCGTCTTTAATCCCATTTTCTTCGCCTGCTTGATCCCTTCGATGACGTTCCTGGAGTTGCCGCTCGTGGAGATGCCGAAAGCCAAGTCACCGCGTTGCGCGAGCCCCTCGATCTGACGGGCAAAAATGACATCAAAACTGTAGTCGTTACCCAGCGCGGTCAAGATCGATGTGTCGGTCGTCAGGGCGATCGCCGGTAAAGCCCGTCGCTCTTTCCTGAACCGGCCGATGAACTCCGCCGCGATATGCTGGCTGTCGGCGGCCGACCCGCCGTTACCGAAAAAAAGGATCTTGCCGTTTCGGGTGAACAATTTCCGGATGGATTCAACGGACTGGACGATTTTTTCGCTATTGTTCTTGAGGGTTTCTTCCTTAACGCGGATGGATTCGCGGAAAATACGCTCGATGTCTTTTTTCATAAAAACCTTTTTGGAATCTCAACCGGAAAACGTCTTGGCGATGGCATAAAGATCGTCGTCGATCGTCTTGTGCTGGCGCACGGCTTCTTCGATCTTGACCGAACGCATTTTGTTATCGCGCAGGCTGACCATTTCCCCGAATTTCTTCGCCACGACCATTTCCACGGCCTTAAACCCGAAGCGCGTCCCGATAATGCGGTCATACGCCGTCGGCGTGCCGCCACGCTGGATATGTCCAAGCACGCTGACGCGCGTTTCGTATCCGGTATTTTCTTCGATCAAATTCGCCAACACCTCCCCGACGCGTCCGACCCGGTGGCCGCTACGCCGGTCTTTGCCTTCAAACAACGTTTCATATCCGGGGATTTTCGCTCCCTCCGAGGCCACGACAATACTGAACGTCTTGCCGCGCTTGTGGCGCGCTTTAAGCGCATCACAGATATCACTGATCTTGACCGGAAGTTCGGGGACACAGATGATGTGCGCCCCGCCGGCAATCCCCGCCTCCAGGGCGATCCAGCCGGTATACCGACCCATGACTTCAATGACCATGATCCGGTGATGGCTTTCGGCGGTTGTGTGCAAACGGTCAATGCATTCCGTGGCGACGTTGACCGCCGTATCGAAACCGAAGGCGTAATCCGTCCCGGAAAGCGCGTTATCGATGGATTTGGGAACACCCACAACCGGGATCGAGTGTTGCTTATATAGCTCCAACCCGATTTTAAGCGTATCCTCTCCTCCAACGGCGATAACGGCGTCCATGCCGCTACGCCTGAAATTCTCATGGATCGCGTCTATTTGGGTTTTATTCAAAGGAGGGATCAGTCGGCTGGTCCCCAGGATCGTCCCGCCACGGTCCAGGATCCCGGAGGTCAGACGCAGATCTACAATGCGCATGTCATTTTCAATGAGCCCCATCCAGCCATTTTTAATGCCGGTGACCACATATCCCTCGAGCATGGCCTTGTGGACAACGGCCCGGATCACGGAGTTCAGCCCGGGACAATCCGCGCCACCAGTTAAAATACCGATCTTTTGCATAATTTTTAGGCCCGATAACCCTGGAACGGCACCTGGACTCCGGAACGTTCTCCCGGCTCCTCTTTTTTGCCGGATCTCTTCTCTTTGACGACATCCCCGAGAATCTTGCTGATATAGACGGAGATGTTCAGCGGTTCATCCAACCCGATGATATCCTGGATCTTCCGCTTTGCCGTTTCCTGGACGATGGAGGTCAACTCGGGGATATTGACTTCGGAACACAAGACCAACCGTATCTTGACGCTCAACACCCGCTTCGAGGCCCGGATGTCCACTTTGCTCTCTTTGACTTCAGGGAATTTTGATATCGTGCGTCTGATCAGATCCTCCAGAGCCACCAAAGCGACACGGACCCGGCCGGAAGGATTGTCGAAGGCGATGATCTTCTCTTTGTGGGCATTGACGTCGAGCTGGCGGTACAAAATGAAATTGATGAATAACAATCCCACAGCGACGCATCCAACGGCCACGCGCAAATTGTCGTCCAAATAGATAATATAGAGCAAATCCGCGATATCTTTGTAAGAAAGCACGTTAAGCACGTACAGGATGGCAAAACATCCCGTGAAAAGGATGATCGTCACATAAAATAAAATGGCCGCGCGGGTAAAAAAGCTCATTTTTGCCCCCTCTCTATACCCTGGATATTAACATTGATTTCTTTAAGACTGATATCTACGGTCTTTTGAACGACTGATCTTACCACATCCTGAATGTGCCGTCCAATGTCGGGGATGTTCATCCCGTAACGGACAACCACCCGTAGATCAACGCTGACATCGTTATTCTCATCGACATTGACCGTGACACCGGAGACAATCTTTTTTCCAAAGAGTTCGATGCAATTTTCCGCAAAAGTTTTCGAAACCAATTCCACACCGTCAACGTCCGCGACCATGGAAGCGACGATATCCGCCACCACATTCTTGTGGATATGGACAACTCCCAGATCGATCTCATAGGGCTGTTTCATTTGTGGGCCTCCGCGTCGGTTTTTAAAATTTTTTCCAGGAAATGCGTCGTCACATCTCCCTTCAAGAACAAAGGGTGGTTGACGATCTCCTTGTGCAGCGGGATGGTCGTCTTGATCGGCGCGACATAGAATTCCTCGAGGGCGCGGCGCATAATATCGATGGCCTCCCGGCGGGTCCTGCCGAAGGTGATCAATTTAGCGACCATCGAATCGTAATGGGGGCTGATCTTGTATCCGGGATAAATGTGTGTATCGATGCGCACGCCCAATCCGCCGGGCAAGTTCAACTCTTCAATCTTCCCCGGACAGGGAATAAAATTGTTATAGGGGTCTTCCGCGTTGATGCGGCATTCGATTGAAGCCCCGCGGATCTCGACGTCTTCCTGTTTGATCTTCAGCGGTTCGCCCGCGGCGATCCTGATCTGTTCCTTGACGATATCGATCCCGGTGACCATTTCGGTGACCGGATGCTCGACCTGGATACGTGTGTTCATTTCCATGAAATAAAAACTACCCTCCTCATCCAGCAGAAATTCGATGGTGCCGACCCCTTTATAATCGACGCTCTGGGCGGCCTTGACCGCCATCTCCCCCATCTTCCGGCGCAATTCTTCATTAAGGACCGGCGATGGGGCCTCCTCCAACAGTTTTTGGTGACGGCGCTGGATGCTGCAATCGCGTTCGCCCAGATGGATCGTGTGTCCCTGGCCGTCGCCGACGATCTGGAACTCGATGTGCCGCGGATTCTGGATATATTTCTCGATATAGACCGCGTCGTTGCCGAAATTCGCCTCGGCCTCGCTTTGCGCGACGGTCAACGAACTGACGAGCGTCACGTCGTTATGACAAACCCGCATGCCTTTGCCTCCGCCTCCGGCCGCGGCCTTGATGATGACCGGATATTTGATGGCCTTGGCAATGGCGATCGCCTCCTCTTTGGTGGTGACGACCCCTTTACATCCCGGCGTTAAAGGGACACCAATCTTGCGCATTGATTCACGGGCAACGACCTTGTCTCCCATCGCGCGGATGGCCTGCGGCGAAGGACCGATGAAAGTGATATTGCAGGATTCGCATATCTCGGCAAAATGGGCGTTTTCGGCAAGAAAACCATACCCTGGGTGAATGGCTTCTACATCGGTAATTTCGGCGGCGGAAATAATGGCGGGGATGTTCAGATAACTGTCGAGACTCGCGGCCGGGCCGATACAGACCGCCTCGTCGGCGAAGCGCACGTGCAAAGATTCGCTGTCCGCCTCGGAATAAACGGCCACCGTCTGGATGTTCATTTCACGGCAGGCGCGGATCACGCGCAAGGCGATCTCCCCGCGGTTGGCTATAAGAATTTTAGAGAACATATTCCAGGAGGGCTCTTGTCTATAGAGGTTCGACTGAAAATAATGTCTGCCCGAATTCAACCGCCTGGGCGTTTTCGATGTGGGTCTCGGCGATCTTCCCGCGCACTTCAGATTTGATCTCGTTCATCAGTTTCATGGCTTCCACGATGCATACGACCTGTCCAATTTCCACGGTCTGTCCGATTTCAACGAATGACGGTGCCTCCGGTGAGGGCGCGCGGTAAAAGGTCCCCACCATCGGTGATTTGATCTCCTTGCGGCCGGAGGCCCCTGCGGGTCTTTCGCCACCGGAACCAGGCCCGGATGGGGCGATGGCCTGCGTTTCAATGGAATAATCGGGAGGCTGACGGCGTACGACCTCCATCATTTCACCCTGGGTTTTCTTGATCTTGACCTTGGTGCCTTCTCTCTCGAGCTCTATCTCCGAAAGGTCGTGTTCATTCATGAGGTTAATGATTTCCCGGATCTCTTTGAGATTCATTTTTGCGCCCTCTCGACATAAGTCCCGGTTCTGGTATCGATCTTGATACGGTCCCCTTCATTGATGAACAAAGGGACCGGGATCGTAGCTCCGGTATCAATGGTGGCCGGTTTGTTTCCCGAACGCGTCGAATCGCCCTTAATGCCGGGATCGCTGTGTTTGACCTCGGCAATAATAAAGGTCGGCAGAACGATCTTCAAAATGTCATTTTTGTGACAGATACCGCGCACCTCGAGATTTTCCTGAAGGAACCGCGCGTCATTTTCTCCGATGACGGCCTTGGGGACAAGGACCTCTTCATAAGTGGTATTGTCAAGGAAATGATAAAAATCTCCGCTTTGATAAAGATTCTGCAACCTTCTTTCCTCCAGCGGAACATCTTCGATCCGTTCGGAACTGCGGAACGTTCTTTCCAGAACCTGGCCGGTCTTGATGTTTTTGAGCCTTACCCGGACGAAGGCGCTTCCTTTACCGGGCTTGACGTGGTTATAGTCCAGGACGGCGTAAATATCATTGTCGATGCGAATGCCTACTTCGGAAGAAATTTCATTGATGGATATCGCCACTTAATACCTCACATCCTTTGGGGGTTACGAGAACCATGTCCTCGATGCGAATGCCGAACCGATGCGGAATGTAAACGGCCGGTTCGATCGTTATGACCATGCCTGCTTTAAGAACGGCCGGGCTGGCCTGCGCAAGACGGGGCGACTCGTGGATATCAAGCCCAACTCCGTGGCCCAAGGCGTGCCCAAAATACCGGGCTAACCCGTTTTGGGCCAAATGGTGACGCGCCGCCAGATCCAGTTCCGCCACGGGGACACCGGGACGTATCTTTTCGATTGTCTTACGTTGCGCAACCGCTACAGCGTCATTAACTTTCTGAACAAACGGCGGTATTCTACCTAAAAAGAACA
Organism: Candidatus Omnitrophota bacterium; assembly: GCA_003522725.1. Classification (GTDB taxonomy): domain Bacteria; phylum Omnitrophota; class Gorgyraeia; order Zapsychrales; family Zapsychraceae; genus UBA10015. The sequence continues at coordinate 28,096 of DPIG01000026.1, forward strand.
TACGTGTCAAGTCGGACTTATAGCCTTTGACCTCAATTCCGATGTCCACCAGCACAATATCGTTCCTCTTAAGCTTGCGCCCGGTAACTTTGGCGTGTGGATAGCAAGAATTCGGGCCCGAGGCCACGATCGGAGGAAAAGAAAACCCTGCCCCCTTGCCCTTGACGAAATTTTCCAGGCGCGAAAGGATATCCTGTTCCGTCACATCCGGACGGATGAGCTTTTTGACAAGATGATAAGCCTGTTTATGGATAACCAGCGCCTGGCGGATGTATTTGACCTCCGTCGCGTCTTTGGTTTCCCGCAATGTTTCCACCGGATGAGGCACCGCGACCAGCTCGATCGAGGACGGGCACTGTTTGGAAAACGCCCGATACTGTGCGAGCGTGATGTGATCCGGGTCAAACCCTAAACGGCGGATATCTTGCCGGCGGGCCGTTTGGAAAAGAGTCTCGCTTCTGCTTTTGATATAACGCACGACCCCTATTCCCCGTAAACCTTTACGGGCTTCCAGAATATAGCGGAAGTCGGTGATGTAGAATATCTTGCGTTTACCGACCAGCAGCCAGGATTCCGAGGCGGGAAAACGCGCGAGATACGCGATGTTGGTGTCCTGCGTGACCAAAAAGGCGTCGATACGGCGCGCTGGGAAGGTACTGATGAGTTGTTTAATCCGGGAATTCACGCAGAAAGGTTATTTCTTGATGAGACCGATGACGGCCTCCAACCCCAGAACGTAACTGTTGGCGCCAAAACCGCTCACCTGCCCGTGGCAGACCGGCGCGATGAGCGAGGTATGCCGGAACTCTTCCCGGGCGTAAATATTGGACAGATGCACTTCGACGGTCGGGATGGACACGGCGGCGACCGCGTCGCGGATAGCCACACTCGTGTGGGTATAGGCCGCCGGGTTGATTAAAATGGCCTTAAATCCACGTTTATTGGCCTGGCCGATCGTATCGACGATCTCACCTTCGTGGTTGGACTGGACGATCTCGAGTTCAACGCCCTTAGACTTGGCGAATTTCTGCAACTGGCGGTTGATTTCTTCCAAGGTCGTTTTCCCGTAAACATCCGGTTCACGCTGGCCAAGAAGATTAAGGTTCGGCCCGTGGATGACTAAAATTTTATTCAATGGGTTCTCCTTGTTTCTTTTGCGCTTCATCAACAAGCATGATCGGAATGCCATCGCGCACGGGATATTGCCGCCCGCAACTCATGCAGACGACCTTTGCGTTTTCTTCTTCAACATCGCCCCGGCAGGCGGGACAGGCCAAAATCGCGAGCAATTCCTTGTCGATCATACCGTTTCTTTTTCAGATACTTCAACAAATTTCATTTGCAGTTCATATGCCGCCGTGTTAAGCACGTCGCTTTCCTTTTGGGTCAAATTTCCTTTGGTCTTTTCCTGAAGCAAGATCAGTGTTTCAATGACAAACTTGGCCTGCTCCAGATTCTTTTCGCTGGCATTAGTAACGGGGTTGGGGATCTCACCCAGAAAAACCATCGCCTGATAGGCAAGACCGCTGATGTAATTGATAAAATCTGCCTCATAAGCGTTTGAAGGCTCTCCACGCGTGGGGCCTGGAACATCCTGGGGTTGCGGCGGCGGCCTGGAACCTGTGGAAGGTTGCGACGTAGCCCGCGGATTTTCCCGCGCGGATGTTTTATCCGCGCCACCCGCGCGCGCGATATTCTCCAGCCGCTCTTTCTCTTGCGCGGCGGACTCTTTCCACGATTCGTCGACGGACTTTTCTCTATTCATCGTTATCGATCCTCTTTTCTGGAACAGGATTTTAGAATAACATCTTCATCAGACATTGTCAATCATCGCCCTATTCGCGCATTGCCTCACATTAAATGT
>DPIG01000005.1 GCA_003522725.1 Candidatus Omnitrophota bacterium
ATTATCTATCACCGAAGTCCGGGACAAGTTCCTCCCTCTTATCCGCGAGGCCAAGGAACTCCTCGAGGAGATCATTATCACCAAAAACGGCAAGCCGGAAGCGGTCCTCATAAGCTACGAAGAGTATGAGAGCTGGCTGGAAACACTGGAGATCACCAAAGACGATGAGCTGATGGCGGGAATCCGCGAGGCTAAAGCCGACATCAAGGCTGGGCGCCTCTACACCAAAGAAGAAGTGTTCGGCGCCGGAAGAAAAGCGAAACACGGGGCGAAGCAAAAATGACAACATATCGTCTTCTCCTGGCCAAGCGCGCCAAAAAAGATGTCGCGCAACTTTCCGGCCACCTCAAGATGCGGATATCCGTCGCTCTGGACAAAATTGCAGAGAACCCTTTTCTCGGTAAACCTTTAAAAGGAGAACTCCATGGGCTTCACTCGTACCGCGTGGGACAGCACCGGATCATTTATCAGATCCACGCGCGGGAAATCCTGGTCATCATTCTTAAGGTCGGCCACCGGAGAGAAGTTTATCGGCAACAATAAACTGATATGAAACGACATCGACATGGAGCCCCACGGGCTAAAGCCCGTGGTACCCGGGTTACCCCGACTCGTAAGATATGGCGAAATTCTCTTTTCATTTGCCTTTTCTAAATATGAAGTAGACAAATGAAAAGACAATTTCGTCACACTCGTCGGGGTTATCCGCCGACATGCTGTTGGGGCGGAATCCACCGAAGCGCCACGGCTTTTTACCGCATTCATCCACGGCTTAAAAAGCCGTGGTATTCTGCGAAGGCGGATAATCATCCTGTTTTGGAGCCTTGCATTGCCGCGGAACTGATCCACCCCTCCTATATCAGCCTGGGAAAAGCCGACCGGGAGGCCATCCGAAACGACGTTAAAAATTTTCCGGAAAACCCGAAAGACCAGGACGCCCTGAACATGGAAAACCTCCGCGCGCCGCTTCCGCGCTAACGACGGCGGAGAAAAATGTGAAGGAACAACCTTTACCATCGAACTGTCGATAAAATCATGCCCCATCTAAGCCTATTCACAATATCTGGGATATTGTTAACATTAACATCCCTTCCATCATTGATTTTGGTTCTTGTCAATGCATCGACCAAGGCGATAAAAGTTTATTCCCTTGAACTGATTTGCGTCTTAGGTTGGGGGATTGGTTCGATATTTATGGGGATGAAACTAAACGAGGCGGATATTCTACAAATTACCAAAATATCTTTTCCGTTTGCAATCCTAATACCGGTATTTTTTCTGCATGTTGTCTTTTTGGCAACTAAAGGTAGAGGCCTCTTTATTCTTTATTTCGCTTATATGCAGGCTTTTGTTTATACACTCCTAATCCTGCGAGGTGATTTGTTTGCTTCAACTAAAATATTATTTAATTCGATAACCTATCCCCAAGGCAATACGATTTTCCTTTCTTCATTTGTTTTATGGATTATCAATGTTTCAATTGCACACTATAAACTGGCTCAATACTACAAAATTGCAAACGACCGGGAAAAAACTCAAATAAAAATCTTATTCCTTGGCATTCCAATTGGGTTCGGAGGAGGGCTCTTCAATTTTTTGCCTGCATTAGGGATAAACACCTATCCTTCAGGAAACTTCTTTATTTCAATTTATTTCATAATAGCTACCTATGCCATTTTAAAACGTCAATTTCTTGACATAGAGCTCGTCATAAAGAAAGGCGTCATCTACTCAACACTCATAACCCTGATATCACTACTCTATCTTCTAACGGTCTTTCTTTTAGAAAAGTTTGCCCAAGAAATATTTGGATACCGCTCTTTGGTTATCAGTATCTGTACCGCCTTCGGGCTAGGATCAATCTTCGTCCCCCTGCGTCATCGCATCCAGCAATTTGTCGATCGCTATTTTTTCAAGGGCACACAACAAGAAATCGTTCAGCAGAATGAACAACTGCGCCAGGAGGTCGCGCAATCGGACAAATACAAGACCCTCTTCACGCTGGCCAGCGGAGTCGCGCACGAGATCAAGAATCCGCTCACCTCCATCAAAACGTTCTGCGAATATCTGCCGCGAAAACTCGATGACAAGGCATTCCTCCTGAAATTCTCCGACCTTGTCGGCCGCGAAGTCGACCGTATCGACGGGATGGTCCACGAACTGCTCGATTACAGCAAACCTGCTCCGCTCGCGTTGAAGAAAATAGACGTTAACAAGCTCATACAGGACACGCTCAACACTCTGAATAGCCAATTTATCAAGAATCGCATAGACGTTGTCGTCACAAAGCCACACGGTCACACGTCACCAGCAAAGACCCCTCTGCTTGATATCGATGCAAATCGCATCAAACAGGCGCTGTTAAATGTCCTTTTAAACGCCGTTGAGGCCATGCCCAAGGGAGGGCGATTGACGGTTTCGTCATTCGTCGATCGTACTTCGCACATCGTGACCATCGCCGACACGGGTTCGGGCATCCCGCCGGAAGACCTCAAACATATCTTCGACCCCTTCTTCTCCCGCAAGGACAACGGCACCGGACTGGGACTGGCGATCGTGCAGGGCATCGTGGAACAGCATAAAGGGAAGATCAAGATTGAGAGTAAGGTGGGGATCGGAACGACAGTCGTGCTGGAATTCCCGTTAGAACACGAAAATTGATTACAATTGTAGGGGCGGGCCTTGTGCCCGCCCGTTATAAACAGGCACCCACAAGGGGTGCCCCTACAACAATCGTCCTAGATTTTCCCGTGTTCATATTTTTCCAGCAGAGTACAACTCCACCATCGCCTTCACGCACACGGGGTTGAATTGCGCCCCGGCGCAGCGCTTGATCTCCTCGATGGCCACCTCTTTGCTCATCCCCTTGCGGTAAGGGCGGTCGGAGGTCATGGCGTCGAAGGCGTCGGCGACCGCCATGATCGCCGCCGCGGTTGGGATACCTTCTCCTTTTAACCCGTCGGGATACCCTTTGCCATCGAAGCGTTCATGGTGATGTTTGATCCCCTCCAGGCATTCCTTCGGCAGGGAAAGCGGCCTGACCATCTCATCGCCGCGCAAGGTGTGCTGTTTCATGATCGCGTACTCGGCTTCGGTGAGCTTGTCGGTTTTGTTCAATATCGATTCGGGGACGGCGATCTTGCCGATGTCATGGAGCAGGCCCGCGATATAAATGTTCTCAAAAAAACTTTCCGGGAATTGGGCGGTACCGCTCGCGGCCATGTGGCGGGCGATGGCCACCGAATATTCCGTGACACGTCCCGTATGCCCGTGCGTATAGGCATCCTTGGCTTCAATGGTCGAACCCAAAACTTCGATCGTCTGTAAAAACAGCGCGCGGTTGCGGTCGGCCTCGCGTTTGAGGTCTTCAAAAAGCTGGGCGTTACGGATCGCCATGGCCGCGTCGGAGGCCAGCGCCGCGAAAAAATCCAGTTCCTCCTGCTCGAACCGGGAGCCGTCCCTTTTCTCTCCCAAAAGCAAAATGGCCATGAGTTTATGCCGGTAATAGGCAGGGACACAGGCCACGGAGTTGAGCATCTGCATCTGTTCATCGACTTTGCGCAAAAGCTCCTTGGTCAGTTTGCCGTTACCGTTCCCGTTGCTGATCACGCTCTCGTGCCAAAGCAAACGGTTGATGTCTTCGGAAAGGATCGCGTTGGGGTTAAAGGTGAGCGGCTTGAATTCCTTGCGGTTAAAAATGCGGATGATGGGGCTGGTTTTGGTAAACCTCGTAAAACCGGCCGGCACCTTCACGCCGATCTCCCCGCGCGAGATGCTCAGGGCGTAGGAATCTTTCACCGGTTCATACAGGATCATCCCGGCGTGGCGGATGTGGAGCTTCCTGACGATCATGCGCACGATGAGCTTGATCAGGAGCTTCGGGTCATGGATCATGATCATGCCCTTGCTCGCGGTCTCTAACTCTTTTTTATAGTCAATCTTCATAGTCGTAAGTCGTAAGTTATAAGTCGTAAGCTAAGAACTTTTAAAGCAAGATTTACGATAAGATATTTCTTCAAACGTATCAAAATCGTCCTTTCACACATTCAAATTCCTCTTTACTTCTCACTTCTTACTCTTTGCCGCTTACCACTTACGACTTACCACT
>DPIG01000087.1 GCA_003522725.1 Candidatus Omnitrophota bacterium
CACCACCCAGCAGTCCACCACCGTGACCGTCAATCCTCCCTGTACCCCTGTCTGGACCCTCACCACCGTTGATTCAACAGGTGATGTTGGTTATGTCACCTCCATTGCCACCGGCTCTGATGGCTTGCCGATGATATCGTATTATGATTTGACGAACGCCGACCTCAAAGTGGCCAAATGCGGTAATGCCGCTTGCACTTCAGGCAACACCCTCACCACTGTTGATTCAGCAGGTGTTGTTGGTGGTTACACCTCCATCACCATCGGCACAGACGGTTTACCGGTGATATCGTATTATGCCGGGACGAACGCCGACCTCAAAGTGGCCAAATGCGGTAATGCCGCTTGCACTTCAGGCAACACCCTCACCACTGTTGATTCAACAAATTCTGTTGGTGGTTACCCCTCCATCACCATCGGTACAGACGGTTTACCGGTGATATCGTATTATGATTTGACTAACTTCGACCTCAAAGTGGCCAAATGCGGCAATGCCGCCTGCAGTTCAGGCAACACCCTCACCACTGTTGATTCAGGAGGTGATGTTGGTAGGACGTCTTCCATCGCCATCGGCACGGATGGCTTGCCGGTAATATCGTATTTAGACGGGAATCCGAACTGGGACATCAAAATTGCTAAATGTGGCAATGCCGCCTGCACATCAGGCAACACCCTCACAACCGTTGATTCAGCAGATAGTGTTGGTTCTTACACCTCCATCGCCATCGGCACAGACGGTTTACCGGTGATATCGTATTATGATTCGACGAACGCCGGCATCAAAGTGGCCAAATGCGGCAATGCCGCCTGCACATCAGGCAACACCCTCACAACCGTTGATTCAGCTGGTACGGTTGATTATGACACCTCCATCGCCATCGGCACAAACGGTTTACCGGTGATATCGTATTATGATTCGACGAACGCCGACCTCAAAGTGGCCAAATGCGGTAATGCCGCTTGCACTTCAGGCAACACCCTCACCACTGTTGATTCAGCAGGTAGTGTTGGTCGGTATGCCTCCCTTGCCATCGACACGGACGGTTTGCCGGTGATATCGTATAATGATTTGACTAACGCCGACCTCAAAGTGGCCAAAGAAGACAACTGTGGCGGCGGGACGCCGCTGCCGGCGATTACGCTCAACGCGGTCCCCTCGACCATCAATGGAGGAGAAACATCCACGCTGACATGGACATCCTCCGGTGCCGCATCGTGTTCTGGTTTCTCACCGGCGGGGTGGATAACGGAGGGCGGTGGTGGTGGAGCCTGCAGCACTACGACTTCGCCGTTTTTAAACGGCTGTCAGGTTGTCCAGCCGTCTTCAACGACTATATATACTATTATGTGTCAAAACGCTATCGGTGACCCCGCCTATCAGTCCGTGATGGTGACCGTCAACGGCGGCGGTGGCGGCGGCTGCGGCCTGCAGATGTATGACGGCACCGCGACGGTGACGCTCACCTGCGAAGACCCGCCGGTCTCGCCCCTGCGTATCTACAAGGGCACCACCACCTACGGCATCGGCGTGGTCGACACGACCGACCCCAACGCCTCCCGCATCCGTATCCAGACCTCTCCCGGCGTCATCAAAGCCCTGCGCAAGCAGTGAACAGTAAATCAGTGACAGGGACTAATTTTCAGCAATTTTCAGCAATTTGACAAAAAGAAAAAAATTGATATAATAAAATCCGCTTTAGATAGTCCAACGTCAATGTAATCCCCCCTATGTGTCTCGTTGATTCCCCCGGAAAGGAACCTTATGCCACGCTATGCCCGCATTGTGATCCCGGGGTATCTCTACCACATTACCCAACGGGGCAACTACAAACAAAATATCTTTGAAGAAGACCAGGATTGCGTCATTTATCTGAAACTTGTCCAGGAATACAGCAAAAAATATGGCGTTGAGATATATGCCTATTGTTTAATGGATAACCACGTGCACTTCATCGCGAAGCCAAGACATGAAGAATCCCTGGCGCGGACATTTTGTGTCGCCCACCAGAGATACTCGCACTACTTTCACAAAAAAAGAGGGATCCGGGGCCATCTATGGCAAGAACGGTTTTATTCCTGCATATTGCATGGGAGCCATTTAAAACAGGCTGTCAGATATGTTGAAAATAATCCTGTCAGGGCAAACCTTGCCGCGCATCCCTGGGGCTATCATTGGTCCAGCGCAAAGGCCCATCTTGGCCTGGCCTATAAAATCATTGAGTTATCAGATATACGGGAATATATCAACTGCTCTTCCTGGAAGGAATATTTGCTGGAGGAGGAGAAAGATGAGGAGTTAAAACAAATCCGGAAAATGACTCTCAAGAATTCTGTTTTAGGGCCTGTTGAATTTATAGAAAAAGTCGAGGAACTGCTAAAAAGAAGAATATTATCTAACCCGCGCGGGCGGCCACGGAAAATTAGTCCCTGTCACTGATTTAGCAAAAGTACGAATTCGCCGCGGGGTTTCTGTGCGCTGAAGTGCTGCCGTAATTCACTTGCCGGAGCTTTTTTCACCTCTTCAAACTTCTTGGTCAATTCGCGGGCGCAGACAACGGCCGGGTTTCCCAGGACTTCCTCGATATCCTTCAGCGTCTTGGTGAGCCGGTACGGCGATTCGTAGAAAATGACCGTCCTCTCCTCGCCTTTGAACTGCTCGAGTTTCTTTCGCCGGGCGGCGGATTTCACCGGCAGGAACCCTTCAAAAATAAAATTGTGGCACGGCAGGCCCGAGGCGGTCAGCGCCGCGATCAAAGCGGTCGGTCCCGGGATAACCGTCATCGGGATATCATTATCCCGGGCCAACTGGATGAGCTGATACCCGGGGTCGCTGACCCCCGGCGTGCCGGCGTCCGTCACCAGGGCGATGTTCTTCCCTTCCTTCAAAAGCTTCAGGAGATATTCACCTTTCTTAAATTGATTATGCTCGAAATAACTCGTCAAAGGCGTATCGATCTGGTAATGCTTCGTCAGGATCTGCGTGTGGCGGGTGTCCTCGGCGGCGATGAGGTCCACGCTCTTGAGCGTCTCAAGGGCGCGCAGTGTGATATCTTTCAGATTGCCGATGGGGGTGGAGACGATGTAGAGCATAATAGTCGTAAGTGGTAAGTGGTAAGTCGTAATAAAAAATTATAAATAAAGAATATCCGGCAGTGTCCATTCAAAAAATTACAAAATCAAAAATTATTTTATATCTTTTTTGCTTACGACTTATTACTTACGACTTACGACTCATTCCACAGTTACCGACTTCGCGAGGTTGCGCGGCTGGTCCACGTCGCAGCCGAGCTTCACCGCGATATAATAGGCCAACAACTGCAGGGGGATCGCCACCAAAAGCGGTGTCAGAAGCTCATGCGTTGCCGGGACGTAAATGGTCTGGTGGGCGTGATGGGCGATCGCCTTGTCGCCTTCGGTGGCGATGGCGATGATGTTGCCCCGGCGCGCGCGGATCTCCTGCATGTTGGAAACCATCTTCTCGTAAACGGGCGACTGCGGCGCGACACACACGACCGCCCGGTATTCGTCGATCAGGGCGATGGGCCCGTGCTTCATTTCCCCGGCGGCGTACCCTTCGGCGGGGATATAAGAAATTTCCTTGAGCTTCAGGGCCCCTTCGAGGGCGGACGGGAAATTGACGTTCCTCCCTAAAAACAAAAAACACCCGAAATGCGAGTTGGCCCGGGCGATATCCGCGACCGCGTTCTTATTCTTTAAAATTTTTTCATAAAGCGCGGGGATATTTCTCAATTGCTTGATCAGCAGATGTCTTTCCCGGGGAGATACCGCGTGTTTGAGCGAGGACAATTTCAGGGCGATGAGATACAGCATGCACAACTGCGCCGTGTACGCCTTGGTGGAGGCGACCCCGATCTCGGGGCCGGCGTAGGTGTACAAAACGCCGTCGGATTCCCGCGCCAGCGAAGAACCCAGGACATTACAAATGGAAATGACCTTCGCGCCTTTGGCCTTGGCCTCGCGCGCGGCCGCCAAAGTGTCCGCGGTCTCCCCGGACTGGCTGACCGCCATGACCAGGGTTCTTTTGCCGATGATCGGCTGACGGTAACGGAACTCGCTGGAGACATCCACGCTCACCCGCACGCCGGAGAGCGATTCGATGATATATTTGCCGACGAGACCGGCATGGTAGGCCGTGCCGCAGGCGACGATGACGATTTGATCGATGGCCTTCAACTGCCGGTCATTCAGGCCTAACCCTTCCAGATCAAGCGCCTCGCCCTTGAGGCGTTTCTGGAGCATCTGCCGCAGCACTTCGGGCTGTTCGTGGATCTCCTTGAGCATGAAATGCGCGTAGCCCTGCTTCTGCACCGCGTCGATCTTGAATGTCACGGTATCGACTTTCGGCCTAACCGCTTTGCCGCTGAACGTGGAAATATCAACCTTGTCTTTGCGCAGGACCGCCAACTGGCCGTCTTTGAGGTAAATGATCTTGCGGGTGTGTTCCAGGATGGCGGGCGCGTCGGAGGCGATGAAATTTTCGTTCTTGCCCAGGCCGATGATCAAGGGCGAGCCCACGCGCGCCGCGACCAGCGTGTCCGGGTGGTCCGCCGAGATGATCCCCAGGGCGAAGGCCCCGCGCAACCTTTTGATGGCCTTGCGCACGGCGGAGATTAAATCTCCCCGGTAATTTTCCTCGATCAGATGGGAAACGACCTCGGTGTCCGTTTCGGAAGCGAACCGGTGGCCCTTGCGCCGGAGTTCTTTTTTGAGTTCCTCGAAATTCTCGACAATGCCGTTGTGCACGACAAGGATCTTGCCCGCGCAATCCGCGTGAGGATGCGCGTTGACTTTATTGGGCACGCCGTGGGTGGCCCAACGGGTGTGGGAGATGCCGATGGAACTTGCCGGGACGGGATGTGATTCCAGAAGGGCCTGGAGGTCTTTGATCTTGCCGCGGGTCTTGTACAGGAGCATTTTACCGTCATCGCTGGTGATGACGCCGATACCGCTGGAATCATAACCGCGGTATTCAAGCTTTTTGAGGCCGTCCAAAAGGACCGGCGAGGCCTGCTTTTCTCCGATGTAACCGACGATCCCGCACATAATTTCTCAAAGACAAAAGACTAAAGACCGAAGACTAAAGACCGATAAACTACCAGTCTTTGGTCATCAGTCTTTGGTCTTTGGTCGAATATTAATATACGTGGACGCTTTTTTGTAATGATCTTTTTTGTGGGTGAAATACACTTCCCCGTCGCAAGCGGCCACGAGGCTGGTCCGGCCGATGATGTTGATGCCGGGCTTCCAGCGGTGCCCCTGACGCGTGAGGATCGTGCCCGAGCTGACCTTCTGGCCGCCGGAGACCTTCAGGCCCCGCGTTTCCGTGTAAAACTTGTTTGTTATGCCGCCTTTTCGTGCCATTAGTAAATCTCCCTTCTAAAATCACGTTAGATTATTGGGACATCAGGGAATCAGGAAACTGGATATTGGGCAACAGGGATATTAGATATAAATATCACGAATTTCCTAATACCCAAATTACCTGTTCCCCAATTTCCCAATAGCCAAATTTCCTTACTTTATTTCTTTTCTTTCAAGGCCTTCTCAATCTCCTGGTTCCAGCCCGCCACGTCGCGCGCGTTGGTCTTGCGGCCGTTGATATAAAACGTGGGCGTCCCGCGCACCTGCACCTGGTTGCCCAGGTCGATGTCGTCCTGGATGTATTTCTCCCACTGGGCGTCCTTGCCTTGATAATCTTTCCAGAATTTATCCACGTTGAGACCGATATCCTTGGCCAGCTTCTTGAAGAGTTCTTCGCCCAAGTTTTGGTTATTTTCCAGAAGGGCGTTGGCCATTTCGGCGTATTTGCCCTGCTCCCCGGCGGCCAAAGCGGCCTTGGCGGCGGGTTTCGCCTGCGGATGAAAAGAAAGAGGATAATTTTTGATCATATAATTGGCCTTGCCGGGAGCGGCCTTGATCGCCTCAACCATCGGGGCGTGGAAGCGCGCGCAAAACGGGCACTGGAAATCGGTGAACGCGACAATGGTGACCGGCGCGTTCTTCTGGCCGATGATCGGCGTATGCGTGAGGGGAATCGTGTAAACGGTCGTGAAATCTTCCGGCGGAGGCTGTGGGGCGGCGGCCCCGGCCTGCTGGAGAGCTGTCAACTTGGCCTCCATCGCGGCCACCCGCTGTTCGAGCGTTTGATATTTCTGCATGAATTGCGCGGACGGCCCAATTTCAAAAGAAGGCTGCTGGCCCGCGGTCAAATTCTTCTCCATACGCTGCTGGGCGCCAAGGATATCCGCCTGCTGCTTTAACAACTGACGCAACATCGGATCTTTCGCCTGCTTTGAAACAATCCCGACACTGATCACGACCGCCAGAACTCCCGTAAGGACAAGTGTAAAAATCCGGTTTTCCATCTTATTTCCTCCCGTGTTTTTGTTGAAATTAAACTGCTACAAGGATAGCATGTTTCACACTAAATTTCTATAAGAGATTCCGTAACAAATATTCCCCGGCGTGGCGGACATTAAAGTCCAACGCCGCCGTATTTGGAAACGACCCTTTTAATATACCCCCAGCGGTCGGCGCATCCAAAGACCCCGATGACCAGCGTGTTCCCGCGGTCGTCGAGCGTCCCCACGAAACACGTCCCCGCGGCCCGGGTGTATCCCGTTTTGCCGTAGATCTCTTTTTTCCATCCGGAGAAAAGGATCTTGTTATGACTTTTCAGCACGATCTTGCGTCCATCTTTGGAGTAGATCGTCTTATATTTCCGCTTGATCGCCTCACGAAAAAAAGCGTGTTTCAGGGCTTTTCTGAAAATAAGATACATGTCGTACGCCGTTGTGTATTGACCGCGCCCTTTCGTCGGCAACCCGTTGGAATTGGCAAATTTGGTATTGCGCGCGCCCAACTGTTTGGCGCGTTTGTTCATCAAGGCCACAAATTTTTCCTCGGAGCCAGCCACGGCCTCGGCCAGGACAACACTGGCGTCGTTGGCAGACTTCACGAGGATGGCGTAAAGAAGGTCACGGACCCGGTATTGTTCTCCTGGCTTTAAATCGAGTTTCGTCGGCTGCACATAGGTCGCCGCCAATCCGACGGTCACATACTGGTCCAGCGGCAACCGCTCTAAAACGATGAGGGCCGTCACGACCTTGACGGTGCTCGCCGGCAGGACCTTTCTGTCCACGTCTTTGCCGAAAAGCCTTTTGCCTTTGGTGCTGTTGGAGAGGATCGCGCTCTTGCAGGTCATGGCGGGTTTCGCCTTCGCCTTTTTGGCATCAGCCGGACAAGGACGTAAGGCCGATACCGCGAAAACGAAAAGCAGGACCAACGCCGTCTTTTGGAATAATTTCATCCCTGTTTCTTTCCGGCTTCGTAAACCAGCTCGATCGCGCGCGCGACGGCCGGGGTTGGCAGGACATTCTGCCCGTCGGATTTGCACACGCGCCATATTTTCCCTTTTTTCATCACCGTGATCCAGACATGCTGGGTCAGCTCTTCCTCGGCCGCGACCACATGGACCATCGCTTTTTGCCTGGCGGGGTCAAAGAGCATCTCCTTGAAAATGACCGAAATGGCCCCGGCCTGATTTTCGAAACAAAATCGTTGGGGGTCGAATTCTTTCAATTGATAGGCCTGCAACGGCGCATCCTCCTTGACGGGCACCGCGATGGATTCCGTCCTGGTCAAGTCAAGTTCATAAAATTCTTTTTGGCCTTCTTTTTGCCACTTGCGCTCGAACTTGGTATCGTAGCGCGCCTCAATAGTCCCGGCGGCGACCTCAAAACCGCTGCCCTCCATCTCTCCCCAAATCCATTCCCGGTAAGGCAAAAAATCGGTGACGATCTTGACCCGCCCTCTTTGCTTTAAACGGCTGTTAACAAGCTTCAGAAACGCGTTGGAAAAAAGGCGGTGCTTGATATGCCCTTTTTTCGGCCAGGGACACGGGAAGAGACAATGCACATGATCAATGCTCCGGGGAAGGAACAGCCGTTCAAAAGCCACGCGCGCGTCGATTTTTAGCAGACGAATATTTCTCAACCTGCCCTGTCGACGTTCCGCCGTGATCCCCGTCAACGTTTTGCAGATCCTCTCCCAATTCAATTCAATACCGACGTAATCGCGACGGGGATGCGCCAAGGCGCTGCGGATGAGGAACTCACCGAGGCCGGAACCGATCTCCACTTCAAGGGGGGCGCGACGGCCGAACTGTTCATGCCACAGGACAGGCCGCTGGATCCTGTGATAGGGGATAATCGGGCTAAACAAGAGTGGATATCTTTACTTCGTGGTTGCCTGGTTCTTGAGTTTATTTAAGAAATCCCAGCCTTTGCCGATCAGGATATCATTTTCAAAGACCAAAGGCGTCAGTTCGTCGCTGGAGATGATCCCGTCCGCCCTCTGGATATGCGAAAAATAATAGAACACGTCGCAAGTCTTGTCCGCGGTCCGCAAGAATTCTTTGTGATAAGGATTATTCACCGTTACCGGGTGATAGGCGTTCGAAGCGACCCCCGGACGCTCGTAGCCGATGACCGTCTTTTCTCCCATCGCCGCGGCCACCTCGCGGGACGTCATCCCGACGCGCGCGCTGTTGACGCGCGTCAGACGGGGATCCTGGGCCGCGCCAGCCCCTTTACCGCCGAGAACGGGTGGTTCGGAAAGCGTCTGGAACGCGCATCCAGCAACGAAAAAACAACACAAAATAAAAATATTCTTATTCATCTTTATGTCCTTTTCCATCCCGACTTGAAACGAGGTTATTGTATCCTAAAATAAAACGTGAAACAAGCCAAAAGGTGAATTTCCCTGGGAATTTCTCCAAGAATTTTCTTTCCAATTACCCCGACTCTGATATGATGAATCCTATGTTCGAACAAATCGTCTTGGGAACAATCCAGGGGATCGCCGAATGGCTTCCGGTGAGCTCCACCAGCCTTTTGATCCTGGCCATGCAGAATCTCTTTGGCCATCAGGACGGCTTCCAGGCCATGACCCAACACACCATGTTCCTGCACATCGGCACTTTTATGGCGGCAACGATCTATTTCCGCAAAGACGTCGCCCATCTGGTCCTGGCGCTGTTTCGGTACCGCTCACAGCCCAGGGAGACCCGGAACCTCGCCGTTTTTCTCATCGTCGCGACAATTTTTAGCGGCGCTGTCGGGCTTATTCTGCGTCAACTAATCACGCAATGGAGCGGCCAGTTTTCCTCGACGGCAAAACCGATCACGCTGGTCATCGGTATTTTCCTTTTGATAACGGCCTGGGGACAGTTGAAGATCAAGGATCTTAAGGGGCACAAAACGCTCAAAGATTTGAGCGTCAAAGACGGGACCATTCTGGGGATCGCCCAGGGATGCGCGGCCATCCCCGGGCTCTCGCGTTCGGGGTTGACCGTCGCCACACTTCTTTTGCGAAATTTCGACCGGGCCCACGCCCTGAAGGTCAGTTTTCTGATGAGCCTGCCGGTCGTGCTGGGGGCGAATATCCTGTTAAATCTGCGCGCCGCGGCCTGGACGCCGCTGGCGCTTGTCGGGGTCCTTACCTCATTCGCCGTCGGACTGACCAGCATCCACATCCTCCTGCGCCTGGCCGAAAAGATCAACTTCGGCTATTTCGTCCTTGTCTTCGCGATCCTGACAATACTTTCCGTATTTATTTAACGTATCTCGTATCTCGTATCTCGTATTTCGTATCTCGTTAGAAATCTTTGCGAGATACGAGACACGAACGACGAGATACGAATTGCTTATTTCAATTTTTCTTGTATCTGATACAAAATCCCCTGCGCCGTTTCGGGCTTGGGGATCAAAAGCTTGCGCGCCGCGGTGACGACCTGCGTTTTGCCTTGTTCCCCTTTGGTCAACTTCACGGTCACACTCTGCCCGCTGACGTCGGCTTTGATCACGCCGTCGGTCCTGCTCGCGGCGGTGATCGTCCCGGTCTTCCCAAGGATATCCAGGGCCGTTTGGTAGACCCGGTCTAAAGGAACGCCGAATTCCGCCTGGGCGCTGTCTTTGCCCAGCAGCGTCCCCGCGATACCGGCGGGCAAAAATCCGGCGCCCAGGATCGTCGCGACCCCGTAAATTTTTGCCCCCTTGATGGCCGTGGGCTTCATTGCCTCCACCATGATCAGGGCGGCGAGCTGCTGCGCGCTCTGGATATCTTTATAGGTCTTGTCCTTCAAATTCACGTCAAAGACCTGAACGAGCGGCTCTTTCCCCCGCGTGTAATCCTTAAAGACGACCCTGTTGACGTTCAGACGCAACACATCAATTTTAAGAGAAAGCGGCTCCGACGGCTTTTCCGGCTTGGCGGCCGGCGCGGCTTCCTTTTTTTCGGCGACTTTGAGGGCATCGACGTTCAAACCCCCGTCCGGGTTCTTGACGACGACCATCTCGTTCAAGTCCAGAATGACAAGCGGGAAATGCAATTTCCCGGCCAGCAACGCCGGCAGATCATAGTCCACGCCGACCTGTGCGACATCCAGCATGTTTCCTTGGGGAAACCCTTTGGGATTTTCAATCTTAAAGGCCCTGACGCGCACGGATTGGCGCAGGATCCCGAAAGAAAAACCTCCCACCCGCACATCCGTACCCAAAAGTTTCGAGGCAACAGCCTCAACGGTAGCCTTGATCGCGATATCCTTAACGATACCCAGGACGGCAAAAACGATAAAAATAATGACCACAATTTTTACGGCCTTGCTGTTCTTCCAGTCCATGCCCATGGCTGCCACCTCCTAAGGTTTTCTTTTACCCATGCGGATGATAAGATTGTCCCCCTGGACCTCGGTCTCGACGGATCCGCTGTCGGCGTCCTCCGGCAGGGGGATCGTGCGCAAAAACGAATGGAACTGCCGGGAACGAAAAGCGCCCTGCGGCGAGGTTTGTTCTTCCATCCCGGACCCCTCCCCGGAGATCGTCAGAGAACGGTCATTGACTTCGATATCGATCTTATCCTTATCCAGCCCGGTCACGTTCAACTTGATCTCATAGCCCTGCGGCGTTTCCTTGACGTCCAGGCCGCTGTCATAAAATATATCCGTATTGAACATGCCCCATTGGTCCCGCGGATCCCGGCGGCCGAAAGCGCCGCTGAACATCTGGTCCATTTCCCTGCGTATGCGCTCCATCTCGTCTGAAGGGTCCCACCGCTTGTCTTCGTTCAACCCCGTTTGGGGCGCCGGGGCAAAGGGCTGGACCGGCCGGCGCTGTTTGAGGACAAAGGGCTTATTATGCGCGTGCGCTTCCATGGCCTGTTTGATCTTTTTGACGGGGACCGCGAAGCCGATACTCTGGGAATTCTGGACAACGGCCACGTTGATGCCGACCAATTCGCCGTTTAAATTAAGCAAGGCCCCGCCGCTGTTGCCGGGGTTGATGGGGGCGTCGATCTGAATAAGCTCATCAGACACTTTCTGCCCCTCGGAGGAATAGATCTCCCGCCCTTTGCCGCTGATGATCCCGACGGTCACCGAATTTTCCAGCCCCAAAGGATTCCCGATCGCTACGACCGTTTCGCCGATAATAATGTCATCGTCCGCGCCCAACCGGACTTGCGGCAACGGCTTTGGGGCGTCGACCCTGACCAGGGCCAGATCGTCCTGGATATTTTCATAGACG
Organism: Candidatus Omnitrophota bacterium; assembly: GCA_003522725.1. Lineage (GTDB taxonomy): Bacteria > Omnitrophota > Gorgyraeia > Zapsychrales > Zapsychraceae > UBA10015. The sequence continues at coordinate 11,604 of DPIG01000087.1, forward strand.
ACTTTGCCGGGGACTTTCGTGCCATCGTTGAAGATAACGAAAATATTGCTGGCCATATGAACGACGTGGGCGTTGGTCACGACCAAACCGTCTTTATCCACGATGATGCCGGAGCCGACACTTTGCAATTTTAAAGCGCGGGTGCGCGTCTGGAAGCCGAAGAATTGGTCGAACAAATAATCGAATTCACCGCCATACTGGCCCCAGACCGGTCTCTCGCGCAAGAGGACAATCTGTTCGGTGCTGATGTTAACGACCGCGGCGGCGTTTTGCCGGACCACCCGCACGACGGGCGTCTCGCGGGGGTTATTGGAATTCGCGTTTTGTACAATGGCGACGGAAAAAATAGCGGCAAGCAAAGCGGGCAGGATGCCAAGTCTGGTATTCATGGTCATGCCTCTTAACGTCGCCCCCTGCTGATTTACGCACTTTCAGAAAACAAAAGTGCGTAAATCAACGCGCAGGGGGCTAAAATTTTGTTTTATCTAAAACAAAATTTTAGCCCCAACCGGATTTTCCCGACGCGCCACTTCGTGTCGGTCGGGACTCCGACCGAGTCCGCCTTTGGCGGACGAGCGTCGGAGGAACCGGTAGCGTGCAATACTAGCCCCAAGGGGATTCGAACCCCTGTTCCTTGGCTGAGAACCAAGTGTCCTGGACCTGGCTAGACGATGGGGCCAAATTTTTTGAAAAAAAATTTGGCTTCGAGGTTTTGACAAAAACCGGGAAGCCCTGCAGATGAAGAGATCCTTCGCCCTATGGGCTTCCGGATAACCCCCCGGGTAAGGAAATCCAGAAAACTCCCCGAGGGGTCATTTATTCGATTTACTATTTAACAACAGAATGGTTATATAGTATACTTTTTACGACACAAAAAATCTGTGTGTCAATATACCATATTGTGTGAGGCGGTCAATCATTTTCCTAAAGACCGCATGAAAGGGATATCAGAAGTGTCCACACAGATCGGCATCGGGTTCAGCCGTCATCTTGACAGCCAGCAGGCCGCGCGCGAAGCGGCCATGCAGGCCAAAACGGGCTTACGCGGCGCCGATGCCGCCTGCGCGATGCTTTTATGCACAGGCCATTACGACCCTCATAAAATCGTCCCTGTTGTCAATGAAACACTGCGCGACCCCAGGATGGTCGGTTGTTCTACGGCGGGGATCATCCTCTCCGGTTCCATAGAAACGCGCGGGGTGGCTGTTCTGGCGATCGCCTCCGATGAAATGAAATTCGGCGACGGCTTCGTCGAGCACATCGACACCATGAGCCCCCCCGACGTCGGAACGGAACTCGCGAAGCGCTGCCTCAACGATTTCGGCGCGCATGGCCGCCAGGTCTTTGTCTTTTTTGTCGACAGCCGTTTAAAAAATATCTCGCCGCTCCTTAAAAGTGTCCAAGGGACACTGGGGGACATCTTTCCCGTGGTGGGCGCGGGAAGCTGCAACCATCTCCAGGACAAGGACGCTTTCAAAATTTACCGCGACCGGGTGCTGACCAACGCCGTCAGCGGGGTGATCATGGGCGGACACATGACCGTCGGGGTGGGAAGCCGGCACGGCTGGCGGCCGTTGGGAAAACCGCGCACCATTACCGGCGCGGCCGGCAACATCATCGGGTCCATCGACGGCAAGCCCGCCTACAACATTTATGAACAATATTTTGAAGAAGAAGCCGCGCAATTGCGCGGCCGCCGCTCCGGACAGATGGCCATCCTTTATCCGCTGGGCATCTATATCGAAGAAAGCCGGAATTATCTGCTGCGGAATGCCGTTGACATCCGTTCCGATGGGAGTATTGTATGCCAGGGAGACATCCCGCAAGGGACGCGGGTCCACCTGATGATCGGCAACAAGGAATCCTGCAAGCAGGCCGCCCGCGGCGCCGCGGAAGAGGCCCGCCAGAACCTGCTGGGCAAGGACCCGAAGCTTATTATCGTCCTGGAATCGATGTCCCGCCTGAAACTTCTGGGCAGGATGGCGTTCCAGGAGATCGTCAAGATCAAGGAAGTTTTCGGCTCACGGATCCCCGTCATCGGCATGTACACCAACGGGGAAGTTTCTCCCATGCAGTCGACGGAGAGGTTCAAAAGGCCTCACCTGCAGAACGAAAGTATCACTATATTGGCCATCGGTTAAGGATAAAAAACAGATATGACGACTTTTCCCCTATTGCTCGCTGTCGGTGTTTTTACAATCATCCTGGGGACTGTTCTTATCCTGCTTTTGGTAAGCAAGACCGAGCAGTTAAGCCGGCTTCAGACCTCCTTGCGGGAAATGACGAAATCGTTCAACGACCTCGATGAACAGGCCAAACTGATCGTGCGCACCGACCTGGAATTGAACAAGGCCCAGGAAGAGCTCGACAAGCGTCTTAACGGGCTGGACGCCCTGCAAAAAACCTCGCGGCTGATCAGCACCACCCTGGATGAAGAAGAAATCTTCAAGCGCCTCGACCAGTCCCTGATCGTTGACTTGGGCTTTGAAAAAAATCTCATCTGCGTTTACGACAAGGACCAGGCCTTGCAGTGCCGTTTGAACGTCGGGTTTTCCCCGGAAGATGTCCAATTCGTCGTCACCAGCCTGGAAAAAGAAAGGAGCCTGACTCAAGCCCTCAAGGAAGGACACGCCTTTACATCGGCGGCCTCTTCCAAACAGGCCAAGGAATCCATCATCCGGATCTTCGACGTGGAACATTTTGTCCTGACCCCCATCCTGACCCAAAACAACATCTCCGGGATCCTTTTTGTCGGAAACCGTTCCAACGCCTCCGCGATCACGGAAGGTGACGAGGAACTCGTTTCGGTTTTGGCCAACCAGATCGGCCAGGCGCTTGAGAACGCGCGGCTCTTCGAACAGGCCTACGTCGCCAGCCAGGTGCTGGAATCCAAAGTGCAGGAACGCACCAAACAGCTGGCCCTGGCGCTGGAGGAGGTCAAAGAGATCAACAAAATGAAATCCGAATTTATCTCCGCGGTCTCCCACGAGCTGCGCACGCCGCTGACCTCCATCAAAGGGTACGCCTCATTGCTCATCACGGGCAAACTGGGCGCCGTCCCCGAAACGGTCAAAGAGCGTCTGGAAAAGATCAACGCGCACTCGGACAACCTGGTGAAGATGATCAACAACCTGCTGGACATCGCGCGTATCGAATCCGGCCGGGTGGAAATGAAAATGGAAAAATGCGATATCGCCGCGATCATCGAGACCGCGCATGACCTGCTGACGCCGCAGATGAGGGAAAAAAATCTTCAATGGAAAACCGACATCAGCGAAGGTATCCCGGCATTGGTCCTGGACAAACACCAGGTGGAAAGGATATTCATCAACCTCGTCGGCAACGCCATCAAATTCACGCCGGAAAACGGGACGATCACCGTCCGGGTCCGCCACGATCCCCGCGCGGCCGCCATCGAGGTCTCGGACACCGGCATCGGCGTCTCCAAGGCGGACCTTAACAAACTCTTCGATGAATTCTACCGGGTGGATAACGAGATCAACCAAAGCGTCAAAGGGACCGGGCTGGGGCTGTCGCTGGTCAAAAAGATCGTCGATGTCCATAAGGGGAAGATCTGGGTGACCAGCGAATTAACCCGCGGGACGACGTTTCACTTCACGCTTCCTTTTGACCCCGCGGCGCCGGTAACGGGATAAAAGAGGCACCTGCCATGCGCAAAATGAGAGTTTTAACGGTTGACGACGACCCCGACATCCTGGACGTCCTCAATTTGACGCTTTCCGGGCACTACCAGGTCTTTCAGGCCAATGACGGGAAAGCCGGACTGGAACTCGTCCTGCAGAAAATGCCGGACCTTGTGATCTGCGACTACATGATGCCGGTGATGAACGGCCGGGAGCTCTGCAAGACGCTCAAAAAAGACATCCTGCTGCGGCACATCCCGGTCATTATGCTGACCGGCAAAGGCGAGGTGCAGGACCGCATCAGCGGCATTGAGGCCGGCGCCGACGATTACATGATCAAACCCTTCGACCCGGACGAGCTTCTGGTGCGGATTAAAAGTATCCTGAAACGCACCGTCACCTCCCTGGACGCCAACCCCCTCTCACATCTGCCCGGCAATACCTCCATCATGGAAGAGCTGCAGGCCTGCATCGATTCAAAGAAAATATTCGCCGTCGGGTACGCCGATCTGGATAAATTCAAGGCCTATAACGACAAATACGGCTTCGAGAAAGGCGACGAGGTCATCAAGGAACTCGCGCGGATACTGATCAAGGTGGTGCGCGAAGAGGGCGGGGCGAACAGCTTTATCGGCCATATCGGCGGAGACGACCTGGTCTTTATCGTCGACGACGCGGTGGCGGATAAAGCCTGCGCAGGGATCATCAAAGAATTCGATACAAAAGTGCCTTCTTTTTATCCGCCGGAAGACCACAGGCAGGGATACATCGTGGCCAAAGACCGCCAGGGCCACGAACAGAAATTCGGGTTGCTGGCCATTTCGATCGGGGTTGTGAGCAACGTCAACCAGCCCATCACCCACGTGGCGCAGATCAGCGAGATCGGCGCGGAGCTGAAAAAATACGCCAAAAGTTTCGAGAAGAGTATTTACGTGCGGGACAAAAGAACCCCCAGACACATACCGTAACCTTAATTATTTTTTGGCCCCGGCTTGATTTTCCTTAATATTCTGCCGACATCCTGCTCTAATCTCTCAATAAATTTTTCTTCTCCCAAGGGTCTTCCGGTCAATATATGCTCGCGAAAAATACGGACGCGATCTTGATCATCTGTTTCCGCCAAATAGCGCCGCCAATCTCTTATCTCCTGCATCAAATAAAACGGATCAAGGAGAGAACCCTTGTTCCCTGATATATGCGACCCTGCGCTGGAAAACAAATAATCCTCCGGCCTTTTAACGATGCCCGCGCGTACCGGGTTACGCTCCACATACCGCACGCAATAATATAAATAACTTGCATCCAGCGGAAAACTGCTAAATCTCCCCTGCCACAAATAACCTTTCCATCCTTCCCGGAAGTTTACCATTCTTGTATACAGCCGATGCGTCTCTCCTATCGCCCTGGTAAGGCTTCCTGCTTTTTCAGGCAAAACCACCAAATGGATATGGTTCTTCATCAGGCAATATGCCCACACCTTCAAACCAAACAGATCTGATTGCAATTTCAATATTTTTAAGTATTCGTGCTTATCCCTGTCGCTAAAAAATACGTTCTGCCTTCGATTGCCCCGTTGAATAACATGATGCGGGTGTCCAACCGCCTCTACTCTGGCCATTTTCGCCATAAAAAATCCCCCTTTCGATTTTTAG
>DPIG01000067.1 GCA_003522725.1 Candidatus Omnitrophota bacterium
TCATCACCGAGATCGACCCGATCTGCGCCCTGCAGGCTTCGATGGAAGGATATGCGGTGAGGACACTGGAAGATGCCTTGTCTGAAGGGAATATTTACGTCACCGCGACAGGGAATTGCGAGGTCATTACCGTGGACCACATGGCGAAAATGAAGGACAAGGCGGTCGTGTGCAATATCGGCCATTTTGACAACGAGATCCAGATCGGCGCTTTAGAACGCGTGCCGGGCATCAAGAAGATCAACATCAAGCCCCAGGTCGATGAATACCGTTTCCCGGACGGTCATTCGGTCATTGTCCTGGCGGAAGGCCGGTTGGTCAACCTGGGTTGCGCCACGGGACACTCCTCCTTTGTCATGAGCAACTCCTTTACCAATCAGACCTTGGCCCAGATCGAACTCTGGCAAAACACACATAAAGTCGGCGTTTACCGTCTCCCCCAAAAGCTTGATGAGGAAGTCGCCCGTTTGCATCTGGACCTTCTCGGCGCGAAACTCACCAAGCTCACGCGCAAGCAATCCGATTACCTCGGCATCCCCCTTGATGGGCCCTATAAGTCGGAACATTATCGTTATTAGTTTCTCGCAGGAATCCAAAGTCCCCCAACAGGTTGCGTAAGATCAAGCAATCAGCATTGCATTTGACGCCAAGGTATGTGCTGTGTTAAAATAAACGCCAATTTGTCACTTGACCTGAAGAAATCGTGAAAGGAAAAATTGATGGCTAAAATTTATTATGACAAAGATGCGGATTTAAACGTGTATAAAGGACGGACCATCGCCATTGTGGGCTATGGCATCCAGGGCCGGGGCCAGGCGTTAAGCCTGCGGGATAGCGGCTTGAACGTTTTGGTCGCGCAAAGGCCGGGCGGGGTCAATTATGATCAGGCCAGGAAAGACGGTTTCGAGCCCGTTGAAGCCGACGCGGCGGCGAAAAAAGCGGATGTCATCATGATCCTGACGCAGGACCACGCGCAGGGAGAGCTTTACCGCAAGTCCATCAAACGCCATCTTAAAAAAGGGAAGTCATTGGCATTTTCTCATGGATTTAATATCCACTTCGGGCAGATCAAACCTCCGGCGGATGTGGATGTGTGGATGATCGCGCCGAAAGGGCCGGGCGCTTTGGTGCGCCGACAATTTGAAGAAGGAAAAGGCGTCCCGTGTCTCGTGGCGATCCATCAAAACGCGTCGGGAAACGCGTTAAAAGACGCGCTGGCGTATGCCCGGGGCATCGGCGGCGGCCGCGCGGGGATTTTTGAAACGACCTTTAAGGAGGAAACTGAAACGGATCTTTTCGGGGAACAATCCGTCCTGTGCGGCGGGACAAGCGCGTTGATCAAGGTCGGTTATGAAACGCTCATTGAAGCCGGCTACGCGCCCGAGATGGCATATTTTGAATGTGTCCATGAATTAAAATTGATCGTGGATTTGATTTATGAGGGCGGGATCGTCGGCATGCGGCAACGGGTTTCCGACACGGCCGAATATGGCGATTACACACGTGGGCCGCGCATCATCACGGAGCGCACCCGCAAAGAAATGAAAAAGATATTAAAGGAAATCCAGTCCGGAAAATTCGCGCGCGAGTGGATGCGGGAAAACAAAAACGGCCGGCCGAATTTTAACAAGTACCGTGAAGACTCCAAAAATCATCCCGTGGAGAAAGTGGGTCAAGAGTTGCGGGCCATGATGTCGTGGATGAGAAAATGAAACTCCACCTGGGTTGCGGCACGAAGAAGCTGGAAGGTTGGGTCAACATCGATTCTGTGCCGGAATGCCGGCCGGATCTGGTGCATGATATAACGCAGCCCCTGCCGTACGCGGACCAAACGGCGGAAGAGCTTCTCGCCGAAGACCTTTTGGAGCACTTTGACAAATATATCCGTTATCCGGTTTTTTATGAGTGGACACGAGTGTTGAAGGTCGGCGGAAAAATAACCCTGCAGGTGCCGGATTTTAAAACGATCCTTTGGCGGTATTTTAAATTTGGTTATGACAATTTTGTGGATTTCATCTTTGGGGAAAATTTGTGGGAATCAAGAATTTATATCGGGCATTTCGGCAACCACAAGTGGGGATACTCGCAAAAAACGCTCAAGGAATTCGTCGGCGTATTCGGCATTGAGACAACAAATGTCCGACGGGTCGGGTTGAATATCCGGCTGGAAGGCGTCAAGCGCCGGCACGTGACGGTGCCGGAACTCGACAATGTCCGAATTTATTCGCACGCGAACAAATTTGGCAAAGGCCAGGCAACGGTTTCCCTGGAATTCGCCCGTGAAGCGATCCAGCGATTTCAGGAAAGTTCGGAAAAAGCAGGTGTAACGCGATGAACCAGGGTCAGGACAGGGTTTTTATTTTTGACACCACACTGCGCGACGGCGAGCAGGCGCCAGGCGCCAGCATGAACGAGCGCGAGAAGCTGGAGATCGCCCACGCGCTGGAACGTTTGGGCGTTGATATCATCGAAGCCGGGTTTCCGGTCATTTCCAAAGGGGATTTTGATTCGGTCAAAAGCGTTGCGAAGCATATCAAAGGCTCGGTCGTTTGTGGCCTGGCGCGGTCCCTGAAAGCTGATATTGACGCGGCGGCTGATGCCTTGAAAGCCGCGGCCCGATCCCGGATCCACGTTTTTTTGGCCACTTCCAAAATTCATATGCAGCATAAATTAAAGAAAAGCCAGGAAGAAATTTTGCAGATGGCCGTCGAGGCCGTTAAATATGCCCGCCACAAAAACGCGGATGTGGAATTCTCCCCCGAAGACGCCTCGCGTTCCGAGAAATTATTTTTGTATCGCATTTTGGAAGCGGTCATTGATGCGGGGGCCACGACCGTGAATATTCCGGATACGGTCGGCTACGCGACGCCTGCTGAATATGGCCAATTGATCGCGGATATTAAAAATAATGTCCCCAATATCCATAAAGCAATTATTTCCGTGCATTGTCATGACGATCTGGGATTAGCCGTTGCCAATTCGTTGTCGGCGGTGCGTAGCGGCGCCCGGCAGGTGGAATGCACCATTAACGGCATCGGGGAGCGCGCCGGCAATGCCTCCATGGAAGAAATTGTCATGGCATTAAAGACGCGTTCCGACATTTACGGCTGTATGACGAATATCCATACTCCGGAGATTTGCCGGGTTTCACGGCTGGTCAGCAAGTATACGGGGTTTACTGTCCCGCCCAACAAGGCGATCGTGGGCAACAACGCCTTTCGTCATGAAGCCGGTATCCATCAGGATGGTATTTTAAAAGAGCGTTCGACGTATGAGATCATGCGTCCCGAGGACGTCGGTTTTACGGGGACCGGTCTGGTTTTGGGAAAACATTCCGGCCGGCATGCCTTCCGGGCCCGGCTGAAGCATTTGGGAATCGATCTTAGTGACGCCCAGGCGCAACAGGCCTTCGAGCGGTTCAAGCGCGTTGCCGACAAGAAGAAACAGATCTTCGATGAGGACCTGGTCGCCATCGTCGAAGACGAGATCAAGGCCGTGGAAAAGACCTGGAGCCTGGTCAGTCTGGCCACCCGAAGCGGGACGAATATCAAAACGGAAGTGACGATCGTTTTGAAATCAAAGACAAAAACGTATAAGAAAAGCTCTTCCGGCGACGGGCCCGTGGACGCCTGTTATAAAGCCATTGATGCCATCACCAGGGTCAAGGGGAAATTGCTGGATTATTCGATCCATTCCGTCACGCAGGGCAAGGACGCGCTGGGTGAGGTAACGATCAAGGTCAAGTTTAAAGATAAAAGTGTCATCGCGCACGGGGCCAGCACCGATATCCTGGAAGCCTCCGCCAAGGCCTATGTTAACGCCCTCAATAAAGTCGTCGCGCCAACAACAAAATCCCCCGGAAAGTAAATCTTCATGGACGCTCAAAGTGCTGTCTACGGAATCATCGGCTATCCCGTAGCCCATAGTTTGTCGCCCTTGATGCATAATATTGCCTTCAAGGAACTGGGTGTCGATGCCGTCTACAAACTTTTCCCGCTGAAAGAAAACGAACTTGATGGATTTTTCGCCAGGCTGCATGAGTCATCAAGCCCCATCTTCGGGCTGAACGTCACGGTGCCGTATAAGGAACGTGTCCTTAAATATCTGGGCAATATCACTCCGTTGGCCCAGAAGATCATGGCGGTCAACACCATCGTCATTACGAAGGAACGCAAATTGATCGGATATAATACTGACGCGCCGGCGTTTTTATCTCATCTGGTGGAATTGCAGTTCAATACTCGCGAGAAAAAAATCGCGATCCTCGGCGCCGGCGGTTCGGCGCGGGCCATCCTGGCGGTGTTGTGCATGATCCCCGAGCGGCCGGATTCCATCAAAATATACAACCGCACACCTCAGCGCCTGGATCATTTGCTGGAGGATTTGAGCGCGCGTATCGATACCAGTATTGTCCAGCCGGTCGCGAGCATTGATGATCTGGATATCCCCGAGGCGGATTTGTTGATCAACACGACATCGGTGGGATTAAAGCCGGAAGACCCCAGTCTGGTCGATGTTGATTTGATCCACCGCAAGTTGCTGGTATACGACCTTATTTACAATCCGCCCATGACGCCTCTTTTGAAAACGGCCAGGGCGGGGGGGGCGCGCGTGGCCAACGGTCTGGGCATGCTGTACTATCAGGGCGTTCTCGCATTTCAGCGCTGGGCAAATGTCCTGCTGGATGATGACATCAAGCTCAAAATGCGCCAGGCGCTGGAAAAAGGCGCTAACTAATCCATGAGGAATTGATATGTCTATTTTCATGTTCATTTTGGGTGCAATCGTTGGAAGTTTCTTAAACGTGTGCATCGTGCGCATGCCGCATGAGAAATCCGTTGTCAAACCGCGGTCGCATTGCGTTCATTGCAAGAAGCAGCTTCTGTGGCATGACAATATCCCGTTTATCAGTTACGTCCTTTTAAAGGGCCGTTGCCGGTTTTGCGGGCAAAAAATTTCCCCCCGGTATTTTTTGGTTGAGCTTATTACCGCGGTCACGTTCGTTGTGTTTTATCAATATTTCGGCCTGACCGCGCTTTTGCCGGCGTATCTGACCATGGTCTGCGGATTCATTGTGGCCACGTTTGTCGATTTTGAGCACCGGATCATCCCCGATGAGATCAGCATAGGCGGGATGGCGTCCGGGGTGTTCTTTAGCGCGTTGATCCCCGAATTACATGGAATGGACCCCGATACCGGGCCGTTGGTTTTGGCCCATTTAAAATCTCTGGGCTGGTCGTTATTCGGCGTTTTGGTCGGCGGCGGATCTATCTACGCGATGGGTATCCTGGGCGACTTTTTATTTAAAAAAGAGTCCATGGGCGGCGGAGACGTGAAGCTCATGGCCATGGTAGGCGCGTTTCTGGGCTGGAAGCTGGCCATTCTTACGTTTTTCCTGGCTCCGTTTTTCGGGGCCGTTTACGGCATTGTGGAGAAAATACGGACCAAAGACACCGCCATCGCGTACGGACCGTTTCTGGTGGGAGGCGCTTTGATCAGCCTTTTCCGGGGAGACGCGATCATCCGCTGGATTTTAAGCGGATATGGGTTGTATTAGATGCGCCCGTGTGTTACAATCCAGCCATGTCGCGAAAAAATATTGTCTTGATCGGTTTTATGGGGTCTGGTAAGTCCCTGACAGCCAGAAGGTTAGCACAACTTTTGAAACGGAAGTCGGTATCGATCGATGAGCTGATCGAAGCCAGGGAAGGCCGGCCGATCAAGCAAATATTCGCGGAATCAGGGGAAAGTTATTTCAGGGACAAAGAACAGGAAGTTGTGCGTGAAGTTGCCGGGGAAGATGGATTAGTGATCGATTGCGGGGGCGGGGTTGTCTTAAATCCGCACAATATCACCCGATTAAAGGCTAACGGAATCATAATTCATCTGAACGTTAGCGCGCAATGGGCTTATGAGCGGGTTAAAAATAAAGGGACACGGCCGCTTTTAAATGTGGAACCCCCCAAAGAACGGATTAGGGAACTACTGAAAGAACGTCAACCGCTTTACGCTCAGGCCGCCGATATGACATTGGAAACCGATGGGAAGACCGTCGAAGAGGTCGCTAAGGAGATCGTTTTTCATTTAGGTCATGATTGAATCGCACGCTTTATTAACTCTCAATGCCGTTCCCGGGGTCGGTAACGCGACAACCCGGAAATTGCTGGAATATTACGGTAGCGCCACAAAGGTCTTGTCGCTGACGGAAAATGATCTGGCCGCGGACCAGGCCGTTTCCGGCAAGCTCGCCGCGGCCATAGCCCAGTTCCCCAAAGAGCAATTTCTTGCCAAAGAACTCGCGCTCATCGCCCAGCACGGTGTCTGTGTCTTGACGTTTCATGACGAAGAATATCCGGAAAGTTTACGCGAGATCGCCGACAGCCCGGTTGTCCTTTATGTCAAAGGGCGGTTGCCGGAGAATTTGTCGCTATCCATCGCGGTCGTTGGTTCGCGTAACGCCAGCCTGTATGGGAATTCGATCGCGGGGCAGTGGTCGGCGCGTTTGGCGGAGGCCGGTTTTACGATCGTCTCCGGCATGGCCCGGGGGATCGATACAGCCGCGCATACGGGGGCATTAAAAGCTCGCGGGCACACCGTTGCCGTTTTAGGATGCGGTTTGAGCACGGTTTATCCTCCGGAAAATGAAAAACTTTTCGCGGAAATAGCCTCCGGCGGGGCCGTCATTTCGGAATTTCCGATGACCATGCCGCCCGTGGCGCAGAATTTTCCCCGCCGCAACCGGATCATCAGCGGGCTTTCCATGGGCGTGATCGTGGTGGAGGCGGCCGTAAAAAGCGGGGCGCTGATCACGGCCGATTTCGCGCTGGAACAGGGACGGGAAGTTTACGCCGTTCCCGGAAAAGTCGACAGCCCGACGTCAAAAGGCGTGCATGGGCTGATCAAGCAGGGTGCGAAACTGGTCAGTTGCGTTGAAGACATTCTGGAAGATATCCACCCGCAATTACTGCGGGAATTTCAGGGAAGTGTTACGCCCCCGGAACGAAAGGACCCTGTCGCGTCGGGAGCAATGAACGCAACGGAACAGCAAGTTTATGGATTTATCAGTGACCGGCCGGTCCATATCGATCATCTGATCGACCGTTGCGGGACGGACGCGTTACGCGTGACGACGGTGCTTTCGTGTCTGGAGCTTAAACATCTGATCAAACAATTACCCGGAAAACTATTCGTAAGGTAGGTATTATGGCCAAAGCGGTTGTTATCGTCGAGTCACCGGCAAAAGTCAAGACCATTAACAAGTTCCTGGGGGACAAGTTCAAGGTGCTCTCCTCCATGGGGCATTTGATCGATTTGCCGAAATCCACGCTCGGCGTGGATATCGAGAATAATTTCCAGCCGAAATTCATCGTTTTGCGGGACAAGTCCAAACTGCTGACGAAACTCAAGAAAGAAGTCAAAAGCGCCAAAGAGATCTATTTCGCGACCGACCCTGACCGGGAGGGGGAGGCGATCGGATGGAACCTCATCGAACATATCGGCGACGGCAAAAAAGTTTACCGCGTCACGTTTCAGGAGATCACGAAGGAAGCGGTCCTGGAGGCCTTCAAACATCCCCGGGAGTTCGACCGCAAAAAGATCGACGCGCAAGTGGCCCGCCGCATCCTGGACCGCATCGTCGGCTACAAGATCAGCCCGTTGCTGTGGAAAAAAGTGGGGTCCCGGATGAGCGCCGGACGCGTGCAATCCGTGGCGTTGCGGATCATTGTTGAGCGGGAGCGGGAGATCAAAAGTTTCGTTCCCCAGGAATATTGGCAGATCAGCGTTGATCTCCAGAAACAGGGGTTCGCCGATTTACTTAACGCTTCTTTGGAGAAGATGAATAATGAGAAGATCGAACTGACGGGGAAAGAGCAGGCGGACAAAATCGTGAAAGAGATCAAGGATGAAAAGTTTGTGATCTCCGCCATTTCAAAACGCGAAGTCCAGCGCCGGCCCGGGCCGCCTCTTATTACCAGCACGCTGCAGCAGGAAGCGTTCAATAAATTACGCTTTAACGCCAACCGCACCATGCTCATCGCCCAGCAGTTGTACGAAGGCATTGAATTGGGAAACGGCGAAGTCCTTGGCCTTATCACGTATATGCGCACCGACTCGGTGAACATTTCCGCGGACGCGATGGGCAAACTGCGGTCTTTCATCAAAACAAGTTATGGCAACAAGTACCTGCCGGATGAACCTAATAAATATAAATCCAAAAAATCCGCCCAGGAAGCCCATGAAGCCATCCGTCCGACGGATGTCTTGCGCAAACCCGAAGATATCCAGTCATTCCTGGCCCCGGACCAATACAAGCTTTACGAATTGATCTGGCGGCGGTACGTCAGCGCGCAGATGACCGCGGCGGTGTACGAGCAAAAACGCGTCGAAGTCCAGTCGGGTCAATACCAGTGGAACGCTTCCGGCTCAACGCTTCTTTTCGACGGGTTCCTCACCCTGATCCGTGATGAGCAGGAAGAAGAGACAAAAATTGATTTTTCGCATTACGCGCAAGGTGATATTTTGAAGTTGATCGAGGTCCACCCGACCCAGCATTTCACCAAACCGCCGCCGCGCTTTTCGGACGCGAGCCTTGTCAAGGCGCTGGAAGAGGACGGCATCGGACGGCCAAGCACCTATGCCGCGACCGTTGAAACGCTTGTGTACCGCAATTACGTTACCCGTGAGCGCGGCTACTTGACGCCCACGGAATTGGGGATAACGATCTGCGACCTTTTGGTGGAATATTTTGCGAAGATCATGGATATCGGTTTTACCGCGCGGATGGAGGAAAGTCTGGACCTGATCGAAGAAGGAGAACTGGAATATCCGAAATTACTTGCCGAATTTTACAAGCCGTTCCAGGAAGAACTCGCTTTTGCCGAAGGGAACATCGTCAAGCAGCACGAATTTGTCGATAAGTATTGCCCGCAATGCGGCAAGCAGATGCAGGTCAAATGGGGCCGCCGGGGAAAGTTTTTGAGCTGTTCGGGGTTCCCAGAATGCAAATTCGCGCAGCCGTTCACCACCGGCATTAAATGCCCGGAGAAAGATTGCGGCGGGGAACTTGTCAAGCGCCAGTCGCGCCGGGGGGCGTTTTACGGATGCAGTCATTATCCCAAATGCACCTATGTGGCAAAAGAATTACCTCAAAGTCAACCGGGGCCGGACCCTACGTCCTGATGGGACTATGGATCGTTTTATAGACAAATTCATTACCTACCTCGAGGTTGAAAAGAATTATTCCCGGCACACCACCCTGAATTATTCGGTTGATCTGCGGGAATTCGCGGAATTTGCCGGCGCGACGGCGCCGGAGAAGATCGATTATCTGTTTCTGCGCCGGTTCCTTGCCCACCTTCGTACGAAGGAATATTTACCCCGCACCCTGACCCGGAAACTCTCCACCCTGCGGAGTT
>DPIG01000088.1 GCA_003522725.1 Candidatus Omnitrophota bacterium
CATTTAATGTGAGGCAATGCGGGAAGAGTTAAAGGCTATACGTTTTCAGGCGGCCGTGGTAGAATATCGACCAGAAAAAGGCTGCCCCGCCAAATTCTATGAAATTGGCGGGGCGAGCCTCGTCATTTCCTTCTGGAAAGGGAATGAGGAAAAATGACGGGACACGCGAATGAACAAGCAGAACAAAAACAGACCTGATCTGCGCACCAAAGCCGTGCATACCGGCGTTTACAAGGATTCGAGCTACAATTCGGTCACCACACCGATCTATCCGACGTCCACCTTTTATTTCGACGCCTTGGGCAAGAACAAGGGATATGATTATACCCGCAGCGGCAACCCCACCAGGAGCGCCCTTGAAGAAAATATCGCCGCGCTCGAAGGCGGTGTGGGTTGTTCCGCCACGGCAACCGGCATGGCGGCCATCACGGCGGTTTTGTTCTATTTAAAACCGGGGGATCACGTGGTCACCGGAGATGATATCTACGGCGGCACTTACCGGCTTTTTGCCCAGGTATTTTCCCGGGGGGGGATCTCTTTTGATTTTATCAACATGCGGGATCCGCGGGCGGTCAGGAAGGCCATAACCGCGAAGGCAAAAATGGTCTGGATCGAAACGCCTTCGAACCCGTTGTTAAATATCGTCGATCTGGAGGGCGTCATCGGGCTTGCCAGATCCAAAAAAATCCTGACGGTCGTGGATAATACGTTCTTGAGCCCGTATTTCCAGCGTCCGTTTGATTTCGGGGCGGACATCGTTGTCCATTCCACGACCAAATATTTGAACGGTCACAGCGATGTCGTCGGCGGAGCGGTCATCTACGGGAACAAAGACCTGGAAACGCGCGGCCGGTTTCTGGTCAACGCCCTGGGTGTTTCCGAAGCGCCCTTCGACGCGTGGCTGGTGTTGCGCGGGATCAAGACCCTCGTCCCCAGGATGGAAACTCATCAGGCCAACGCCCTGGCCATCGCCCGGCATCTGGAGCAACACAAACATGTCAAAAAAGTCTATTATCCGGGCCTCGAAAGCCACCCGCAATATGCCTTGATCAAAAAACAGATGAGCGGGTTCGGCGGGATGCTGGCCTTTGAGCTGGACACGAAAAAGATCACGCCCGACCAGTTGTTCAAGCGCCTGAAATATTTCTCCCTCGCCGAGTCTCTCGGCGGCGTGGAATCGCTCATCGAGCATCCCTGGTCCATGAGCCACGCTTCTATGGGCGAGCCAGCATTGAAAGCTTCCGGGATCACCAAAGAAACCATCCGCGTATCCGTCGGCATTGAAGGAGCCCAAGACCTCATTGGTGATCTGGACAATGCTCTTTCAGGATAAAACCAATCCGTATCTTTTCGACCCCGACGTTCATTTGATGCTTGAGTTCCAGGGAGGCGACAAGGCCTCCTTTGAAGCGCTCATGCATAAGTATTACCCCCGCCTCCTCAATTTCATTCACCGTTTTGTCGGTCAAAGAGAGATCGCCGAAGACCTGACTCAGGAGGTCTTCATGAAAGTTTATCAAGCCGTCTCTGCTTACCGTCCTCAATCCAAATTTCAGACGTGGATTTATACAATCGCCAAAAATATTAGTCTCAATGAATTGAGACGGAATCGCGGGTCAGTTGTTTCATTGGACGAACCATTTTCATCACAGGAGGGAGAACTCAAGCGGGACGTGGAAGATCCTTCCGGCGTAAGGCCGGATGAAGATCTTCTTCGGCAGGAGACGATGAGGGCCGTGCGCCAGGCGATTCATGCCTTGCCGGAGAATCAGCGTATGGCGGTCATTTTGCGTCGGTATGAACAGTTCTCTTATGAGGAGATCGCTCAAACCATGCGTGTCTCTGTCGAAGCGGTGAAGTCTCTTTTGAGCCGGGCGAAGGAAAATTTGAAAGAAAAATTGATCAAAAATACCGAAACTTTTTCATAAGCGCGGTGTTTCAATGGATGGGGGTAATCAAAATGAATTGTACCGAGATTAAGAAATTGATTCCGGTTTATTTGGACGGTGAGCTTGGGCAGGAAGAGACCCTGCTCGTCAAGGAACATATCGCTTCGTGCGCGGCCTGCCAAAAGGAACTGCATGCCCTGGAACGCTCCTGGAAGATGCTGGGGGAGTGGAAGAATATTGATCCTGCCCCCGGCTATGTCTCCCGATTCTGGACAAAGGTTTCCATCCAGCGGCCCTGGCATGAAGAGGCAGCTCAAAAAGTTGGGGAAGCGCTGGACAGGTTGCGCCGCAGACGTCTAGCCCCTGTTTATGTAGCGGTTTGTGTCTTGCTCATTACCGGGGTTTTTTCTCTGCGCAATTATTGGCAGATGCGGGAGGGGCAGGATCTGGCCGCCAGTTTGAATCAGGAGGAGCTGGATATGGCCAAGGATGTCGAGCTCGCTGAGAATTTTGATATTATTCAAGAGATGGATTTCCTTGAGGATCTGGAAGTGATCGAAAATTGGGGCAGTCTGGAGACGTAACATGAGATCAACCTGTAAATTGCAAAGGAATCTTTTAATCTTCATCCTGGGGCCGTTTGTTTTGAGTTTTTTTATGCGGATATCGCCTCTCGCGGCTGACCATCTTCAGCCGGCGCAGGATTCTTCCGGCGAGGATACGGAGGTTATCGCGAATTTGGAGTTTCTGGAGAGTCTGGAATTTCTGGAAGAAGAGGTGCCCCTGGTGGACGACTACGAGGCTTTAGATAAATGGGAGGGAGAGCAAAATGAATAATAGGCGATTTCGATCGTATATATTTTATTTTATTCTGACTGCCGCGCTGGCCTGCGGAACCGGCTACGCCGGTGCAGATCAGACACCGGCTGAAGGGCAAGAAAGCACCGCCAAAGGCGGGAAAGTCTCCCCGGAGGCCCTGCGCCGGTGGCAACAATTGAGCCCCCGACAGAAACAGAAGTTGAAGGGACGGTTGGAACAGTGGAAGAATCTGGACCCGGAGCGCAAGGCTGAAATCAAACAGAAATTCCAGCAATATCAGCAGTTGTCCCCTGAACAAAAAGAAAAGGTGCGCCGGAATTGGAAGAAAATGAAAAATTTGCCGCCGGAAAGGCGCCGGGAAATCGTTGAGAAGTACAAGAAATGGAAACAGTTGCCGCCGGAGCAGAAGCGACGGATCCGGGAAAAGTTCCATCGCTTGAAAAAATTACCGCCCGAACAAAGGCAGCGATTAAGGGAGCGCAGGGAGAAATGGCAGAGTCTTGCGCCGGAACGGAAACAGGAATTAAGAGAGAAGTTCAGGCAAAAAGTAAATGACCGCCGGAACAGCCGGTAAAATTTTCGCGAAACTTTTTTGCAAACGCTGTGTTTAAAAGAATGGATATGACAAGCGTGCAAAGCATGCGGTAAAATCGGAAAGGGAGGGTAAAACCATGAAAAGATTGTTCCTTGTTTTAGCGTTCGGCATCTGGATGGTGCCGGCCGCGGGGGCGCAGGAAGGCGGCGGGGTTTTCACCGCCATCGGAAAGCGTGCCGAACGTATCGAGGCGTTTAAGGAAAAGCATCCCGGCGCGGCGCATGTCATCGAAACCAGGCAGGAAAGGCTGGAGGACTTCAAGGAAAGACACGCCGGCGCGACGGGCGAGGGGATTGTTGAGAAGTATGATGAATATTATGACAAAGGCAAATTTGATAAACTGGCCGGTGACGACGGACTTTTGACGGAACAAGACTGGACGAACAACCGTACGCAGAGAGAGGCCCAGGCCTTTGGGGATGAGCGCTGGGACCAGGCCGTCCAGTTCGATGCCGACGGTGACGGTGCCCTGGATTTGGATGAGGCCAAGGCGTACAAACAGGCCGAGAAGCGGAAGCTTATTGAGCATAAAGGGGAGCTCCCGTATCTTTATAAAGATCACCAATGGCTTGAAGAACATCCTGAAGTAGCTAAAAAGTTGATCGCCAACCGTCAATGGCTTAAGGAACATCCGGGCGTGGCCCAGGAGGTTTACGGAAACCGCGAGTGGTTGAGCCAGCATCCGGGAGTCGCGAAAGAGGTTTTCAAGAATAGGGAGTTTTTGGAGAACCATCCTGATGTGGCGAAGAAACTTTATGAAAAGAGGGAGTGGATCAACCGGCATCCGGAGGTGGCCGAAGAGGCGTATAAACACCGCAAGTTTTTAGCGGAGCATCCTGGCGTCAATCCGCCCGGACCCGTCGGCGGGCCGGGGACGGGTCCTCACTTTAAAGACCGGATCGAGGATGTGCGTGACCGTAGAGAGGACGTGCGTGACCGCAGGGAGGATTACAAGGACCGTGCGGAGGATGTCCGTGACCGTAGGGAGGACGTTTGGGATCGTCGAGAAGATGTCCTCGACGCGCGGGAAGATGTCTGGGACGCGCGGCATGAGGGCGGACGGAAAGACAAACTGGAAGATATCCGCGACGCGAGGGAGGACGTATGGGACCAAAGAGAGGATGTCCGTGATCGGCGTGAAGATGTGCGTGACCGCAAGGAAGATGTTATTGATCGGCGTGAGGATGTGCGCGATCACCGTGAGGATAGAAGGGACCGCGGGGCATTGCCTCCTTCTGAGAGATTATCGCCTCAGGACGTAAAGAAGGCGTATCAGGAACATCCCGGTGCCGGCAAACAATTATATAAGGATGCCGTACAACATCCGGATGCCGCCAGAAAGGTTTACCGCGCGGCTGAAAAACATCCTGGCGCGGCAAAACAACTTTACAAGGATGCCCAGAAACATCCGGACGCGGCGAAGAAAATTTACAACGCCGCCGAGCGACATCCCGGTGCTGCACAGAAGGCTTACCGGGCGGCTGACAACCATCCCGCCGCGGCTAAAAAAGCTTATCGTGCCGGGAAACAAAATTCCGGGGCCGTGAAAGCGGCGGCAAAACATCCCGGCAGGGTTAAGGCCGCCGCAGGTCAGCGTCGGAAAAAATAGGTTCTTAAAGGCCGAAACTCCGGGGCGCAAGCGCGCAAGACACATGACACGCATGTTCTTGTGCGTTTGTGCTTTTGGCGGTCCGTTAGGTCCGCGGAAAAGTTGCTGGAGTTTTCCTTTATTTTTGTTAAGATAACGGTTATGAAAAAAGATCTCGTCAGCAAAATATTTTTCGCCGCCGTATGGAGTTGCGTTATTTTCGCCATCGGCACACCCGCTTATGCCGACATGAGGGATATCGAGGCGTCTCTTCTTAACCGTGACTATATCAGGGCGCAGAAACTGGCGGAAGATGTTCTTGCCGCGCATCCCAAAGATCCGGTGGGCCAGAAAGCGCAGTATTACATCGGGTTAAGTCAGTTAAGACAGGCGCAGTATCAGGGGGCCCTGGAATCGTTCAACAAGATCAAGAATGAGAAGTTGGGCTCGCAACTGCGCGAGCGCGTTTATCTGGGGCTTTTTGACGCATATTACCTGCTGGAAGAATACCCGCAGGCCGACGCGACGCTGCAGGAACTTTTGAAGGAAGGCGACAAGCCGGAGGCGGTGAGTCTGGTTTATTTCAAATTGGCGAAAGTCAATATGAAACTCGCCCGTTGGGGGCAGGCGACGGATTGTCTGGAGAAGATCGTCCGGTCTTTTCCCAATAGCCTTGAGGTGCCCGCGGCCAAACAGTTGCTGGACGAGAAACATTACTTCGCCGTGCAGGTGGGCGCCTTTGTGGAACGCCGGCTGGCCGAGGCGCTGGTCGATGAATTGAAGCAGAAAGAGGAATACGCTTATATCATCGAATCGCTTGATTCCCAAAACCGGAAATTTTACCGCGTGCGCGTCGGCCAGCTGGCCATGCTCAAGGACGCGCAGGCATTGAAGAACAGATTGGCCAAATTCGGTTATCCTGCCCAGATATATCCGTAATAAAACAGGACTGAAGACCATAGACCCTCAATGAAAAATAATAAAGTCTTTAGTCATTAGTCTTCTGTCTTTAGTCCCGAATTCTTATGAACTCTAATAAGATTATTTTCATCGTCGGCCCCACCGCTATTGGAAAGTCCGAAGTCGCCTGTTCTCTGGCAAAACGTATCAACGGTGAAATCATATCCTGCGATTCCATGCAGGTCTATAAGGAACTACGTGTCGTGACCAGCAAACCTTCCGCGCGGATGCTCAAAACGGCGGCGCATCATCTCATCGGTTGCGTTTCAGTGGGGGAGGAATTTGACGTCGCCCGGTTCAACACCCTCGCCCTTGAGGCCATCCGCGCGGTCCATGCGCGTGATCATATCCCGATCGTTGTCGGGGGCAGTGGATTGTATATGCAGGTTCTTCTGGACGGGATTTTCCCGTCCGCGCCCAAAAATGATGCTATCCGTGAGGAATTGAAAAAGCAAGCCGGGCGTTATGGCAGTGAATATCTTTACAAGAAACTTCAAAAGGTCGATTCCCCGGCGGCATTAAGAACCCATCCCAATGATGCGCGCCGGATTATCCGCGCTTTGGAAGTTTACAAGACGCGCCGGGAGCCGATCTCCAGTTTGCGCAAGAAACGCCGCGGGCTTTGGGGAACATACGATATTAAGGCTGTTGCCCTGACCATGGACAGAGACGCCCTTTACCGTCGTATCAATGGGCGGGTAGATGATATGTTTGCCCGCGGTGCCGTCCAGGAGATCGAACATCTGCGGGGTGTTTCTTTGAGCCCGATGGCGGAACGTCTCATCGGACTGCGGGAGATCCGCGGATTTTTAGACGGTTCGTACGATGAGGCCCACGCCCGGGAATTGATAAAGCTGAACACGCGCCGGTTTGCCAAGCGGCAATTGACGTGGTTTCGAAAAGAAAAAAGATTGGAGTGGATTGCGGTGCAGGAAAATGATACGGTGAAAGACATTACGGATAAAATAATTGCAGGGTCAAGGGGCAAGGAACAAGGGTCAAGGAATAAAAAATCTTGACCCCTGACCCCTGCTACTTGCCCCTAGCATTGATATATAAT